>NZ_CP050831.1:0-308281 GCF_012113595.1 Bacteroides faecium
ATGATTGAATCAAATCATGTCGTACTTTGGAACCGCTGTCTCGACGTTATAAAAGACAATGTTCCTGAGACGACATATAATACTTGGTTTGCCCCTATTGTTCCATTAAAATATGAGGACAAAACATTGATTTTACAAATCCCCAGCCAGTTTTTCTATGAAATACTGGAAGAGAGATTCGTAGATCTTATCCGCAAGACATTGTATAAAGTCATTGGCGAAGGCACCAAGTTGATGTACAACGTTATGGTAGACAAGACTTCGATTCCGAATCAAACCGTGAATCTCGAAGCAAGCAATCGCTCTACGGCTATTACTCCCAAAAGCATATTTGACGGTAACAAAGCGCCTAACTTCTTGAAGGCTCCTGCTGTTCAAGACTTAGACCCGCATTTGAACCCCAATTATAACTTCGAAAACTTCATTGAAGGATACAGCAACAAGCTGTCGAGAAGTGTAGCCGAAGCCGTAGCACAAAAACCCGGGGGCACTGCTTTCAACCCGTTGTTCCTTTATGGAGCATCCGGAGTGGGAAAAACGCACCTCGCAAACGCAATAGGCACGAAAATCAAAGAAACGAATCCTGAGAAAAGAGTATTGTACGTTTCGGCACATTTGTTCCAGGTACAATATACGGATTCTGTACGTAATAATACGACGAACGATTTCATCAACTTCTATCAGACGATTGATGTATTGATTATCGATGATATCCAGGAATTTGCCGGTGTCACCAAGACGCAGAACAATTTCTTCCATATCTTCAATCATTTACATCAAAACGGCAGACAGCTCATATTGACTTCCGACCGCGCTCCCGTGTTATTGCAAGGTATTGAAGAACGCCTGCTCACCCGTTTCAAATGGGGCATGGTGGCAGAGCTCGAAAAGCCGACTGTAGAACTTCGTAAAAACATTCTGCGCAATAAGATACACCGCGACGGATTACAGTTCCCACCGGAAGTAATCGATTATATTGCCGAGAACGTGAACGAAAGTGTACGCGACCTGGAAGGTATCGTTATCGCAATCATGGCACGCTCTACTATTTTCAACAAGGAAATAGATATGGATTTGGCACAACACATCGTGCATGGGGTGGTTCATAATGAGACAAAGGCTGTTACCATTGATGATATCCTCAAAGTGGTATGCAAGCATTTCGACCTGGAACCGGCTGCCATACACACAAAATCCAGAAAGAGAGAAGTAGTTCAAGCAAGGCAGATCGCCATGTATCTCGCCAAAAATCACACAGACTTTTCAACATCCAAGATAGGTAAATTCATCGGTAACAAGGATCATGCAACCGTACTTCACGCCTGCAAAACCGTAAAAGGACAATTAGAGGTGGACAAGAGCTTTAGCGCAGAGGTACAGGAGATTGAGTCATTACTGAAGAAAAGAAATTAAAATACAAGTGTTTAAAGTATTAAGTATTATCCGTGCGGATACGCTTTATATGTATTTCACGCAGCTACGGTAATACTTAATACTTTCTTTAATACTTATTTCAAGAATCCTTGCTGACGAAGTACTTCCAATAGATTTTCAGACATAAATTCGTTATCTTTCTTTGTGTAACGTACATCTGTAAATACCTGGGCTAAAGTTTCTTTCTTGTTTTCTTCGATAAACTGTTTATTTTCCGGCAATGATTCTTTGTATGCGTAGAGCTTCTCTATCTCTTCCGGCGTATAATCGTGGTATTTTTCATCGTGCACGGCAGCTTCCAAGGGCAGGCGGTCTACTTGCGCGGGAATACCATCGGGATAACCTACCGTTATCGTCGTAAGAGGGAATACCAGTTCGGGCAATTGAAGAGTATCAATAATCATTTGGGGATTATAAGTAGTAGTACCCAAATAGCAAATACCGAGTCCTACTTCTTCAGCCAGCGTACAGAAAGTCTGCGCAACCAGCAAAGTATCCATAGACGCATTCATAAAAGACATTAAATTATCATAGCCCGGCACAGCTTTCCGCTGTTCGCACCACTTGCTGAAGCGACGGAAATCAGCACAAAAAGTAAGTACCACCGGTGCATTTTTTACCATCGGCTGGTTAAAATGAGCGGGCGAAAGTTTCTCCTTCATTTTCGTGTCGCGAGTGACAATTACACTATAAAGTTGCATCCCCCCCATCGTAGAAGCACGGAAAGAGGTTTCAAGCAAATCATTTAACAAATCAGGAGCAATATCCTTCGACTGGTATTTCCTGATTGTTCTTCTGTTCTTTACGGTTTCAAACATATCTTTTTTTTGCAAAGATATAAAAAGAAAAAACTATTCCACCATACTGATAGAAAAGAATAGTTTTCTTTTTGGAAAACTTTAACCTTTGAACAAAAATCAAATTTATCTGTTTATCAAATACTTAGCGCACACAAATGGAAAACTTGCAACCTGTTAATAAATTATTTCATTTTTATTTTGATAGATGAAAAAACATTCTTAGCTTTGCAGCTACATTTGTTAACGATAAGTAAACTTCTACACATTACTTATTAAAAATCAGATTTAGCACAAATTGAATCGTGGAAAAACAAATTTATTCTTATGACGAAGCCTACGAAGAATCTTTACGATATTTTCAAGGCGACGAGCTTGCTGCAAGGGTTTGGGTAAACAAATACGCAGTAAAGGATTCTTTCGGAAATATCTATGAAAAGTCTCCGGAAGACATGCATTGGAGAATTGCTAATGAAGTGGCACGTGTCGAATCAAAGTATCCGAATGCGCTGACAGCAAAAGAACTGTACGATTTACTGGATCACTTCAGATACATCGTTCCCCAAGGTAGCCCGATGACAGGAATCGGTAACGACTACCAGGTTGCTTCACTATCCAATTGCTTCGTTATCGGAGTAGATGGCGCTGCCGACTCATACGGGGCGATCATCAAAATCGACGAAGAACAGGTACAACTAATGAAAAGACGTGGTGGCGTGGGTCATGACTTGTCGCACATCCGTCCGAAAGGTTCTCCGGTTAAAAACTCCGCTTTGACTTCTACCGGTCTTGTTCCGTTCATGGAACGGTATTCTAATTCGACCCGTGAAGTAGCCCAGGACGGACGCCGTGGCGCATTGATGTTGAGCGTATCTATCAAGCATCCGGATTCCGAAGCTTTCATCGACGCCAAGATGACAGAAGGAAAGGTGACAGGCGCAAACGTTTCGGTTAAACTGGACGACGCTTTCATGCAGGCTGCCGTAGAGGAAAAACCTTACGTACAGCAGTATCCTATCGACTCGGCTAATCCGTCATTTACTAAAGAAATCGACGCTTCTACCCTATGGAAGAAGATTGTTCATAACGCATGGAAATCAGCAGAACCGGGTGTCCTGTTCTGGGATACGATTATCCGCGAATCTGTGCCCGATTGCTATGCAGACCTGGGTTACAAGACCGTATCTACTAATCCGTGTGGAGAAATTCCATTGTGTCCGTATGACTCTTGCCGTCTGTTGGCTATCAATCTATATTCTTATGTAGTGAATCCGTTCAAACCGGATGCTTACTTTGATTTCGATTTGTTCCACAAGCATGTAGCTTTGGCTCAACGTATCATGGACGACATCATCGACCTTGAACTGGAAAAGATCGAGCGCATCATGAACAAGATTGATGATGACCCGGAGAACGAAGAAGTAAAACGTGCGGAACGTGTACTTTGGGACAAGATATATAAGAAGAGCGGACAAGGTCGCCGTACTGGTGTAGGTATCACTGCCGAAGGTGACATGCTCGCTGCTTTGGGACTGCGCTACGGAACGGAAGAAGCAACGGAATTCTCAGAAAAAGTACACAAGGCAGTAGCTCTCGGAGCATACCGTTCGTCAGTAGAAATGGCGAAAGAACGTGGCGCTTTCGAGGTGTACGACAGCAAACGCGAACAGAACAATCCGTTCATCCAACGTTTGGCGGAAGCAGATCCGACACTGTACGAAGATATGAAGAAGTACGGACGCCGTAACATCGCTTGTCTGACTATCGCTCCTACCGGAACAACCAGTCTGATGACGCAGACTACTTCGGGTATCGAACCTGTGTTCCTGCCTGTTTACAAGCGCAGAAGAAAGGTGAATCCGAACGATACGAACGTTCATGTGGACTTTGTTGACGAGACAGGGGATGCTTTTGAAGAATATATCGTATTCCACCATAAGTTCGTTACCTGGATGGAAGCTAACGGATATGACCCGTCAAAACGCTATTCACAGGAAGAAATCGACGAGTTGGTAGCTAAGTCTCCTTATTACAAGGCTACTTCCAACGATGTAGACTGGTTGATGAAAGTGAAGATGCAGGGAAGAATCCAAAAATGGGTGGACCACTCCATCAGCGTGACTATCAATCTGCCGAATGACGTAGACGAGGATTTAGTAAACCGTCTGTATGTGGAAGCATGGAAATCCGGCTGTAAAGGATGTACCGTATATCGTGACGGTTCACGGTCCGGCGTATTGATTTCTACGAAGTCGGAAAAGAAAGAAGATTTACCGCCTTGCAAACCGCCTACGGTTGTAGAGGTACGTCCGAGAATTTTGGAAGCTGACGTGGTACGTTTCCAAAATAACAAGGAGAAATGGGTGGCTTTCGTCGGCCTGCTGGACGGACATCCTTACGAAATCTTCACCGGTTTGCAGGATGACGACGAAGGCATCCTGTTGCCTAAGAGCATAACTTCCGGACGTATCATCAAGAATGTTGATGAAGACGGTACAAAACGTTACGACTTCCAATTTGAGAACAAACGTGGATATAAGACGACCATTGAAGGACTGTCAGAGAAGTTTAACAAGGAATATTGGAACTATGCGAAATTAATTTCGGGAGTACTTCGCTACCGGATGCCGATTGAGCAGGTTATCAAGTTGGTAGGCTCTCTGCAATTGAACAGTGAAAGTATCAACACCTGGAAAAATGGTGTGGAACGTGCTTTGAAGAAGTATATTCAGGATGGAACCGAAGCCAAAGGAAAGAAATGTCCGAACTGCGGCAATGAGACATTAATTTATCAGGAAGGTTGCCTGATCTGCACTAGCTGCGGTGCTTCCAGATGTGGATAAACATCTTACGTATGTTAATTAATATATAAACAAAAGGTTAAAAGGAGTCCGCGAGGGTTCCTTTTATTTTTTATTCAAAAAAATGTCTTATACTTGCAGTGTCTTAAATATTCAATCAAAATCTAATATATATGATTTTATCATTTAATATCGAATATCGCACCAACTGGGGGGAAGAAGTCAGGCTTGCCGGCTTGTCCACGGAGTCTGTCCCCATGCACACAACAGATGGTATATACTGGACGGCAGAACTGGAAGTGGAAGTTCCCCAGGAAGGGTTAACTATCAATTATAACTATCAGATAGAACAAAACGGGAGCGTTATCCGCAAGGAATGGGACAATTTCCCACGATGTATTTTCCTGTCCGGCGTCCCCAGAAAGAAATACAGAATCAATGATTGCTGGAAAAATATTCCGGAGCAACTGTACCTTTACAGTTCGGCTTTTACGGAAGCATTATTGTCGCATCCCGAAAGGGAAAGTATTCCGCAAGGTCACAAGAAGGGACTGGTAATCAAAGCTTATGCTCCACGCATTAACAAGGATTACTGTTTGGGGATTTGTGGCAATCAGAAGGCATTAGGCAACTGGGAGCCGGAAAAGGCTGTTCTGATGAGTGACGCCAACTTCCCGGAATGGCAGGTGGAACTGGATGCCAGTAAACTCAAATATCCGCTGGAATATAAATTCGTTCTTTACAACAAGCTGGAAAAGAAAGTGGACTGTTGGGAAAATAATCCCAACCGCTACCTGGCAGACCCGGAAATAAAGACGAACGAAACGCTCGTGATTTCCGATCGGTACGCTTATTTTGATATTCCTGCTTGGAAGGGAGCAGGTATGGCTATTCCTGTGTTCTCGTTGAAATCGGAAAAGAGTTTCGGAGTCGGTGATTTCGGAGATTTGAAACGTATGATCGACTGGGCTGTACGCACCCATCAGAAGGTGATTCAGATTTTACCTATCAACGACACAACCATGACGCATGCATGGACGGATTCTTATCCTTACAACAGTATTTCTATCTATGCTTTCCATCCGATGTATGCGGATATGAAGCAAATGGGAACACTGAAAGATAAAGAAGCCGCATCCGGATTCAATAAAAAACAAAAGGAATTGAATAGTCTGACTGCCATTGATTATGAAGCGGTCAATCAGACGAAATGGGAGTTCTTCCGTTTAATTTTCCGGCAGGAAGGAGAAAAGGTTTTGGCTTCCAAAGGGTTCAAAGATTTCTTTGAAGCAAATAAGGAATGGTTACAGCCTTATGCTGTATTTAGCTATCTGCGTGATGCTTACCGGACGCCTAATTTCCGTGAATGGCCGAAATACTCTGTTTATAATGCAGAGGAAATAGAAAAGATGTGCCAGCCGGAGACGGCAGATTATCCGCATATCGCTTTATATTATTTCATCCAGTATCATCTGCATCTGCAATTACTGGCAGCTACGAAGTATGCCCGTGAGAAGGGTGTCGTACTGAAAGGGGATATTCCTATCGGTATCAGCCGTAACAGCGTGGAAGCCTGGACAGAACCGCATTATTTCAATCTGAACGGACAGGCAGGAGCTCCGCCCGATGATTTCTCTGTGAATGGGCAGAATTGGGGATTCCCCACTTACAACTGGGATGTAATGGAGAAAGACGGATACCGCTGGTGGATGAAGCGTTTCCAGAAGATGGCTGAATACTTTGACGCCTACCGGATTGACCATATTCTCGGATTTTTCCGTATTTGGGAAATACCGATGAATGCCGTACACGGATTGTTAGGCCAGTTTGCACCTTCCCTGCCAATGAGCCGGGAAGAGATAGAAAGTTACGGTTTCACATTCCGGAAAGAATATCTGAACCCATATATCCATGAGTCGTTCCTCGGACAGCTATTCGGGCCCTATACGAATACTGTGAAACAAGATTTTCTCGAGTTGGCAGATGAGTCCGGAATTTATCGCATGAAGCCGGGGTTTGAAACGCAACAGGAAGTGAAACAGTTCTTTGCCGGGAAGAACGACGAAGACAGCATCTGGATTCGGGACGGATTGTATTCTTTAATCAGTAATGTATTGTTTGTACCGGACAAGAAAGAAGAAGGCAAATATCATCCCCGCATTGGTGTACAACGTGACTTTATCTTCCGGGCATTGAGCGAAGAGGATAAGAACGCTTTTAATAAACTATATGATCAGTATTATTATCATCGTCACAATGAGTTTTGGTATCAGCAGGCGATGAAGAAGTTACCTCAACTAACGCAGTCCACTCGTATGTTGGTATGCGGAGAAGATTTGGGTATGATTCCTGCTTGTGTGCCGTCCGTGATGAATGATTTGCGTATTCTTAGCCTGGAGATTCAACGGATGCCTAAGAATCCGATGTATGAGTTCGGACATCTGGAAGAATACCCGTACCGGTCGGTTTGCACGATTTCCACGCATGATATGTCTACGCTGCGCGGTTGGTGGGAAGAAGATTATCAGCAGACGCAACGTTATTACAATACAATGCTGGGACATTATGGTATTGCGCCTACTGTTGCGACTCCTGAACTGTGCGAAGAAATAGTACGCAAGCATCTTAACAGTAATTCCATTCTCTGCATTTTGTCATTCCAGGACTGGTTGTCCATAGACGGGAACTTGCGGAATCCGAATGTGCAGGAAGAACGAATCAATGTTCCGTCCAATCCCCGGAATTATTGGCGGTATCGGATGCATATCACACTGGAGCAGTTGATGAAAGCACAGGGGCTCAATGATAAGATAGGTGAGTTGATTAAGTATACCGGAAGAAATCCTGAAAAATAGATATAGATAAAGTACTATAAAACAATATGGATAATGCGCGGATAATACAGGGGTAAGGATATCAGAACCTTGAATTATCCGCGTTATTCATATCTCTGATATTCTTTTTTTGCAATAATCGAATCGGTATTCATTTTATTGTTTCGCTTTACGCAGTCGTCTTTTTATTTTCTTCGTCTTCTCCATTTTATTCCAATTTATCAAGTATCTTTGCGCCCGAATTGCGAAATAAAAGATATTAAAAGAGAGAATGGAAGGCAACCCGGGTAAACGTATTGATTTTGTGGACTTAACCAAAGGAGTCTGCATCATTCTTGTAGTCATGGCACATATTGGCGGGGCTTTCGATAAACTCGACAAGGATTCTATGTTATCTTGTTTCCGCATGCCGCTCTATTTTTTTATATCGGGAGTCTTTTTTAAATCATACGAAGGGTTATTGGGATTCATCGTCCGAAAAATAAATAAGCTGATTATCCCTTTCCTGTTTTTTTATCTAAGTGCTTTTCTACTGAAATATATCGTTTGGAAAATAGCACCGGGAGTTTTTCAAATCCCCGTATCATGGAAAGAGCTTTTGGTGGTATTCCACGGGCACGACCTTATCAAGTTCAATCCCCCCATTTGGTTCCTGCTTGCATTGTTCAACTGTAATATTCTGTTTTATCTGATACATTTCTTGCGGGAAAAGCATTTGTCCCTCATGTTCGCCCTTACACTGTTGATAGGCTGTGCAGGATTTTATCTCGGAAAGTTACAGATAGAACTACCTCTCTATATAGATGTTTCCATGACTGCTCTGCCTTTTTATGTAGCAGGTTTTTGGATTCGCAGATATAACTTTTTCCTGTTTCCAAGCCATCGGTTCGACAAATTGATTCCTGTTTTTGTTCTATTGGCATTAGTGGTGATGTATTTCACCTCGACTACACTGGGAATGCGCACAAACAACTATTCAGGAAATATCTTCCAAGTTTATATCGCAGCATTTGCAGGAATATTTATGATTATGTTACTTTGCAAAAAAGTGAAAAGGCTGAAGGTGGTTTCTTACCTGGGGAGATATTCTATTATCACCTTGAGTATTCACGGGCCTATTCTTCATTTTTTAAGACCATTGGTAGCACGATACATTCATAATGACTGGGCACAGGCTATTGCACTCCTGTTCATAACGTTGAGTATCTGTATCTTGCTCACCCCCGTATTTCTGAAAGTAATCCCGCAAATGGTTGCGCAGAAAGACTTATTGAAAGTAAAACAAAATCAGACTAACAATCCATCATATGAAGATAAACAATAGCTATATTCTTTTGGAAAAGATTCGCTGCTACGCTTATCACGGAGTCGCACCACAAGAGAATCTTATCGGAAACGAATACCTCATTGACTTGAAACTGAAAGTAAATATCAGTAAAGCCGCACAAACGGATGAAGTTGCCGATACCGTTAACTACGCCGAAGTACATCATGTGATAATGACAGAGATGGCTGTTCCGTCAAAGTTACTGGAACATGTAGGTGGAAGAATTATAAAAAAACTGTTTGAACAGTTCCCGACTATTGAAGAAATCGAGCTCCGACTTTCTAAAAGAAATCCGCCAATGGGGGCAGATATAGAGTCAGCGGGGATAGAACTGCATTGCAGCAGAAAATAAAACAGAAACATCTAATTTTTATTCAGGCACGGATTACACGGATTTCGCGGTTTTAAGTTAATTGGAACCGTGTAATCCACGTAATCTGTGCCTGATTTACATTTTTATGTAGAATTATCTGACAGGTCAGCCCGTCATTATCTTAAAATTCTTATTTTCTTTTCTTCTTTCTTTTGTTCACTGATTCCACAGCTTCCGTTACCACAGTTTTATCCTGGAAACGTTTAGTATAACTGGAATAATCAGGATGAATACGTTCGTAATCAGGATCCATAAACAACGGGCTGGAAATAATATGATCCGCCGTTGAACGGTTACAGCAGAAAACGATATTTTCTACACCTGCCAGGCGGGTTAACGCCTTCACATCCGTATCATGTGGCTGTAAAGTCATTGGGTCAGTGAAAAAGAAAAGATAATCAATCTGTCCGTCCACAATGCGCGAACCCATCTGCTGGTCGCCCCCCAAAGGCCCGGATTTCAAAATCGTAAAATCCCACTCCTGTTCGGGATGTTTCTCTTTCAACGCTTCCAATATCAATGTACCGGTAGTACCTGTACAGTAGAATTTATTCCCCATCAATAATTCAGAGTTCCACAGTACCCATTCGATGAGGTCTTTTTTCATAGCATCGTGCGCTACCAGCCCGATACCTCTTCTAACTTTTGATGATTCCATCTTGTTATCCTTTTAAGTCCGACAATTGAGAGAACCGTTTGCATCCTCTCGCATAAAACTGCCACAAGATACTACTTTTTGTTTGTTCGGGAATCGGATTCAAAGTTTTTTTTCTTTGATTCTCTTCACGGGATGAAGAAAATGATGGACATATCTTCTTATATTCCTTACGTGCACTTACCACTGCACGAGCATTACCTACATCACCTTTCAGCAGAAAAGTAAGTGCCGCTACATAATCAAGGCAAGCCCGGATACGCATCACTTTATTTAACTCTTCCTGCGGAAGATTCTTATAGAGCATGACAAGATTATTACGGAAATTAAGAAAAGTCTTACGAGGGTTCTCTTTTTTGAGGGTAGCCCCGCCTACATGATAGACAACACTTTGAGGAATACAAACAATCTCACGTCCACGGGAACGAAGTCGCCAGCAGAAGTCAATCTCTTCCATATGTGCAAAGAAACGCCCGTCCAGTCCGCCGACATTCAGATAATCGGCACGGCGGATAAACAAAGCCGCCCCCGTCGCCCAAAATACGGGAAGTATCTTATCATACTGACCTTCGTCTTTTTCAACTACTCCCATGATGCGGCCACGACAGAAAGGATAACCATACTTATCTATAAATCCGCCCGATGCCCCGGCATATTCAAAATATTCTTTTTGCCGCTGGCTCCGTATCTTCGGCTGGCAAGCAGCTATTTCCGGATGAGCATCCAAATAGGCAATCATCGGTTCCAGCCAATGCTCCGTCACTTCCACATCGGAGTTCAGAAGTACTACATATTCAGCATCTACCTGTTGCAAAGCCAAATTGTATCCGTCCGCGAAACCATGATTCTGTTCGAGTATGATTGTCCTGACAGAAGGAAATTCCCGATGGAGCATATTCACGGAATCATCCGTAGAACCATTATCCGCCACACAGACCTCTATCCCCTCTCCTTCCGAATAACGAATTACAGACGGAAGAAAAGTACGAAGCATATCGCATCCGTTCCAATTCAGAATGACAACTGATACTTTCATTTTCCTTCTTTTCTCTTGTTCTGTTCTTCCTGTTCATTCCGCGCACATTCTTCCTGAGTAAATTTCCATCGTTTATGCGACCATAGCCAGTAAGCAGGTTCTCTGCGAAGGGTTTGTTCCAAACGCTGTGCAAACATTTCGGTTATCTCTCCCTCGGCTGTTTCCTTGGGAGTTTCCGTCATCAATTTAAATTCGGCTTCGCAATATCCTCTACGATTCTTCGTCAGTTCACAATAGAAAACAGGGAAGTTCATCATTTTGGCAATGCGTTCCGCACCATTCAGGAAAGCGGTTTGCTGTCCCAGGAAGGTAGTCCAATATCTATCACCGCTAGGCCACTGGTCGGTAATCAGTCCGACCACCATCTTTTTGCCTTCACGTTTCAATTTAATAATCTCGCGGGCAGTAGAATGTTTCGGTATATTGTATCCGCCAAAACGGGAACGTATGCGTTTGAACAGTTCGTCCAAATATTTATCTTTCAAAGGCTTATACACCTGCACGGGAACATCTCCCGGCTTCATGATCGCCCCCATCCCTATCAGCCATTCATAATTGGCATAATGGGGAATCATCACGATAATTCCGCCATACTTTTCCGTCAGTTCCAAATACTGTTCCGTATTCTTATAAGTCATCCTTTCGCAAAGGTCTTCGGCAGACATATGCAGCAACTTCAAATCTTCCAGCATATAATCCGAAAGATAACGATAAAATTTGCGCTCTATCTGTAATCTTTCCGCATCGGTCTTTTCCGGGAATGACCTCTTCAAGTTCTCCCGGACGACTTTCCGACGATATTTTCCCACACGGTACATCAACAGATAATTGAAATCCGAAAGAATATACAATATTCTGAACGGAAGGGCTGAAAAGAGCCACATCCCCGTAGATACGAGCCAATAGATAAATTTTGATTTCATACTTATATCAGAATTGTACCTTTTAAGGCTGTCTTATCTTCGTTAAATTCCCCCAAACGTACATTGACTACCTGATTGTCGAGCGAGTTGTCACTATCCACTTCCACACGGATATAGTTTTCCGTAAATCCATGCATCGGAGTGCCTGCTTTCGATTTCTCCATCAGCACCGGCATGGTCTGCCCGATATGACGGGCATAAAAAGCCTGCGTCTTTTCATCCGAAAGCGTCAATAGTCGTTGGCTGCGCTGATGCTTTTCTTCAGGTGAAACGACATAGTCTATCTTCAGCGCCTGTGTTCCCGGTCGTTCGGAATAGCTGAACACATGCAGTTGAGTCACATCCAATCCGGCAATGAACTGACAGGCTTGCTCGAAATATTCTGTCGTCTCACCACGGGTTCCCACAATCACATCCACGCCGATAAAAGCGTCCGGCATCACCTCTTTTATCTTCTTCACTTTCGAAGCAAAGAGAGCGGTATCATACCGACGGCGCATCAACTTCAACACTTCGTCGCATCCCGATTGCAAAGGAACATGGAAATGAGGCATAAAGCGACGGGAGCGAGATACGAATTCGATGATTTCATCCGTCAGCAGGTTGGGTTCGATAGAGGATATACGATAACGTTCGATTCCTTCCACTTCATCCAGTGCTTTCACCAGGTCAAAGAAAGTTTCTCCCGTTGTCTTGCCGAAATCTCCGATATTTACTCCGGTCAGGACGATTTCTTTTCCGCCTTCGGCAGCGGCACTCTTTGCCTGCTCCACCATAGAAGCAATAGTTCCATTGCGGCTCCGCCCACGGGCAAAAGGAATGGTGCAGTATGAACAGAAGTAATCACAGCCATCCTGCACTTTCAGGAAAAAGCGCGTACGGTCACCCCGCGAACACGAAGGAGAAAAGGAACGAATATCTTTGGTTGCAGTAGTAACGGCTTCGCCTTTTTCATGTTTTTGCAAGTCGCCCAAATATTGGAGCAACTCGCCTTTCTGTTCGGCTCCCAGTACTACGTCCACTCCGTCTATCTTTGCCACATCGCCGGGTTTCAACTGCGCATAACATCCGGTCACCACCACAAAAGCACCAGGATGCTGCTTCACCAACCGATGAATGGCCTGCCGGCATTTCTTATCCGCCATCTCAGTCACCGAGCAGGTATTCACCACACAGATATCCGCTTTCTCACCCTTACGGACAGTCCGCACACCTGCCTCACGCAGTATTTTACCAATAGTCGAAGTCTCTGAAAAATTTAATTTGCAGCCTAGTGTATAATAAACGGCTGTCTTATTTTGAAATACAGTGGTATCTATCATAAGCTGTTATAAACACATTAACTTTGCAAAGTTACACATTATTATTAGTAAAACCCTTTTGGATACGAAAGTTTATTCCTATTTTTGCACAATTCACTAAAAAACGTGCAATGATTAAAGAGAATTTCATTAAACTATACGAAAATAGTTTTCGTGAGAATTGGGATTTACCTTGTTATACTGATTACGGAGAAAATACCCAATATACGTATGGACAAGTAGCTGAAGAAATCGCCCGTTTACACTTGTTATTCAAGCATTGTAGCCTTCGCAGAGGAGATAAGATATCAGTTATCGGCAAAAATAATGCACATTGGTGCATCGCCTATATGGCAACTATCACATATGGCGCAATCGTCGTACCCATCCTTCAGGACTTTACTCCCAACGATGTTCATCATATCGTCAATCATTCCGAATCTGTCTTCCTGTTCACAAGCGACAGTATTTGGGATAACTTGGAAGAAGAGAAACTACAGGGATTAAGGGGAGTCTTCTCACTGACCGACTTCCGTTGCCTGTATCAACGCGACGGAGAGACCATACAGAAGTTTCTGAAGAATACCGATAAAGAGATGCATTCTTGCTATCCGAAAGGATTTACCCGCGAAGATGTGCAGTACACTACCCTCTCCAATGATAAAGTAATGCTCCTGAACTATACTTCCGGTACTACCGGCTTCAGCAAGGGAGTCATGCTAACAGGCAACAGTCTCGCCGGCAACGTTACTTTCGGCATTCGCACCGAATTGCTTAAAAAAGGAGATAAAGTACTTTCTTTCCTTCCGCTTGCCCATGCCTACGGTTGCGCATTCGACTTTCTGACAGCAACAGCCGTCGGCACCCATGTCACCCTGCTTGGAAAAACTCCTTCGCCCAAAATCATTATGAAGGCTTTTGAGGAAGTGAAACCAAACCTGATTATCACCGTACCGCTCGTGATCGAGAAGATATATAAGAATATCATCCAACCTCTTATTAATAAGAAAGGAATGAAATGGGCGCTTAATATTCCTTTGCTCGACACGCAGATTTATAATCAGATACGCAAACGGCTGATCGACGCACTGGGCGGTCGTTTCAAGGAGATTATCATCGGCGGTGCCGCCATGGATAAAGAAGTGGAAGAGTTTTTCTACAAAATCAAATTCCCTTTCACCATCGGTTACGGAATGACGGAATGCGGGCCACTTATCAGCTATGCTCCGTGGAATGAATTTGTACTGGGTTCTTCGGGAAAGATACTGGATATTATGGAAGCCCGTATCTACAAGGAAAATCCGGAATCGGAAGTGGGAGAAATACAGGTACGCGGTGAGAACACAATGGTGGGTTATTACAAGAATCCGGAAGCCACACAAGAAGTATTCACCGAAGACAACTGGCTGCGCACCGGTGACCTCGGAACAATGGATGCCAACGGCAATATTTTTATTCGCGGACGTCTCAAGACCATGATTTTGAGCTCAAGCGGACAGAATATCTTCCCGGAAGAGTTGGAAACAAAGCTCAACAACCTGCCGTTCGTTCTCGAAAGTATCGTCATCGAACGCAACAAGAAGCTGGTCGCCCTTGTCTATGCCGACTACGAAGCACTGGATTCACTCGGACTGAACAACCCGGACAACCTAAAAACAATCATGAACGAGAATCTCAAGAATCTGAACGCAAATGTAGCCGCTTACGAAAAAATCAGCAAGATACAACTCTACCCCACGGAATTTGAAAAAACGCCGAAAAGAAGTATCAAAAGATACCTATATAACAGTATAGCTGTCGATTAATATGTTCTAAAACATAGGGAAAGAGTAAGAAAAGGGCCAGTTACCAAAAAATATATAAAAAAAGTTGGCTTTTCGAGAACAACATATTGAAAAAGTACATACCTTTGCATCGTTTTAATAAAGCAATTGATTGTATTACGTTTTTAAAAAGCAAAGAAAATGAAAAAATTAGTTTTGATGGCCGTAGCTATCGTAGCAGTATCATTCGCATCATGTGGTAACAAAGCAGCTGACGCAGCAAAAGCAACTGCAGATTCTATCCGTATCGCTGACTCAATCGCAGCAGTGGAAGCAGCAGCTCTTGAAGCAGAACAAGCAGCAGCAGATACTACAACAACTGATAGCGTTGCAGTAGAAGTAACTGAAACTGTAGCTGAATAATTCAGTAACAGCCTAGAGAGAATTGAAAGTCTGACATGCGCAAAGCATGCACAGACTTTTTTTTATGCCTTATCGTAAGCAGTTTATACTATTTGGAATAGAAGTTATTTGGAATAGGAGCTTTTCACAAAAGGAGCGTCCAATAAGTAATCCAGACTCACTTCCACACTTTCCTCTACCGGAATACTATATTTCTCGATTTCAGCAACAAGATAGTTTACACCTGCCGTCTTCGCATTATTAAAGATTGCATCGAAACCTACCATTCCACTCTGACCGATTTCCCTGTGGTCTTTGATATGGAATATCTTGAATCTGCCCGGATATTTATTAAAATAATCTACCGGACTATTCTGACCGCGAACCACCCAGTAAACATCCATCTGGAAGAAAACGTATTCGGGATTCGTATGTTCCAGCATATAGTCATACATCACGTTACCTTCCACTTTTTGGAATTCATGGGCATGATTATGGTAGCCGAACTGCAAGCCCTGTTGTTTACAGCGTTTGCCTATTTCATTATAATAAGCACAGTAAGTTTCCAGATCCTTCAGTGTTTTAGGAACATCCATCCAGGGAGCTACGATATATTTCATACCGGCTGCCTTATGGTCTGCAATACACTGCTCCCACCATTCAAGCGATTTTGAATAATTACCGGAAGCCAATTCTTCCTTCGATAATCCACGTGTACAATGCGAAGACAAGACTTTCATTCCTGCCGATTCGACATCTTTCTTAAATTGCCGGGGAGTTCTATCGTAAAATTTTCCATTATTATAATTGGCCGCTTCAACACCGGTATAACCCATTTTTGCCAATTTCTCGAGAATAGCAGTATAAGTCGGATCACATTTACCGTCCTTATTGTCCACCTTATTCAATATATCTCTAACGGAATAGAGCTGAATAGCTACTTCTTTCTTTGCTTTTTTAGCTTTTTTCTTCGTCTGCGCGGTCATCGCAACCGGAATCATGAGAAGAACAGCCAAGGCACATAAATAAATTCGGGTTCTCATATAATAGATATCAGGGATTATAATTATTCAATTTTTTATGAAAAAAGGCACGGATTACACGGAATTACACGGTTGTTATATAATAACGATAGTCAGAAAAACCGTGTTATCCGTGTAATCCGTGCCTTTTTCCTATTTATGTGATTAGTCTAAAATCTTCACGCGGATATTGCGGAACCAAACATCATCACCGTGATCTTGCAATCCGATAAATCCTTCATGGTTTTCGCCACCGCAATTGTTCAGCAATTCAAATGCCAAAGGCCATTTGTCTTCGCTAAACTTGCTTGCCTGCAACATATCCGTCCACTGTTTTGTCCACAGGTGATATTCCAATACGTTTTCATCGTTTTGTCCATGAACAACCGTGCCTTTATAAACCATAACCTTCGCCTTGTTCCATTCACCGAACGGTTTAGAGTTTTGAGGAACTGCCGGAATCATGTCATACAGAGAAGCTGACTGGCGGTTGTTATCCTTACCCAATTTGGCATCCGGATGATTGGTATTGTCCAATATCTGATATTCGGGCGCAGAGATATAAATAGGTTCGAGCACGTCGTTACCATCTTTATCCTTAGAAGTAATTTCCTGAGCCAGATACAAGATACCTGAATTACTGCCTTTAGCAACTTTCCATTCCAGTTCCAGTTCAAAGTTTTTAAACTTATGCGCAAAAATCAAGTCGCCACCGTCACCGTCCTGCGCTTCACCGCCACCGGTTCCATTGAATTTGATGCAGCCATCTTCAATTGTCCACTTGGTAGGAACACGGTCCTTACCATAACCACGCCATCCGTTAAACGTTTCACCGTCAAAGATAGTGATGTAACCATCCTTATCGACAGGTAAATTCAAGCTGTCTGCTTCCACTGCTTTCAATGATTTAGAATAAGACAATGCAACCTTGTCTGATGTCTGCTCGCCTTGAGCATTTCCGGCTTTCTGACCGCCACAAGAAGTGAAAACTCCCGCAACCAGGCAACAAGCCAAAGGATAAAATACTTTTTTCATGATATTATTCTGTTATTTGATTAGGATATTCTTTTTATCTCGGCATATCAGGCAGTCTCCAGCCTTCACGATAGTTGTGCTTCACCAGTTCGGCAGCGAATTGTTTCGCGTTCACCGGTTCTGTCCAAGTCTTATCAAAAGTAGGATGACCGTTATGAATCTTAAAGCCATCTTTTATACAAGTTCTGATAGTTTCATTATCACCGATGTTGGTAAAACACATATTAGCACCATCCCACTCCAAAGTCTTGTTCAAAGCTTGCAGACGGATAGCCAATACTCCCATTACTACCATTTCATTCATCGGCCCTGCTTCGGAGAAATCAGATTTAGTCATGACACGGCTTGACTTATCTTCTTTACAAGCACGCACCCAGTCCATTTCGTGACCACCATTCATAGCATTAGGTACACGACGGCAAACTTTCGGAGCATTAGGTGTACGACCGGAAAGCAGCCAAGGATTCTGTCCATAACATCCGCAAATCAAAGTATCTTTCGTTCCGTGGAAAATAGTCAGACCACCACCACTTTGCATCAGTTGTTTACCTTGTGGGAATCCTTTCGGACGTTCAGGCATCATACCACCATCATACCAATGGATTTCAACTTCCGGAAGGGCCACTTTCGGCATATTATCACGGGCAGGGAAAATCATTTTCACATGCTGCGCCTGCGGAGCACAAGCACTCAGCAACAAAGTAGAAGAACCTTCCACCTTAGTAGGATAACCCAGTTTTAAGGCTCTGAACGGTTGATGCAGGATATGGCACGCCATATCACCCAATGCACCTGTTCCATAATCCCACCATCCGCGCCAGTTCCAAGGATGATAAATTTCATTATACGGATTCAACTTAGCCGGGCCGGTAAACAAATCCCAGTTCAATGTACTTGGGATACGGTCTGCCTTTTCAGGAGCATTCAATCCTTGCGGCCAGATAGGACGGTCGGTAGCACATTCCACCTTAGTCACTTCACCGATTTCACCATTCCATATCCATTCGCAAACCAAATCCGTGCCTTCGTCGGATGCCCCCTGATTACCCATCTGAGTAACAACACCGGTCGAAGCAGCCAGGTTAGTCAGCAAACGTGATTCATAAACCGAGTGAGTCAACGGCTTCTGACAGAATACGTGCTTACCCATTGTCATCGCATCGGCGGTAATAATAGCATGAGTATGGTCGGCAGTAGCAATAATTACCCCGTCGATAGATTTACCCATTTCATCGTACATCTTACGATAGTCCCAATATTTCTTTGCTTTCGGGAATTCGTCGAACACACCTTTTGCATATCTCCAGTCCACATCGCAAAGAGCCACAATGTTTTCAGTGCCCTTCACTTTATTAATATTGGCATGTCCCATGCCACCAATCCCCACGGCTGCAAGATTCAATTTATCACTGGGAGCCACATGACCGTGACTCATTCCTAAAATAGAACTCGGAGCAATGGTAATGCCTGCCAAAGCCATAGCGCCCGTTTTGAGAAAGTCTCTCCTTGAAATGTCTGACATAATTATCTGTTTTAAGGGTTCGTTATTTGTGGAAGATTACTGTGCAGCAACCCATATCCATTTTTCATATTTCTTCTCCGTTCACGAATTTGTTCCAACGTGCGCAGATTACCGATAGCCGGCAGATCATGTGTACGTGTATCTTTCAGGAATGTCCATGCATATTCGGATGCAATGGCCGAATCACGCATTAGCGGCAGGCGAGGACTACGTTGTCCGGTCACTACCGAATCAGCAAACAAGTCGCATAATACGTCGATATTCTTGCCACCGAAAGGCTGCTCCACCCGAAGTGTCTGATTCACCCCGTGCAGATCGACCACAGCAGTATTGAAGTCATGCGTCATGCGCACCACACCTTTCGTTCCGATTATATCTACGTATGAATTATGTGTCTGGTCTTTAGACAATTGTCCATAAACAAAGCCTTGGGTAATATCAAAGACTACACCATTCTGAAAAGTACCGTGGCATTGCACCCACCAGGGATCTTTATAATTCCACATATTCACTCCTTGCGCATTCCATGTCCGGTAATCGCATCCGGCATACCAACGGGCAATGTCTACATAGTGCATTCCGCAATCATGGAAGGCGGGTCCTTCATATTCGTGACCTTCGCCCGGTGCCAGTCCGGGAGTCATATGGCAGATACGGATAATAGCCAACTCCCCGATTTCTCCTTTTTGAATATATTCCTTCATCTGTTTATGATACCAGGAATTTCGCAGATACAGGTTCACGGTAGAAATAAGATTTGAGTTTTCCGTCATTTCCACGACCTTCCACTCATTCTCCATCGTATCCGCAACAGGTTTTTCTGAAATAATATGTTTTCCGTAGCGGATGGCTTTTTCAATCTGCTCCATTCGTGAGTCTGCCAAAGTGAAAAGTCCGACAACTTGCACACTTTCATCCTCAAAAATACATTGATTATTTTCTACTATAAGAGATTCCGGAGATAATTCTTTAGCTAATTGACGTGATTCCGGATCGGTATCACAAATATAAGCAATATTCCATCGCCCACTTTTCCGCATCGCTTCCCAATAGAATCTTCCCATTCTACCGAAACCGATTATACCGACCTTGACTTTTGTGTCTACTGCAGATTGCGTGTCCATAAAACATAGTGAATTTAAGTACAATAAATAGATAGGTTATCAATCTCTGTCATCGGGCAGATGAATCGGAAACCGATAATGCAAAACTAACCAAATAAGCAACGCTTTATTCGCCTTACACTATTTTATGTAGATATAATAATCCATTAAACACCTAATAATAAGGCATTTACTACTTTTACAAGACCTAAAAAATGTAGATGATTTGGAATCGTTTTTTCTTTATAACGGCAACTATTTCTCCTGAGTTGAACTTATTTTCATAATTTCATTCTCAAATTCGTCTCTGTCTACTGCCGCTTTATTTCTCATTTTCGTACGATAGTTGTACACCGTACTTGTAGAGCAACGAAGGAAATTGGCTATCTTTCCGCTGTCCGTAATCCCCAAACGCAAGAGGGCATAAATGCGAAGTTCCCGGTTCAAAAGTGCATCCGGTTTCAGGATAATTTTCTCCTCATCTTTCAGCAAAGCATTAAAATCAGAAACGAAAGTCGGATACAACCCCAAAAATACTTTATCGAAACGAGCATATAAGGCAGTTAGTTCTTCATCAATAAGTGCGGATGATTTCAATTTCTTAATCAATTCCTCATAGTATTTATTAATCGCATACTTATACAATGTATTCTGATATTTCTCCATCTTACTGATATAACTAAAACAAACATCGAAAAATTCAGCAATATAATGCTCCTTTACATTACTAATTTCGCACAACTGATTGTTCGTATCATTCAGTTGGTTATTCATATGGTTCAGCTTATCGTTCAATCTCAAGAGTTTCTCATTACTCTGCGCCAATGCCTGCTTAATCCTTAAAATCTTCTTCATCTGAATATAAATACATATCACCAACAAGACTAAAAGAAATAGGATAATACTTGTAGAAATAAGAAAGGTAGTCAAATTCGACCTGGACCTGGCCTGCTCTGTCTGATAAGCAGTATTAATAATGGCATTAAACTTATAAATTTCAATTGCCCTGAAATGAATACCCGAAGATATTACATCGTCAATAGCAGACTGTGTAAACTTGAATGCATCAGCTAAATTCTGCTCTTCATACTGTATCAATGCAAGAGCTTGCAGAGAAGCATTTTCCCTCGTTGCATTCCGGGTATCGGCAATAGCAGATAATATCAGGTATTTTTTCGCCTCATCATATTTCTTCTGATGCCTGCATAATCCCGAATACGAATGAGTAATCATAGCATAGGTAGGTGTTCCCACCTCCTCTATTTCCAGCAATTCCTTGAAAATCTCTTTCGATTTTATGGTATCCCGCCATATATAATAAGATGCCTGATACATTCTATAATCTAAAGAAGTGTGATCGATGAGAGCAAATAGCGAATCCTGATAAGCTGATTGTTGTTTTCCATACAGGTTGTTGGCAACCGAGATAGAATAATGTCCCCAAAAACTAGCATAAGTCTGATAATAAACAATCAACAAATCTTTGGGAAGTTCTGATGACCTTATGCTCTTCAATATTATTTCCGCCTCCCTAAACCTGCCACACATCGAATATAAAAAACTCAGATTCAAAGACGACTGATTGATTAAATAGGTTTTATTCAACTGACGGGAGATTTCAATATTGCGATCGACATAATGAATGGCAGAATCAATATGAAATTTTTTATATTCGTCATACAACCGAAGATTTATCCTATACTCTCCCTCAAGTGTCAAACCGGGGCTTTTCAACATACATTTTATCCGGTTGATTCTATCCTCTTTCTTTTGGACAAAGATATGTTTTTCATCTATCACCCTGCGCAAAGAATCAGTCAATAGTTTCAACTCATTGTTCGCATAAAGAATACTACCGATTCCTAAAGCAATCAGTAGAAGCAAAAATTTCTTCTTCAAAAAACAATTGTTGAGTTTCATAATATTAGCGCAAGTATAATAAAAAAAGCGATTCGTTCAAAGAACAAATCGCTTTTTCATATATTGAAGTAAATTTGCTCTTATTCAGCAACTACCTCGAAAGGAATTTCTACCGAAACTTCCTTGTGAAGTTTAACTATCGCCTTGTAGCTACCAACTTCTTTCACAGCGTCTTTTACAACGATGATCTTTCTGTCGATTTCGTGACCCAGCTTAGTCAATGCTTCAGCGATCTGGATGTTACCAACAGAACCGAAGATAGTACCAGTTGAGCTAACTTTAGTTGCAATAGTCAAAGTTACGCCTTCCAACTTAGCAGCAGCAGCTTCAGCATCCTTCTTGATTTTCTCAAGCTTGTGAGCGCGTTGTTTCAGTTCTTCAGCCAACATTTTCTTTGCAGAAGGAGAAGCGATAACAGCTTTTCCAGTCGGGATCAGATAATTACGACCGTATCCGGATTTCACGTTTACGATATCGTTCTTATATCCCAAGTTTACTACGTCTTCTTTTAAAATAATTTCCATACTTTTCCTCCTTCTTATTTCATCATGTCAGTTACATAAGGCAGTAATGCCAAGTGACGAGCTCTCTTCACAGCCTGCGCGATACGACGTTGGAACTTCAAAGAAGTACCTGTGATACGACGCGGAAGGATTTTACCTTGTTCATTCAAGAATTTCTTCAAGAATTCAGGATCTTTGTAGTCGATGTAACGAATACCGCTCTTTTTGAAACGGCAGTATTTTTTCTTCTTAACGTCTACTGACGGCGGAGTTAAATA
Source organism: Bacteroides faecium (assembly GCF_012113595.1). Classification (NCBI taxonomy): domain Bacteria; kingdom Pseudomonadati; phylum Bacteroidota; class Bacteroidia; order Bacteroidales; family Bacteroidaceae; genus Bacteroides; species Bacteroides faecium. Next base: position 23,030 of record NZ_CP050831.1, read on the forward strand.
TCTGATTTCTGATTGAGTCTGTTGTGCCATGATTTAATCCTCCTTTTTGTTTGATTTAACACTTCTTCTTTTAGCAGCATATTCTGCAGCATACTTATCCATCTTGAAAGTCAAGAAGCGGATAACGCGTTCGTCACGACGGAAGTTTAGTTCCAGCTTGTCAATTACAGTAGGATCTGCATTGAACTCAACCAACTGATAAAAACCTGTAGACTTCTTCTGAATTGGATAAGCCAATTTCTTCAGTCCCCAGTTTTCCTCATTGATAATCTCAGCACCTTCAGCTTGAAGAATACCTTTGAATTTTTCTACCGCTTCCTTCATCTGAACATCAGACAAAACGGGAGTTAAAATGAAAACGGTTTCGTATTGATTCATACTTCGTTTAATTAAATAAATAATTTTTTATTTTTAAATGCGGGTGCAAAGTTAGGCAATTTATTTTGAACTACAAATATTTAATCTTTTTTTGTATCCTAATGTAGGAATTATCCGCGAAGTGGCTTACCTTTGCAAAGTTGTTTAAACAATAATTTCATGATAGAGCAATTCAACTTCGACATCCGGCTTATTTTTGCCATATTGAATGGTAAGGTTTCTGCGGCAATCAACCGTAAACTGTACCGCAACTTCCGTCAGAACGGTCTGGAAATCAGTCCGGAGCAGTGGACTGTACTTATTTTCCTGTGGGAAAAAGACGGTGTGACGCAACAAGAGTTGTGCAATGCAACTTTTAAGGACAAGCCCAGCATGACCCGTTTGATTGACAATATGGAACGGCAACACCTCGTTGTACGCATCTCTGATAAAAAAGACCGCCGCACCAACCTCATCCACCTCACCAAAGACGGGAAAGAGCTGGAAGAAAAAGCACGTATCATCGCCGGGCAGACTTTGAAGGAAGCACTTCACGGCATTACGCTTGAGGAACTAAGCATCGGACAGGAAGTATTGAAAAAGGTATTCTACAACACGAAGGATTAGGCAGAGAAACAGCCCTTTAAATCATAAAATCCACTAAATCCTATCTTTATAATGGATTTTTTATTTAAATAATTTCGCCCGTTAAAGAATTATGCTTTAATTTGTGACTGGAATATAATAATCTATTAAAATACACACACATGAAAAGTTTATTAAAGAACTTGGGATTGATCTTAATCTTGGTCGGAGTAGTTATCCTGCTGGGCTGTTCCTTTACAGGTAATGTGAATGACAACGCTCTCTTGGGTACCTCGGTAGTACTGGTAGTACTGGGACTCATTTCTTATATCATTATCAATAAGAAGATCGCTGATTAATTTCGTAGAAATCAATAAAAAATCCCGGAAACGAATGTTTCCGGGATTTTTTATTTGTAGTTATCGAATGTAATCTCATTAAGATTCAACTTCCGGCGTGATTAGCTTATAGCCTTTTCCGTGGATGTTGATAATTTCGATAGAGTCATCTTCTTTCAGGTGCTTACGCAGTTTCGTGATATACACGTCCATACTGCGGGCATTGAAATAGTTATCATCAATCCAGATAGTCTTCAACGCGAAGTCACGTTGCAGAATCTCATTAGCGTGAGCGCAAAGCAATCCGAGCAATTCAGATTCTTTTGTAGTCAGCTTAGTCTGCTTGCCTTCCGAAGCCAGAATTTGTTTCTGGGTATCGAAAGTAAACTTACCGATCTTATAGATATTACTTTCTTTGTTCTTCTTTCCGCGAACACGTCTCAGGATTGCTTCAATTCTGAACGTCAATTCTTCCATGCTGAAAGGTTTGGTGATATAATCATCCGCACCAATCTTAAATCCTTCCAGGATATCTTCTTTCAGCGTCTTAGCCGTCAGGAAGATAATAGGAATTTCAGCATTCGCCGCACGGACATCTTGTGCCAGAGTGAAGCCATCTTTCTTAGGCATCATTACGTCAAACACGCACAAGTCATATTTATTCTTCAAGAAAGCCTTATAACCGGCTTCGCCATCAGGAAATAACTCAGCAGAATAACCTTTTGCCTGTAAATATTCTCTTAAAAGCATGCCAAGATTTTCGTCATCCTCGCATAATAAAATACGCAGTTTCTCGTCCATATCAATTATTTTTTAATAAAGGTAATGCAATAATAAATTTAGTTCCCACGTTCAGGTCGCTTTCTGCCCGGATGGTTCCCTTATGCTCGACGATAATCTTCTTCACATAAGCCAATCCCAGTCCAAAGCCCTTCACATCGTGCAGATTACCCGTATGTACACGATAGAACTTTTCAAATATCTTTTTCAGGTTTTCCTTCTTGATGCCGATACCGTTATCCTGTATCGAAATCATCAGTTTACCCGATTCATTCCATGTTCTCACTTTCAGTTCCAGATCCTCTTCCGGTTTCTTATATTTCACCGCGTTGTCCATCAGATTAAAGATTACATTGGTGATATGCATCTCATCTGCAAATATAACAGGATCAGTGGCCTCAAGGTTCGATGTTATCTTACCATTATATCTTTCCACTTTCAGGGTAAATGTATTGATAACTCCCGTTATCAGTTCATTCGCATCAATCTCCTTCATCTTCAAAGTCGACTTCTGACGGTCGAACATCGACATTTGGAGTACCTTCTCTACCTGGAAGCGCAAGCGCTTGGTTTCATCATTTATCACTCCCGATATATGCTGGAACATCTGCGGTGATTTTCCCACTGCAGGGTCTTTCAGCATCTGTGCTGCCAACGAAATGGTGGATATCGGTGTTTTAAATTCGTGTGTCATATTGTTGATGAAGTCATTCTTCATTTCTGTCAACTTCTTCTGACGGAATACGATATAAATCGTAAAGATGAATGTCACTAACAATACCATTGTAAATATCAACGACGGAATCATGAAGCTGATCGAATCAAAAAGATAATCTCTTCTTCCCGGGAAATGCACTTTCAGTACACTCATCTTAGCAGGTGGATCGTTCTTGAACAATGCCTGCTGATAGAATTCATCACTCCCCTTTCCGTCATAATCCGCACAACGGTAGACTTCCCGTCCATCCTTATCAATCACCATAAAGTGAAAAGGTAAGTCTATACCATTATTATATAGGTTCGATTTCAGATAACCGTTCAAGTCACCAAACCTTACTCTATCTCCAATAGACTTGTCACTTGCCCGATAAATCATCTGCCAAACCACTTCATTAAGCAATTCACGCTGATACATATATCGGTTTTTGATAGCCTCTATCAACGAGCGCGAGGTTTCCGGAATCGTTTTGGTTCCTCTATAAGGAGAAATCATCGCTTTCGGAAGTTCGGATGGTTTGGTAGTCATCACTTTCAATTCAAAATCCGTATATACCTTTCCATCTTTAGACTTCATCGTAAACCGCTGCGTCTGCTGAACTAAATCATTCTGCTGCAATGAAGCGTTGTTCTCAATCAAAGCCTTCCGTTCAGCATCAGAAACATCTTCAATTAACCAACGTTGCGTTTCTGCATATTCCACATCCTTAGAAACCTGATCCAGGCTATTGCGTACAGCCGAATCAAACTGTTCCTTACGGGTTTTCATCATTTCCTCTATATAACTGACCTGTAAATACAGTAAACTGAGGAAAGAAAGCCCCATTACAATACCTAATATCCAAATTGTTGACTTCTTCATAGCAACAAAATTAACACTCCCTAATTAACACTCCTAATGCATTAACTTGATTTAACCGGAACTTCCCGGAAATTAACCGAAAGGAGTTATTTAGGTCGTATTCTGATTACTACAACAATATAAACCCTCCTTTGGTTTGCAAATTTAATAAAAAATTAAATCTTCTCCTTGTGTTTTTCCATCTTTATTAATCATAGTTAAACAAAAACCGTCCTCTTTTACTTAAAAAAGAGGACGATTTTAACACTATTAAGAAATTTACGGACTATTCTTCGGTTTGTTTAGCTTCAAAATCTTTAATTAACTTATCCTGAACATCTGCCGGAACAAGCTCATAACTCGAGAATTTCATGATAAACGAAGCACGTCCGCCCGTGAGTGAGCTAAGTGCTGTCGAGTAAGAAGACATTTCTTTCAAAGGTACTTTAGCAACCAGTTTCTCGAAACCTTTTTCGCTACTCATACCCATAATCATGGCGCGACGTCCTTGAAGGTCACCCATCACATCTCCCATTCTATCGGATGGTACAAACACTTCAACATCATAAATCGGCTCCAGAATCTTCGGGCCTGCATTCTTGAACGCTTCACTGAAGGCGTTACGTCCGGCAAGCATGAAGGAGATTTCATTGGAATCTACCGGGTGCATCTTACCATCGTAAACGATCACGCGTACATCACGGGCATACGAACCTGTCAACGGGCCTTGCTCCAGACGAGCCATGATACCTTTCATAATAGCAGGCAAGAAACGGGCATCAATAGAACCACCGACAATACTGTTGATAAACACGAGTTTACCACCCCATTCCAATGGAATTTCTTCCGTACCTCTTACGGTAATCTTAAATTCCTGTCCGTTGAACTTGTAAGTATCGGGCACAGGCATACCTTCTTTATAAGGTTCTACAATCAAGTGAACTTCACCGAATTGACCGGCACCACCGGACTGTTTCTTATGACGATAGTCTGCACGAGACGGTTTTGTGATTGTTTCACGATACGGAATCTTCGGTTCTTCATATTTTACCTGGAGTTTTTCATTATTTTCCAAACGCCATTTCAATGTACGAAGATGGAATTCTCCCTGTCCGTGTACCAAAGTCTGTTTCAATTCCTTTGATTGCTCGATTACCCACGTCGGGTCTTCTTCACGCATACGGTTCAAGATGGTCATCATCTTTTCCACATCCGCTTCATTGACCGGCTTGATGGCACGCGTATATTTGGAATTCGGATATTTGATAAAGTTGAATTTATAATCGCAATCCTTGCCATTCAATGTATTACCAGTCTTTACGTCTTTCAGTTTCACGGCAGCACCAATATCACCGGCCCGCAATTCTTCCACTTTCACACGATTACCACCGGCTACCACATAAATCTGCGCAATACGTTCTTTCGAGCCACGGTCAGCATTCAGCAAATCGTCTCCTTCATGAACTTTGCCGCTCATTACTTTGAAATAAGATACTTCACCGATATGCGGTTCCACGCTTGTCTTGAAGAAATAAAGAGATTCCGGCCCGTTCGAGTCAGGAGCCACTTCTTTGCCATCCGTATTCTCTGCCTTCGGCATTTCAGAAACAAAAGGAACCACATTACCCAGGAATTCCATCAAGCGGCGAACGCCCATATCCTTACCGCCACAAACGCAGAATACAGGGAACATACCTCTGGCAATCAAACCTTTGCGGATACCTTCGCGCATTTCGTCTTCCGAAAGGGATTCCTGTTCGAAGAATTTCTCCATCAGGCCTTCATCATTTTCGGCAGCGGCTTCTATCAAGGCTTTGTTCATTTCCATCGCTTTTTCCATTTCTTCAGCAGGAATGTCCTCAATTACAGGAGCACCGCCTTCGGGCTTCCACGAATATTTCTTCATCAGCAATACGTCAATCAGAGAGTTAAAGCCCGGACCGGTACTGATAGGATATTGGATGGGAACAACTTTAGAGCCATAAGCTTCTTTTAATTGCTCAAGGATATTATCATAGTCGCATTTTTCATTATCAAGCTGGTTGACTAGAAAAATAACTGGCTTATTCAATTTTTCTGTATATCGGAAATGATTTTGTGTACCGACTTCGACGCCGTATTGGCCATTGAGAAGGATAATTGCAGTGTCGGTCACGTTTAATGCAGTTACTGTACTGCCTACGAAGTCGTCCGAACCCGGACAGTCAATAATATTAAGCTTTTTATTGTTCCATTCTACATGGAGAACGGTGGAGAAAACGGAGTAACCATACTCTTGTTCAACAGGGAAATAATCACTAACAGTGTTTTTAGCGGCAACAGAACCGCGACGTTTTATAACACCACTCTCGAAAAGCATCGCTTCCACGAGAGTGGTTTTCCCAGAGCCAGAACTTCCCAACAAGGCAATGTTCTTGATTTCATTAGTCTGATATACTTTCATAATATATAAGATTTTAAATAATTACTCAGTATGTTTCTCACATACCATTAATTTTGTGATGCGCAAATTAGGGATTAATTGGGGGAAAAGCAACACTTGCGGTAGTGTTACTAAACAATGTTATGTAACACATCTTTATCGCGAACAATTCTGCTTAGTATAAAATTGTTTTCCCGTTAGAAACAAACAAGCCGTCCATCGCTTATTCAGAAATAATTTATTGCCTGCTGAATTATCGTTCAACAGTTGTTGGACGACAGTTCTATATTTGTAGAGCATTCGTTCAACAGTTGTTGAACGATAATCGAGTAGTACTTGTACAAATAGTTTCGGCTGAAATAAAAATTGTTTTATTCGGGCACGTGCACTCTTTTCTGTTAAGAGAAAACAAATCTTTGATATATTATCCGATAATAGTTTTACTTTTGTATCCACAAAACTCAAACAGCATAGCTATGGCAGGTATCTATCTTCATATTCCTTTCTGCAAGACTCGTTGCATCTATTGCGATTTTTATTCGACTACCCGTAGTGAACTAAAAACACGCTATGTACGCGCCCTTTGCAGTGAACTGGAAATGCGGAAAGAATATTTGAAGGGAGAACGGGTAGAAACTATTTATTTCGGGGGCGGAACGCCGTCGCAACTGGAAGAAGGAGATTTCAGACAACTGTTCGAAACCATACAGAAGTGTTATGGAGTGGAATCTTGCCGCGAAATCACTCTGGAAGCCAATCCGGACGACTTATCAAAGGAATATCTGCAAATGTTGTCTACTCTCCCATTCAACCGCCTCAGCATGGGAATACAGACTTTCGATGACGCTACCCTCAAATTGCTGAAACGCCGCCATGATGCCCGGACTGCCATCGAAGCTGTCGACAGATGCCGGCAAGCCGGATTCAGCAATATCAGCATCGACCTTATATATGGACTGCCGGGAGAAACGAAAGAGCGTTGGGAGAACGATCTCCGACAGGCTATCGACCTGAATGTGGAGCATATTTCTGCCTATCACTTGATTTACGAAGAAGATACACCTATATATAAGATGTTGAAGCAGCACCAGGTATCCGAAGTAGACGAAGATTCCAGCCTGGAGTTTTTTACGTTGCTGATAGAGCGTCTGCAAAAAGCAGGATTCGAGCATTATGAAATCTCTAATTTCTGCCGACCCGGCAAATACTCCCGCCACAATACTTCGTATTGGCAAGGTATCTCTTATCTGGGTTGTGGGCCATCGGCACACTCTTTCGACGGAATGACACGGGAATGGAATGTTTCATCCATCGACCTATATATAAAAGATATAGAGGAGAACCGCCGTGCTTTTGAAATCGAACACCTGGATCAAGTCACCCGTTACAATGAATTTATCATCACTACCATACGCACAGTGTGGGGCACACCCATAGAAAAGCTAAAACAGACATTTGGCAATGAACTATGGGAGTACTGCCGGAAGATGGCTGCGCCCTATTTGGAAAATGGAAAACTGGAAGAGCACGATGGCGCTCTGCGCCTGACCCGTGAAGGTATTTTCATTTCCGACAGTATAATGAGTGATTTGCTTTGGGTAGATTAATAAAATAAACGGCAAGCCGATGACCGAATCAGAAGTAAGAAAGTTATTACGGCAAATGAAGGAACTGGATTCGCAAACCGCGTTCCGGGACTTTTATGACATGACATACGACCGCCTTTTCCGCATTGCTTACTACTATGTAAAGCAAGAAGAATGGTCGCAAGAAATCGTACTCGATGTATTCCTGAAACTCTGGAAACAGCGCAGCACGTTACTCGACGTGAGAAATATTGAAGATTATTGCTTTATCCTGGTCAAGAATGCTTCACTCAATTATTTGGAAAAAGAATCCAAGCATACGTTTATTCATGCCGACTCCCTTCCCGAACCGCAGGAACAAAGTTACTCACCGGAAGAATCATTAATCAGCGAAGAACTGTTTGCCCTCTATGTGAAAGCACTCGACCGACTTCCCGAACGTTGCAGGGAGATATTTATCCGCATCCGTGAAGAAAAACAGAGTTATGCACAAGTAGCGGAAGAATTGGGTATCAGCACAAATACAGTAGATGCCCAGCTACAAAAAGCAATAACACGCCTGAAGGAGATGATTAGCCGGGTCGAGATAGATTAACATTTATTCGCATAAAAAGCGTAGGGAGTTTCTGTCAATCTTCTGTCTTTATCAGCAAATAACCCGATTAATCACTAATTAGTCAGAAATGATGAACGAAGTAATACAGAAAAAGAATGAAATACACCGATAGGGAATTAGAAGAAATACTGAACAAGCTCATTGCTTCCACGTGTTCACCGCGGGGACGTTTTTCCGCAGCAGCCGGCTATCCGGAGTTAGAGAAAAAGCTAAAGTCCCATACCCGGCGTCTGACCTTGATACGTACATTCTCAGCAGCAGCGGCAGTACTTCTACTCTGCCTGTCGGCATGGACAGTTTATTTATATATGCAGCCTGTCTCGATAGAGACGGTTTCTACATTGGCGGAAACACGGACAGTTCATCTCCCTGACGGTAGCACTGTCACCCTAAACCATTATTCTTCAATTTCTTATCCGGAGAAGTTCAAATCGGATAACCGGGAAGTGGAACTGAATGGAGAAGCCTACTTTGAAGTAAGCAAGGACAATAAGCATCCGTTTATTGTGCAGACCGAGACAATTGACGTGCAGGTATTGGGAACTCATTTCAATGTGGATGCCTATCGTGACAATCCTGACGTAAGAACAACGTTATTAACAGGTTCGGTGGCTGTCAGCAATAAAAACAACTCTGTCCGCATGGTATTAAAGCCGAATGAAATTGCTATATATAATAAGGTAGAGCAAAAGCTCACCCGCAAAGCCCTGGAAAATGCAAAAGATGAAATCTCCTGGCGGCACGGAGAGTTTATATTCGATGATTTGCCTTTACAGGAAATTGTCCGCGAACTATCCAACTCATTCGGAACAAGCATCCGTATATCCGGCACAGCTTTGCAGGATTACCGAATTACAGCCCGATTCCGCAATGGAGAGGATTTGGAAACGATTCTGTCCGTATTACACAATGCCGGCTATTTCGACTATTCACAAAACGATAAACAGATTATTATTACTACTAAACCAGACTTAAAATGAGAACTATTCACCAGGGACACCTGCCTGTCAGAACAATTGTTCTGATAGGTATGGTGCTCCTTATCACCACCCGCGCCTATGCACAAAATGCAAACGCCCGGCTCACACTGACACTACGAAACGCTACATTGAAAGAGTTCACCAAAATGATTGAAAACTCAACCGGTTATTCTTTCATATACAGCGAAGAAATCAGTATCAAACATAAAATCAACCTGAAAGTTAAAGAAAAACCTCTGCACGAGATACTTGATCTTGTATTCAAGAATGAAGCGGTCAGCTACCAGTTTTCCGGTCGCTACATCTTGCTGCAAAAAAAGAAAAAGATTAAAAGCGTAAGCCGCAAGTTTACTATCAGCGGATATGTCACTGACGGAACGTCCTCCGAGACGTTGATTGGAACAAATATCTTTGAGAGTCATCAGAATCAGGGAACTACTACCAATCCTTACGGTTTTTACAGTATCACTCTGCCTGAAGGAGAAACCAGCCTGCGTTTCTCCTATTTGGGCTATGCCACAGAGACTCGTCAGTTCACACTATCGAAGGATACATTGATGGATATCCGCATGCAGGGGAATACGCAATTGCAGGAAGTTGTTGTTGTCTCCGACAGAGCGGAAGCAGGAGCTATGGCTACACAGATGGGATCTATTGAAATCCCCATGACACAAATCAAAAGTACTCCGAGTATATTGGGGGAAGCCGACGTGATGAAAGCCATCCAACTCATGCCCGGAGTACAGGCAGGTGTGGATGGTTCTGCGGGATTGTATATACGTGGCGGTAGTCCCGACCAAAATCTTATCTTACTGGACGGAGTTCCGGTATATAATGTAGATCATATGTTCGGCTTCTTCTCCGTTTTTACTCCCGAAGCAGTCAAGAAGGTAACGCTATTCAAAAGTTCTTTTCCGGCACGCTTTGGCGGCCGGCTTTCTTCGGTGATTGATGTCCGTACCAATGATGGAGATATGCAGAAATTTCATGGTACATTCAGCATTGGTTTACTGACCAGCAAATTCAATCTGGAAGGCCCGATTGTGAAAGGGAAAACATCCTTTAATATCTCTGCCCGACGCTCGTATCTTGATTTGCTTGCCAAGCCATTCATGCCTGACGACGAGAAATACAGCTATTATTTTTATGATGTCAATGCCAAAATCAATCACAAATTCTCCGACCGTAGCCGTCTCTTCTTGAGCATATACAATGGTAAAGACCACTTCTCCACTAAATTTGACGTAAATACCGATTATGAAGATGGTACAAAAATGAACTGGGGAAACACGATTGCCTCTGCCCGATGGAATTATATATTCAACAACCGCCTGTTCAGTAACACAACGGTCTCCTTCAACAATTACCAGCTTGGCATTCATTCATACACGACCAGTCAATTCGGTGGAACAACCGGAAAAGAAGTCAACAGATATTCCGCCGACTACCGTTCCGGCATTCAGGACTGGAGCTACAAGATAGACTTTGAATTCAATCCCAGCCCTATCCATCGCATAAAGTTCGGCACAAAATATATGTATCATATCTTTCGTCCGGAAGTCATGACATCCAAAATTTCAGATCAGGCCAACGAACAAGACGGACAGGAGAAAACATACCACAGCATAAACAACAACCATCTTTACGCGCATGAGATATCAGCTTATGCGGAAGATAATTTCAGGATCAACACACGTTTCCGGCTGAATATGGGAGTACATCTTTCTTTATTCCACGTACAGGATAAAAGCTACTTCTCCTTTCAACCACGCATATCCGCCCGTTATCAGTTGGTGAAGGATATTGCCCTGAAAGCATCTTATACCCAAATGAGCCAGTACGTACATCTGCTTTCATCCATGCCCATCAGTATGCCGACTGATTTATGGGTACCTGTAACTAAAAAAATCAAACCTATGCAATCCCACCAGTTTTCACTGGGCGAATATTATACAGGAATCAAAGGTTGGGAGTTCTCGGTTGAAGGTTATTATAAGGATATGCGCAATGTGCTGGAATACAAAGACGGAGTCAGTTTCTTCGGAACTTCGGCAGGCTGGGAAAATAAAGTAGAAATGGGGAAAGGTCGCTCAATGGGAATCGAGCTTATGGCGCAAAAGACTATCGGCAAGACTACAGGATGGCTGTCCTATACCCTCTCCAAAAGTGACCGCAAGTTCGCCAAAGGTGGCATAAATAATGGAGAACGGTTTCCATACAAGTATGACCGTCGACACAATATCAACCTGACGGTCAACCACCGTTTCAACGACCGCATCGACATCGGGGCTTCCTGGGTGTTCTATACAGGGGGAACAAGTACTATTCCCGAAGAAAAGACAGCAGTTATCCGTCCTAACGACGGCATAAACAACGGTTCGGGCGGGGGATGGGTAATCCCTTACGAACCTAGCTTTACTAATACATCTCCCACTATCGGAGAAACTAACTACGTGGAGCACCGGAACAACTTTCGCCTGCCTGCAAGCCACCGGCTCAATATCGGCATCAATTTCAATAAAAAGACCAGGCATGGAATACGAACCTGGAACATCAGTTTATACAATGTGTATAACGCGATGAATCCGGCATGGATTTACCGGGGGCACAACAAAGAAGGTCACGGTGTCATCAAGAAATATACATTATTGCCAATAATACCCTCATTTACTTATACTTATAAATTCTAAACCGACAATGAAAAGTTATATATACTATTTATCCGCACTGATTGTAACATTGACAATCGTTTCTTGTGAAAACGAGCTTCCTTTCAGCATCAAGGACAATCCGCCCAAACTGGTGATGAACGCACTGATTAATACTGAAAGCCAGACTAATCTTCTTTTCCTCAACGTCACAGGTAAGGAAGCTACAACTCATATTCAAAACGCAACGATAGAGGTACGCGTCAACGGGCAACTGGCAGAAAGCCTGCGTCCTCTTCCACCGGAACAGGAAGGAGATCCGCAATGCCGCTTCAACATTACAAGCAAATTTACTCCCGGTGACGTGGTACGTATCGACGCACTTACTGATGACGGGAAATATCATGCGTGGGCAGAAGTAACGGTTCCTCAACGCCCTGCCGAAATAGAAAACATAGACACCCTCACCGTCCCAATGTTGGAATATGGTCACAAAATGAATTATCTTCGTTACCGGATAACCCTCAAAGACCGTCCCGGTGAAACTAATTATTATCGCATTGTGGTGGACAAACAAACTACTCTATGGAAATATAATTATGAAGAAGAGGGAAAAGGCGAGTACATCTTCTGGACAAAACACAGTTACTCATTCATCGGGCGTGAAGACATTGTACTGACAGACGGGCAACCGTCTACCGGAGAAGACGAGGATAACGGAATATTTGACACGGCAAGGAATATCTACGGGGTATTCGACGACTCCCGGTTCAAAGACACATCTTATACAATGACAGTATATAACAGCACACACATCGAAACTGCCGGCGAAGAGGGATATTTTAATGCAATGGATGTCATTATCCGTTTAAGAAGCATCACGGAAGTAGAATATTATTATCTAAAAGCACTTAACCTTGTAGATTCCGACATTTATGACGAGACAATCGACGAACCAATCAAATATCCCGGCAATGTGCACGGTGGCACAGGAATAGTAGGAATCAGTACGGAAGTAAGCGCAACAATCCCTATCATCCTTCCCAAATATCACAACCGTAAAAGATAACCTTGTTCTATCAGTCCCTGTTTATCGGTAAGTTCCATCAATGCACCGTCCCGGATCAGAGTGAGCCGGGTTACTACTTCCAACACTTTTTCATAGTTATGGTCAGTAATCACAATACCTTTGTCTGCCGAATGTATATTGATTTGTTCTATCAATTTTTCCGCCAAATGGAAAGAAAGGTAATCAAACGGTTCGTCAAGTAATACAAACTTGGTGTTGCCAAATAGTAACAATTTGGCTTCCAAATAGCGCCTTTCACCACCGGAAAGTTGTGATACGCGCCGTTCCATGCACGATTGTGCCACTTCATCGTCTTTGTAGAAGTCGTCTGCTTCCTTTTCCTTCAGGTAGTAGCTAACCAATTGCCTTATCTTCTGATGCCTGGGAAGATAACCGCACTGTGGCAGAAAAGCAATCACCCCGGGATATTGATAAGGAACAGGAAGAATTTTACTTTCATCCAAGCGGATAAATTTTCGGTCGGCTTTCATTGTTCCGAAGATTATTTGCATAAGCACAGACTTTCCCGTACCATTCCTGCCGAACAGCCCGACGATGTCACCCGTATTTATCTTCAGGTAAACATCTGTCAGCAACTGCCTGGTGCCGAAGTTTTTGATAACACTATCTATCTCAAGCTGATGACGCATAATCTTATAATCCAAAGGATGAACCAATAAACAATAAATGTAAAGACGATCAAATTCCTTTTCGGAATGCCGGAATTATAATAAAAGTAATAGGCCTCTTTCTCCATGACTTCTTTATAAAGCAGGCTTGTTATAATCCCCACACCGCCCAACATATACGGAAGGGAGTCAAAAAAGATAGTCCAGTCGCCCTTTGATATGAGCAGACAGGCCAACAAGGACAGCGGAACGTTTATTTTTAACGTACTGAGGAAAAACAGATGATATAGTTTTAATCTCCGCATCAAACAGGATATTAATTGCCGCAATAAATATATTAATAAATCCGGTTATTTCCAACCAAACGGTTCTTTAATACTTATTTTACTCCAAAGAAGGATGAGAACATACATTTTCAATTATCTTTGCAAACAAAAACAGATACGAATTATGTTTATTATCATCGGAATCATGCTGACAGGTATGCTCATTGGTTACCTTCTACGCAGCAAACGGTTGACATGGATACACAAAATCATTACTTTTCTGATATGGACGCTGCTATTCCTGCTCGGGATTGATGTAGGCGGAAACGAAACGATCATCAAAGGACTGCCTACTCTCGGACTGGAAGCTGTCATCATTACTCTAGCCGCTGTCATAGGAAGTACCCTATGCGCATGGGGGCTATGGTACTTGTTATATATAAGGAATAGGGGAAAGGAGACAGAAGCATGAAAGGCAGCCTGATTATCGTTTCTTTCTTCATTATCGGTACTCTCTGCGGAGTGTATCATCTCATCCCGTATGATTTCACCGACAGTAAACTCAGTTATTATGCCCTCTGCGGCTTGATGTTCTGCGTAGGGATTAGTATCGGCAACGACCCGAACACGCTGAAAAGTTTCCGTTCACTGAATCCCCGACTTGTATTTCTTCCTATCATGACAATACTCGGTACATTAGCAGGGTGCGCGGTAGCCGGAGCTTTTATGAGCCAACGGGGTGCTGTGGATTGTATGGCTGTAGGAGCTGGATTCGGTTATTATTCGCTCTCCAGCATTTTTATCACCGAATACAAAGGTCCCGAACTGGGAACTATCGCACTGCTTTCCAATATCATGCGCGAAATCATAGCTTTACTATGTGCCCCGCTGCTAGTGAAGTATTTCGGAAAACTTGCCCCCATCTCCGTTGGTGGAGCTACGACTATGGATACCACTCTTCCTATCATTACCCGATATTCAGGAAAGGAATTTGTAATCATTTCCATCTTTCATGGTTTTGTTGTCGATTTCAGTGTTCCTTTCCTGGTTACGTTTCTTTGCTCGATATCATTTTAATAGCAATGACAGAGATGGAACAGCATCAGTGTTCTTTCCCCAATGTATATTACATTGATTCCCCATAACAAATTCTAACTTACCACCATTTACAATATCTTCATGAGTGAACCAAGATTTTGACCAGGTTTCTCCATTTAATTTAGCAGATTGAATATATTTATTATCCATTGAGCAATTACGGGCAGTAATTTCCATAATCTTCCCATCATCCAATTGCAGTTTAACAGATGAAAAGAAAGGGCTACCTATCTGATAAACCGGCAATCCAGGTGTAACAGGATAAAAACCCATCATAGAAAAAACGACAAAGGAAGAAAGACCGCCACCATCTTCATCACCGGGCATTCCCATCAAATCATTTCTGAACCATTGATGAATCAAAGAACGGATACGCTGTTGTGTCTTCCACGGAGCTTGTACATAATTATACAAATAAGGAATATGCAAAGACGGCTCATTTCCCATAGAGAACTGACCCACATTTCCCGTATGATCGGGAAGCTGGGCGTAAAACTTATATTTAGGCTTGCCAAGCGGCTCTCTGAACGTAGTATCTAGATTTCTAATAAAATTGTCAGCTCCCCCCATCAGTCTGACTAAATCATCAATATTATGCTGGACATCCCAACGATAAGTCCAACCATTATTCTCACCATAATACTCACGAGCCCCTATCCCACCAGAAAAACGATAATCAAACGGTTCTATAAAATTCCCATTTTTATCTTTCGGATGGAAAAAAGAAGTTGCCGGATTGAATAATTTACGATAATTATAGGAGCATGAATTATAATAATCGGCTTCTTTCTTCAACCCTAGCGCTTCAGCAAGGCGTGACAGACACCATTGATCATAAGAAGTGCCTAAGGTAACAGCCACGGATTGTCTCCTCTCAAAAGAATTAACCTCCAAGACGCCCTCTTCTTCACCGGGAACAAGTGCGGGAATATATCCCTGCTCTTTATAAAACTTATCCAACCAACCTGCTCTTGCACTTGACCAAGGTGCTAGTGTTTTCTCTTCCATCCCCCTTTTGGCATAATCATATGCTTTCTGCAAATCAAAGTCACGTACTCCTTTATACCAGGCATCCGCTATTACGGCTACTCCATGATTACAATTCATTCGTCGAGAATCGCCTGTCACTTCCGGAAAGGTAGGAAGCCAATATTCGGAAGCTGACTCTGCCATTCTTAAATAAGAGCGTATAATATCAACCTGTTTCTTCCGGTCTATCAAAACTCTTAATGGATGAGCTGCCCTGTAACTATCCCAAATCCAATCGTCCGTGTAATAGTCGTAACCATCATCTTCATGTATTTTATTATCATATGCACTGAAATAACGCCCGTCCTCACTGATATTAACCGGACGTTCCAGGCAACGGTATAAAGAAGTGTAAAACACACAACGGTCATTTTGAGTACCTCCGGAAACCTGTATTTTACTTAGTTTCCTATTCCATATGCGGCGGCCTTCATCGGCTACTTTCTCCAAATTAAAATTCTTAATTTCCCGTCTCAGATTCTTCTTTGCCTGGTCAACACTAATGTATGAAACTCCATAACGTACACCCAAAGATAATGAAGTTATATCCCACGCAGCAACCACACAAACATCATCCCCTTCTGATATCCGCTTATCCTTATTCAATTTACCAGCGCTAAAAACACCTGTACTCTTCGGCTCTACATCCATTTCCATATAAATATATACCCGAAAGTTATCTTGCATATTTTGATAACCGGAAATTACGTTCTTATTGATTTCCAATTTTCCACTTCCACCATTTAATATCAGATAAGGCGTCGTTGTCTTCTGCCTATAATCAATATGGTAAATCGCAGATTGATGGGAAGGAGCAAATTCAACATGAAGCTGTTGCTTGCATAAATCAACTTTATAATAATAAGGTTTTATTACTTCATTATCATAATCGAAATCGAAGCATTGTGAAAGCTCGCACTCCTTGCCTTGAAAAGGAGAAAGATTGAAAGCAAAGGAACCACGATGGCTAATTTGAAGTAAAGGCAATCCTCGAACTTTATCCGAGCCATATTCTTCTTTTTGGGGATAAACCCGCAACATACTGTTCGGCAGATGCACTAACGGATATGTAGGGACTAGCAAATGACTAATATTACCTATATACGGATTCACATAGTCAACCGGATTTTTCACATAAGAGGCAGCAGTCAGGCTCATTACAGAGCCTGGTCCGCCTATCAACAACCATATCAATACCCCCAATCTTATTTTCTTCTTCATCTTCACGCTATATTTAACCATAACAATTATTTACTTACAGGTTTGTCTGTCATTACAAACTCCAGCGTCCCTCCTTCCATGATATCAGAGTGTTTTATCTTGAACTCTTCCAAAGTTTTTCCATTTAGAGAAACTGACTTCACATATTTATTTGTCTTTGACAATCCGGTTGCTTTCATTACAAACACCTTATCATCAGGTAATTTCAAACTGACTTTATCTATTTGTGGAGCACCAATTATATATTCCAAGCTAACCGGATCCACCGGATAAAATCCCATTGCCGAAAATATATACCATGCAGACATCTGACCACAATCATCATTCCCGCATAATCCGTCAGCTTTGGGCTGATAAAAACGGTCAAATATTTCTCTGACAAGTTCCTGTGTTTTCCATGGCTGTTCTACATATTGATAGAGATATGTCACGTGATGGCTCGGTTCGTTGCCATGAGCATACTGTCCTATCAATCCGGTAACGTCAGATACAAAACCTGTATTCTCACTCTCACTCACTGTGTCAAGAAAAAATAAAGAATCAAGTTTCGAAGCAAATGTTTCTTTGCCGCCCATCATATCAATCAGTTTTTCCGGTTCATGCTGCACATGCCATGTATATTGCCATGCGTTTCCTTCTGTATAATCTCCTCCGGATGTTGCAGCATGAGATAAAGCGAATTGGTCGAACGGAGTACGCCATTTGCCTTTGGAATCTTTTCCACGCATCAGTTTTGTCTCAGGGTCAAAAAGATTTTCATAAAACCGGGAACGTTTAATGAAATATTCATAATCCTCCTGCTTACCAAGTGCTTTTGCCATCATAGCAGCACAATAATCATCATAAGAAGACTCCAATGTCCGGGAAACCGATTCTACCTCAATTTTATCAAACGGATAATATCCATACTCCATATACACTTCCCAGTCCGACTTACGATGGCTGACAGTCAAAGAAGTTTTAATCGCTTCGAACGCTTCTTCAACATCGAAACCTCTAAATCCTTTGAGATATGCTTCTACAATAACAGGAACGGCATGATTACCTATCATGGCATAATTATCTTTGCCCCATAACGTCCATATAGGTAAAAAGCCTTGCACTTGATGATGGTCAAGCATTGACTGTACAAAATCATCTACTTTATCAGGATTCAGTATCGTATATAACGGATGAGCGGCACGATACGTATCCCAAAGAGAGAAAGTAGAATAATAGGCGCCTGTGGCAGAAGTAAATACACTATCATTCACTCCTCTGTAACGCCCGTCAGTATCAGCTATATTATTCGGTTGGATATAAAGGTGATAAAGCGATGTGTAGAAATTGATTTTCTGCTCATCCGTTCCTTCTATATCGGCAACAGACAATAGTTTATTCCATTTATCATGTGCCTGTGCCTTTATTTGCTTGAAGTCCCATGCCGGATTTTCCTTCTCCAAAGATGCGGTTGCACCTTCTACGCTTACAGTCGACATGGCAATCTTAGCCTGCAATTTTTCACCTTTCTTCATGTCAAATTCCAGTACCAGACGCTTGGCTTTTTCATATTCCCTCATCGGTAACTCTTCTTTGACAACATAAGGTTTATCAAACTTGATAATATAATAATAATCTCTTTTTACCCAATTGCTCACAGTTTGGTGCCCGGTGATCGTATATTCATCAGGCATATGAATTTCTGCTTCACGAACGTGTTTCCTCAAAGCCCTGTCGTGCCACACAATACCGCTTTGCATATCTACCAAAAGCCTTGAAGGAGCATCCTCATTATAAGTGAAATTATAAAAGCTAGTTCTTTCGGTAGATGTTACTTCTACATTGATATTATAATCCGGGAAAGTTACCGAATAGTATCCCGGGGTAGCTTTTTGAGTCGACTTATCAAACTTGTTCTTATATACTCCGTCTTTTATTGTACCACTAAAGGGTAAAATAAGAATATCTCCCAAATCCTGGCAACCTGTACCATTGAGATGAGTTTGTGCAAATCCGATAATGGAATCATCTGCGAAATTGAATCCGGAACAATAACGCCATGAGTCATTACCCGTTTCAGGACTGGCCTGTATAAGTCCGAAAGGTACACAAGCTCCGGGAAAGGTATGTCCATTGTCAGCTCCTCCAATAAAAGTATTGACATATTTGCAATAATCCACGGAGTCTTTCTTATTTGCGGAACATGCTGCCATAAACAATATAGCACTTGTCAGCAATAGAGTTAAACTTCTCCTTTTCATCATATCATTTAATTGTCCCATGATTGTTTAATTTTCTGGTTATAAATAAAGTATAGAATTTCTTTACGTTTAGTCATATGTACCGGGATTTTCAATCCCGACATCGTAGTCCAATCCTTCACAAGTTCTTTATCTGCCATATCTTCCAATGAAGCATTCCAAGCGGATATATAACCGGATATTCCCATATATTGTACCATTGCAAAGTCCGGAGAATCTATAGATATATCTTTAAAGTACATCAAAGTCGCTTTGTTGGCTATCAGTTTCTGCTGGACAGTCTCAATATCCAGTTCCTGTGCCGGCTTTTTTTGTTCTATCATCTGCGCAGCAGCTATTCCAGCGGCTTCACCCAATGCCATCCAACATGGTTCCATTCTCAATGTTGAAAAGCCGATATGACTTCCCGATACAGGAACAGGAAACAGAAGATTATCAACCTTTCCGGATGCCATAACGCCAAATGGAATGGTATATGGCACGGACTCATATCCGAAAAAGCCTTCAAGATGCGCCCGTCCTTCTTCACGTTTAAGAACAGCATGCGAATCAAGGGCATAATGGCTGGCAGCTATACTTTGTTTATGAATTGGCGGACGCTGTCCCAAAGTTACAGGCAGAGCGTCATTCGCCGTAAAGAAATAAATGCCTTCAAAGCGTCTCCCCTCACGGACATAAACCTGACGAGGGAAATTTTCATTATCAAGATATTCGGAAGTAGACAAACCCCATTCTTTGCAAGCTTCACGAAAATGCCGAGGCAGTTCTTTATCGTTCTGCGCAAACCAAATCAGACCGAGAGTATAATCTTTAAGCCTCTTTGCATAGTTGTCGCGCCACTCCCAACCAGCGGTAGGCCAAGGCCAGTTTTCTTCGGGCAAATCTGTCGATATAAAAGCCATGTGCTGGTTATTGGCATCTGTTTTTGCATTGGGCAACTTCACCATATTAGTTATTTTAGCAATTCCCCACGGATCTCCCGGAATAATCGTCTTATTTCCTTTCTTCAGACTTTCACGATTTGCTTCCATCTGTTCCCGGGTTATATTCTGCATATCTACTCCGGTATTTCTTCCCGTCCAGACATCTTCTATAAGAGATATATATTCATTTCTGTTATAATTTTCAGGTCGCAAAACAGGCCTCATCTGACTCTTATCATTAGTCAGACACAGACGGTAGTTATAAGCCTGCACTGCATTATCTCCTTGATAAGTAGTACCTTCCGACTCATAACCTTCGTAGCCGTTGAAATGGCTTTTTATCCCCCTGCCAAACTGTACACCCCAATGACGATAGATCTTTCCGGCACAAATTTCGTTGAATTCATCACGACTCTCACGCCCTACCCTGAAAGGTATATTCGCTGCCGCCCCCAAATCTCCTTCGTAAGTTGCATCAACAAAAACTTTGCCCATATAAGTCTCTATTTGCCTATTATCTCTATTCAGTATCCTGACAGCTTCTATAACTTTTCCACTCCGTTTTATATTCTGAGGCTCGGAGTCAAACTGACGATTATATAAAACAGTTATTCTATCTCCTTGAGTATTTATCATACTATGGAAAGTTTGTTCGGCTACCGAAGGTTCAAAATGATATCCATCACTGCAATCTTTGACCTGCTGAGAACTATTCCCGTATTTATCAATATAGTATTGCTTGTTTCGGGATACAAACTCATGGAATAAGCCGGTTGTCGCATTTCTCGTCGTAATATCAGTTGCTCCCAAACCATTAGCAGGCAATCCGCCTATATGAGATGTACGTTCCAACAGCAAAACACTCTTTCCTTCGCGTGCCGCAGCAATTGCAGTCATGATTCCACCGGGAGTTCCGCCTACAATAACTACATCGTAGTTCTTATTCTGTGCAGATAGAGTGTATAGAAATAATATACAAGCTATAAAATGATATAAGCGCTTCATATTCTTACTTATTTAAAGGTATTTGCGAGCCAAAATCAAGACTTTCATCAGCATTGGCTCATATAAATCCGTACCGACAAATGCGGTATGGGCATAATAATCTTTTTTCAGTATCTCATAGCTCACATCATGTTTCTTCAAGGTTTCCTCAAAACTTACAATCTGTTGTTTGTCAATGAGGAAATCACCCGAACTGTAAGTCAACACACAATAAGGTGCATCCGAATGGACAAATGTTATGGGTGAAGCATATTTACGGTCTTCTATCGAGGACAAACCGAAATAGGTATCGTGCCGGCTTGAAGGTACAAATCCCGGAACTGTATGTTCCAGATCATATATTCCATTGAAACTGACAAGCAGCTTCGTTTCCGGAATACGCATCGCCGCATACGCAGATAGATGTCCACCAGCCGAATGACCGGCGAAACCGAAACGTGACGGGTCGAGCCCAAATTCGTCCGCATGCACTTTTATAAATGCAAGCGCATCTTGTATATCTTGCCATGTATCTTTAAATGTGGCATTCTGCGTCAATAAAGAATAGGAAATTCTCACTCCGGCAATACCGTTCGAAGCCAGGTACCTCGATTGTAAACTATGCCCGTTATAATCCCCCATATGCCATCCGCCACCGTGAATCCAGATAATAAAAGGAAGTTTTCCCTCTGATTCTTCCGGCAAATCGACCGCCAGTTTCAACTCATAACCGGGATATGTTTTAAACGTAAAAATCTTCGTGATGCATTTATGATATTCCGATTCATTTATGAACAACCTTGCGTTCTTATATGGAATATACATATCTGCCGGCACAGAGTCTGGATTGAACACATTCAGTTCCCTTATTTTCTTTTCGTCTTTTAGTTTATAACTATCACCAACGGCTACCAAGTCCAAACCGTATCTATTAATCCTCCTCTGCTGCGCATACAATACAAAGGGAAACAACAGAACAAGGGATATAAGCAAGGATTTTTTCTTAATCATTACCTCATTTTTTAGTTATTCTCATTACGTATCCTCCACCGGGAGCCATACATATCTTCATTCTCTTATCAGGGGATATATCCACTACTTCTTTCACGTAATCACTCGCCATACGATTTGCATTGATGCCGTCTCTGAAAACTTCTGCCTTAAAAGCACCTTCCCCTAGAAAGGACAAGTCAAGTTCAAGGCTACGTGTATCCCAATTAGTCAATGCACCTACATACCAGGAATCTCCCCGCCTGCGGGCCAAAGAAATATATTCGCCTATCTCCCCGTCCATGACTACAGTGTCATCCCATATGGTAGGAATGGAAGTAATAAATGATGTACACTCCTGTTCCTTCATATAATTTGTCGGACTATCACACAGCATATTCAAAGGTGATTCGAAAACAACATACTCTGCCAACTGCCGGCAACGTGTACCTTGGCTCATTGGCTCCGACCATACGGAACGATAATCTGCCTTTGTACCGTTTTTCATAGCTCCCTGTGTATAGTCAACCGCTCCTGCCACCATACGTATGAAGGGAAAAGTTACATCATACGTCACCATATCACAGTCATAATTTTTATTCTTCAACTGTTCCAGTCCATGTACCCCCTCAAAGTTTAAGACATTCGGATAGGTACGGTTGATTCCCGCAGGTTTGGCTCCGCCATGAAAATCAATAATCAATTTATGTTCGGCAGCCAACCTGGCACTTTTGTAATAGAACTCGTTAGTAAGCTGGTCATCCCGTCCCACAGCATCCAATTTGAATCCTTTGATTCCCATTCCCGCATAATGCTTTATAGCTTTCTCCAAATCTTTATCAAATACAAAATACCCCATCCATAATATCAGCCCTACGTCACGTTGCAAAGCATAGTGGATAAGTTCTTCAAGGTTGATGTCAGGTGCCACGGCAAATACACTTCCTTCCATTCTATCATACCATCCATCATCAAGGATGACATACTTAATTTTGTTTTTTGCGGCAAAATCAATATAATATTTATATGTCTCGTTGTTAACACCGCTCTTAAAGTCCACACCGGATATATTCCAGTCATTCCACCATTCCCAGGCAACCTGCCCCGGCTCTATCCACGATGTATCGTCCAAACGAGACGGTTCGGCAAGTTTATAGACCATATCATTATCGACCAACTCCTTATCCTCTTCGCTCACTATAACAACACGCCACGGAAAAGCTTGTCCTCCTTTGCATTTTGCAATAAAAGGCTCGCGTTCTAAAACAACTTTATTATGCCCTCCAACCGTAGTTGACTTATCATGACTCCCCTGCGCCGTACGTTTAGGATAGGGTGCAAACATAGATTGAAGTACACTATTTCCTTTTGAATTGAGTAAATACATACCAGGATAGCTTTCCAAGTCAGCTTCAGTTATGCATATCTTCTTCCCCTTGTCTGCTTCCACCAAGAGAGGAAGAAAAGCCAACTGTCCACTTTTCCATTCATTTACCGGTTTATACTCATAAGTATTTTCAAAAGTGTTGAAATACTGTTCTTCAAACGAACCACTTTTCCTTACATAAGGGATATAAGCCTTTCTATTTTTACCCAAATTAAAATTAGCCTCTTCATTTTTTACTATAAAAGGCTTCGTTCCGGTAGAGACAAAGCGATAAGCCATCCCTTCATTATATACCCTGAATACCAAGTTAAATTGCTCCTTAAACTGAATTAGCAGTTCATTATAATAGTCGTGTATCTTATCTCTTTTATAAAATGGAGAGACGATCATCTGGTCAACAGAATTTCTAACAGTTCTTTTTACTCCGGACGTTTTACCAAATATGTAATTATCGGTTTCCATCGAAATAGCAGAAGAGTACAGCATCGTATCAGTCTCGTGTACTACAGAGTAATTGATTGTCTTATCTATCGTCACATTTACCTTCAGTTTTCCATCCGGCGAGACTATTTCATACTTTTTGTGCGCAAAAACACCTGTACAGATAAAGAACAATATAACAATTGCATATCTTTTATTCTTCATATTTAGTCTTTTTTAGAAGAAATACCAACATCATCTATACGAAATACACAACCGCCGCCAGTCTGTCTGAAACGTATAGCAAGTTCCTTTGCCTGAGGTAATTCCGAAGTCACACGGTATGTCCATACCAACGCAGATCCTTCTTCAACAGACAGCGGATCAAATTTTAAACGGTTCCATTTCTTTCCATCCAGACTATATTCCACAGCTAAATCCGAACCATTGGATTTAACCACTCCTTTGAGTATGCCAAAACCAAGTACCGGTGACTGAATATCTTTCGTATTAATTCCACTTATCACAAAGTCAGTGCCCGGAACATCAGCGATACGGATATTTGCTCCTCTGGACGCCTCTCCAAAAAGAGTGGCATATATACTATTGCGAGGTGATGCACCCTGCAACTGCACCTCAGCACTACCACTAAATTTTAAAAACTCACAGTTTTTAAAGCCTTTAGCAGCATAATGGCCGGCTATACTTACATTTTTGGTAACGGTTCCCATACTTTCTTCAAACACTTGTGCATAAGTAGCCGATAGTGATCCT
This sequence comes from Bacteroides faecium, assembly GCF_012113595.1. Classification (NCBI taxonomy): domain Bacteria; kingdom Pseudomonadati; phylum Bacteroidota; class Bacteroidia; order Bacteroidales; family Bacteroidaceae; genus Bacteroides; species Bacteroides faecium. The sequence continues at coordinate 47,930 of NZ_CP050831.1, forward strand.
ACAGCTAACATAACTATCAAAACTAATTTCTTCATAACTAATTCTATTTTAATGATTTCGTTTATTTTTCAATAATCACATTGGTTACATATTCATTTTTTTCAATCTGCCCGTCCAATAGAACCGCCCCATTAATTCTAATATTTTTAAAGACTACATGATTGACAAGATTGGATTCTCCATATCCAAGCAATTGTACATTCGCCGGACTGCCGGTTGCCACAATGTTCTTAAAATAGACATCATCGATATGTCCTCTATGTGTGTCCGATGTCCAAACATCTTTATTAATCCATAACGAGATTAATTTCCGGCATTCTTCGATTCTTATATTCTCAAAATGAACATTCTTCACTTTAGCGGCATCACAATGATATATTCTCAAAGACCATTCCCTGCCTTGATCATGGATTATGTCACAATCGGAGAAGAAAACATCACTTATGTCATCGTTTATTTCAGCACCGACACTCAGGGCATGCGCCACTTCATTCCACAATACATTCTTTCTAACTACTATATTCTTACATTCTCCTTTCCCTCTCAAAGTCTTCACGACTATCAAATCGTCAAGTGTGCGAATAAAGCAATTCTCAACCAGTACATTCTTACTGTTGCAGATATCTATCCCGTCAGAATTTGCACGATAACCTATTAACTTTATATTATTAATGTGCACATTGTCGGACATCCTTACAGGAACAGTCCAAACACTCGCATCACGGAGTATCACTCCCTCTATGCTAATATTCTGTCCCTCTACCATCAGCATATTCCGTGCATGGGTAGGACATTGCGAGGCATCGATAATCCCCCGCCCCTTTACTTTTATATTTTGTCCGATAAGACTTATCGAAGGATGATAAGGCTGTTTTTTCAGCCCGGTCACCGGGTCAGCCCCTTCCCTTTCCTGTTCGCTGACAATAGTCTTCAGAATCGCCCCTCCTGCTAGATACAAGGTTTGATTATCCCTCACAATCAGCCTGCTGACAGTATGTATTCCCGGTCCGAAGTAAATAACATCAGGATCGTTCGGATCAGGTCTATCCTTCTCAATGCAATTGGCAAATATATGCAGCGAATGAATTATATCATCATTGATTTCAACAGTTAGTTTCTGCCCCGCATGAATAGTAAATTCTATTTCATCACCGTTAATTCCGGCATCAATATTAGCCGAGGAAGGCAGTATCTTAAAAGTATTGATTTTAATTGCGGCTTTTACTTTGATTTTTGTCTTCTTAGCTATATCAAAATAAGCAAATGACGCTTCATCAAAGTATTTTGCCGAATTTATTTTATCATCCATCGCTTTATAGCGAAGTTTCTTATCCAATGGAGCTACTTTTGCTATATACACAGGTATGTCCTCACCTCCCGCTTCAAGACTAAAAGCTTTGCTTACCGGTTCACCTTCAGGAATCGGATATACCACCACTTCTGTCCTTTGCGTAAAAGAGGACATCGTCACCACCCAAACGGTCAATAATAATATATAAATCAGATTCTTTCCCATTCGATTTTACTTTTTAATAAACCTTATACCATCGGCTACTACAATACCACCCGTACCTTGATTGGAAATGATAACTTTCGGCTTTCCGACTTTCGAAAACTTATAAGTTCCAAGACTAAACCAATAATCAGGAGATTCTATCTGCTGTGTCATATCAACAAATACTATTTTTTCTCCATCATCAGTTTCTATCACTACACGAACAGCTTTACTTCTATTCTGGTCGGGTGAATACATAATTTGAATCTCATAAATACCGTTCCCGGGCAAATCGGGTTCAAACACTGCGACCGCAGTTTCCGTTGCCGACTGGTTCACAAACCGATAGTCGTACATTAAAAAAGGACCGGCACTGACAGAATGCCCCCAATGTCCTGTCAAGATTGCATCAGCATCATCCATAACATATCCGGTGACCGTTTCTTTATCAATATAAAACTCGTCTTCAGGTGTATAGTGCAGGATTTGTCCTTGCGAAATCAACTCTTTCTGCAACTGTTGTATATCAACCTGTTGTATAGCCAGGTTATCCCTTATAGCCAAAACTGATGCCGCACCGGCTGCGTGACCTGTCATCATAAAAACCGGTTCCATACGTAATGAGCCATAAATAGTATGAGTGGCGGACATACATACTGATACAAACAGGTTCTCACACTCTTTCTGCTTGGGAATGATAGCTCCATAAGAAATCTCGTATGGCCTGAAGGGAGCATGTTTCATTTCTCCCTCTTCCAACATTTCTCCTGCTGGTGTGATAAAACGCTGTACAGTATGACAATCCATAAAATATGAGCCGATTGCTATGGCATCTTCTTTATGAGGATTATCCCATGCATCTTGTTGCCTCATCACATATTTTCCGATCATCCTGCGTCCTTCTCTGACATATAGCATATAAGGCCAATTATCATTGTCTGCAAACTCGTCGGCAGCATAACCATATCGTTTTGTATCATTCCGCAACTGTTCCGGCACCTTTTCATCATTGGATAAAAAGTAGAGCAGCCCTTGCTGATAATGTTTATGATAGCTTTCTATATAGTTCCTGTCTTCATATGATGCTTCCGCATATTTCCATGATGCATTCACCAAATCCATGTGATTCACATCAAACTTCTGATTAGGCAACTTATACAAAGTCAAAGCTTTGTCCAACGTTAAGAGTTTCAACCTGTTTATCCGGGTAAGAACATTGGCATATCTTTGCGGATCATAACCGCCAGGTTTAGTAAAAGGCACCTGATTCTCTTTATTCGTGGTTATACATAGTCTATACACATAAGCTTGCACCCTATGATCGGCATCTCCCACTTGCTCTCTATCCGAAAACACATAGTCAAGAGGAAAGGCGTCACTCAGTTGTTTCACTTCTTTCAATTGGGTATCATTATATTTCCGGACTAATTTATATGGCTGGATACCGGCCGATGATTCGTTATATTTCTTTATCGCTTCACGACCAACCGTATATGAAACGCCACTTTGAGCCATAAGATCACCTTCGTAAGTTGCATCAATATAGATGCGGGCTGAAAACTCCCGCCCATCTTCCAAGATGAGGTTCTGAATCTTATTTCCCTGTCTGACAACTCCTCTTCGAGATAACAGCCGTGAATGATAATAGACATCCACACCGGTTTCTTTCAACATTTGCTGAAAAACATTTTCTGCAACAGAGCTTTCCATGTCAACCTGAATTTTAGTTTTTCCATAATGACTGCCCACTCTTTTCAAAAATTCCCTGGCATAACCGCCTACTGTCTCCGGATTACCAATGTCCACATGACCTAATCCACTAGTCGTAAGTCCTCCAATATGTTTTCCCGGTTCCAATATAGCAACTTTCAAACCTCCTTTTGAAGCTGCATAGGCGGCAATAATGCCGGACGAGGTTCCCCCATATACAATGAGGTCATACTTTTCCTCTTTCGGAACAATTCCGAAAGAGGAAAATAAAATGACTAAAGCCAATAAGTTTACAATATTTTTCATTCAATATTTGTTACTAATAGTAATCACTGGAGAATCTTGAAGGACATTACATAAAATCCCTTAGTAGTATCTTTTGAATCTACCGTGAAAGATTCTATACGCATGATACCTATTCTTGACGGAGCAGTAGAAGAAGCTGATGTCTGGAAGAAAGCAGTTTCACCGGCTACATAATTCGCAAAGTCTTCAGTCACCCGAGGCGTATTCAGATAATTCTGCACCGCGGTACTTTGGAGATCGGCAGAGGTCACATTATCGAAATTGAATGACCAGACACCAGATTTAAATTTCTTTATCTTCATCGTGTTTCTACCTGGCCAAGTATAGAATGAAGGTATATTATTTGCGGCATCTTCCGACCATCCACCTTCCGGACGGTTTGTGACAGCTTCATACAAACGTACATTTCCGGTAAAGAAATAGAAATACATATCTATATTAGGGATATTCGCATAGAATTCACTCAGGCTATATGTCTTTATGTCTTTCACTGAGAAGAAACAATATGCATCAGGATATGCAGGATCTGCTACTTTCGAATAATATTGCGACCCTATTCTCATATTTGATTTATAACTCAAATCGATTATAGTATTTATCGCTATTGACGAAGAACGTCCGAGCCGGTCATATGCCACCACTTTAACTGCATTCCATGTAGGTTCGAAATCTGGAAGTTCTGCTGTAAAGTCAACGTCTTCCTCCGAATTATAGGTTTTCGATACCGATGTAAGTTCTGTCTCAACATCTTTCTCTACCTTATAAACATTTATTGCCATGATTCCAATGCTTGACTTGGCATTAAAGGTGAGTGTTTTATTCGTTCCGCTATTGGCAACAATTGCATCCATTGTAGTACTACCTGATACTGTAAGTACCGGAGCCGGTATTGAAATATACTTAATCGGCAACGTCTCTATCTTGGACTTTCCATATTCATCCGTAGCTTTCACTTGCAGTGCATTATCGCCTTCCGTATATATTATTTCTTGCTCAAAACTATAAGAGTCTTTCTGCACAAATGCCGGAGTCAGTACAATATCCTCAATAGAGGATTTTCTGAACAGCTTAACTTCTACACTGACAAGTTTGGTAGCCCCCTTCACTTCAAATTTAGTAATAGGGATTTCAATCGATCCTGTATTCTCATCAATTACAATTTCCTCTTTTTCAAAAGTAATCACAGGCGGAGCTTTGTATTTGATTACTGAAATAGGTATGGACACTTCACTTGTCCTGTTCGCCACATCTGTGGCTATCAGCCTGAAAGATGTCATACCTTCTTCCCATAAGGGCAGTTCTTTCACCGAGTATTGTGTTTTATCGTAGAAACTTGTCACCTCTTTATAGGGAGTTTCCACTCCGTCTTTAGTAATCAGCATCTGTACAGATTGTAACCCCGCCTCAGACAAGATGACACACACCAATGGAATATTATCAGCGGTGTTCATATCAGGCTTAATTTCATCCAGAATCAAAGAAAATTCCGGTTTACTCGTATTTGAGTAATCAGTATCGTTATCTCCGCACCCATTCAATATCAGCATAAATAAAATACAGAGACACATTAATATTTCGTATATTCTTTTCATAATTCAGTCATTAAATATTAAAAAGCAGGCGTATAATTTGCATCTTTTCTATAGTATGCATAATCGGAAAATACATGAATAGCCCCATTCACAGGCAATATATTGGAAGTAACAGAGCTTATTCTCTTACTTTTAAAATTGCTGGCGCTTTCATTAACCACTATGTTTCCGTTAGCAATCGGAGAACCTACGGAATTGGCAGAAGACTTGTTAACCTTAATAGTCAGCAGCCCGTCTTCTCCTTTCAGCATCGTTTTTACATAAATAGGTTCAACAGGCAATTTCTTATTATATGCATGATACTCTCCTCTTATGATGTGATACTGCAAAAACTTCCTGACTACCTCAACATCGACATGCGTAATTACCAACCCGCCACGGCTATTGATAAAAGTCTGCATACCCGTATCATTAATAAACAAATATGTCATCAAAGAGTCTGTTTGTGAGTAATACTCTTGCATACCAGCATATTCAACAGCCTCCTTCATAATAGAAAAAATATCCGGGCGGCTATTCATAAATTCCCATGCTGTCATATCCACATGAGGGTCCAGTGCTTCACCCTTATAGTCATAGTCTTTTTGCAATTCCAGTTTATCACAGGAAGAGTAAACAAGGACAAAAGAAAACAAGACAAACAGATTACACAAATTAAATTTTATATGTTTCATGGCTTTTCGTTTTTTAATATCCTTCATTTTGTTCCAAAGAAGAATTTTGGTTAATCAAAGTTTGATTGATAGGGAACAATGCCTGATTTTCATTTTTCATTCCATTGATAGGTCCCATCACCTCCAGTACTCTATTATTTCTGACTAAATCGAACCATCGTTTGCCTTCGCCTACCTGTTCTATCTGCTTCTCTTCCAATATATAATCGACCACCTCTTTTCGTGATGCGAAACTACTCAAAGGACGCGTCAATGTTTGGACACCTGCTCTGGCTCTTACAGTACTGGCAATAATATTCAAAGCCTCTTGCCATTTATCAAGATATGCCTTTACCTCTGCCTGCATCAGCAGGATATCCGTAAAGCGATATACAGGATATGCCATCTGGCAGTTCAAATAATTCTGATAAGGGATTCTGGCTCCATTCGCAATATATTTATGAACTTGATAGGTGGTCGTTCCTCCTCCCGAAGCCGCCAGATAATTGTCAAAACGAATATCACTTGGATTGGCTGCCTTTGCATCTTCATATTTTTTTTGTAGTCCGGGAGACAATACAACGGTCGAGCCTTGTCCTGAGCCACACCCCAACACCGTCCATATATGACTGTAGTTATTCAAACCAGCCTCTGCTATATTTTGATGTATCACAAAAATAAGCTCGTTAGCGCCCGGGCCATATTCATCCACAGTCGGAGAATTATCTGAGACTTTATTATTCAAGTCTTCAACGAATGTTTTTTTCATTTTATCCATATCCGGCTCAAACGCTGTATATGTAGTATTCGACATCAACTTATCTATTGTCTGTTCAGCGCCTTCATAATCTTGTAGCCACATCTGAACATCCGCCAGGATAGCGTATATCGCATTTCGTGAAATTCTTTTTCTTTCTACATTTCCCGGATTAATAAGCAACTCTGCCTGTTTCAAGTCTGGCAATATCACATTATTATAAATTTCCTCCTTGGACGTTCTAGTCTTATACACTCCTTTATCCAGATTGTCTACAGGTTCCAGATATACAGGAACATCCCCCCAGACCCGCACAGCATAGAAATAACATAAAGCTCTCATAGCATAAGCCTGTGCCAGATAGTCATTCTTTAGCGCTAAATCCGTAATGTTTGAATTAGGTATATTCTGAATTGCAAAATTCGTATTACTTATCACTTTGTACAGACTAGCCCAGTTGGTACATGGCAAATCAGTTGTCATCTGGTTGGATATCAGATTAGAGTATTCAGAAGGAAGTTCATTGAACAACACGAAGTTGTCCGATCTCATTTCCCCCCATGAAAAATAGTTTGTTTTCATGGCTGTCCTGAAAGAAGAATAGATTTCAGCAATTCCGGCATTCACATCCCGTTGATTCTGCCACATATTATCTGCAGGAATCTCACTTATAGGGTCAAGTTCCAGAAAGTTACAAGAAGAGAATGATATGCTGACACATCCTATTATCACTGTTGTTAGTAATGATTTGAAATATATTTTCTTCATATCTATTATTTTTAATAAATGATGTTTTTAGAAATTTGCTGTTATCCCCATTCCATACTCACGCTTACGAGGAAATCTGTTTGTATCTTCACCTATGGACAATGCGCTATAAGAAGAGAATTCAGGATCGTAACCCGAATAACCGGTAAATGTAAAAGGGTTATTGACATAGGCATAGATATTCAACCCTTTTAAGTTCACTTTATTTACTAACTGTGGATTGAATCTATAACTCAGCCGGATATTACGTATTTTTAAATAAGAACCATCTTCAATATAGAATGAATTGACAGCCCTATCGTTCTGGTAGCTATCCCGATAGGGTCTTGGATAGGTAACCTTATCTCCCTGACGTACCCAGAAGTTATCCAACCAACCTACAGAAGGAATTGTTGAGAATGCCCACATACTAGCTTGGTCCTGGTTATATTTAGCCTGATTGTACACCTTTCCGCCAATAGAATAATAAGCAGATGCAAACAGGGTCCAGTTTTTATATCTGAAGTTGAAAGAAAAACCACCGGTAAAATCAGGTTGGGCATTACCGATAACTGTCCGGTCCTTATCATCAATAATTCCATCTTTCTGTTCCGGATTTTCTTTCCAATTTATATCTCCCCCACGGAATGGAGTACCGTCCGGCAGTTTTTTCTGGTTCACCTCTCCTTCATAAACAACACCACCCAGTTCGTAATGGTCAAGTATATGTTTACCATTGGCATCGATTACAGCATTTCCATTTCCATCTGTCCGGAATATTGGAGTAAGTTGTTCCCAATTAGAATCAAAGGCATTTGACTGGTCATACTGAAATACATCTATATAAGTGTAGCCATAGAAGTCGCCAAGAGGACGTCCCTCTGAAATCCACCACTTATCGTTGTGGATATATGAAGCACCTTCCGCCAATGCCTTTACCTTATTCTTGTTAAAAGCAATGTTCGCACTCAGATTCAGACTGATTTTCTGAGTATTTATTATATTACCGGTGAAAGATAACTCCAATCCTTTATTTGTAATAGAACCAATATTCTTTCTCACTGTATTGAATCCCCATTCCTTGGGAATTTCATAATTTGCCAATAGATTATCAGTCGTTTTATCAAAATAATCTACAGTGATCTGATACTTGCCTTTATTAAAGGACAAGTCGATACCCACGTTCATTTGAGCCGTTTGTTCCCAACCTAAGTCATTTACGGCAATTCTTGCAGCGGTCACTCCTGATATGCCATCATAAATTCCACCTATATCATAAGAAAGCTGCGAGTCATAATCACCTATCGCTTCATTTCCGGTGACCCCATAACTAAGCCGTAACTTAGCATCATTAAGTTTGATTTTCCTAGCCCATTGCATAAACCGTTCATCAGAAATACGCCATGCAGCCGAAGCAGAGGGGAAATAACCAATCTTTTTATTTTTAGCAAACCGGGATGAACCGTCAGCTCTCAGATTGGCAGCGAAGAGATATTTCGATTTGTAATTGTAGGTGACCCTTGCAAAAGCCGAAGCCATATTATGAGCTGTTTCTTTTGTACCAGTTTTAGTAAGGTCAAAATTCGCAGCAAATGCATTTTGTGTATAAACCGCATCAGTAGCCGAGTTCTTGCCACTGAAATAATCTGTCTCCGTCTTCCAGCCCTGCAAACTAATACCAAGCATAGCAGAGAAATTATGTATATCTTTGATTGATTTTGTATAATTAAAATAATTTTCATTCATCCAGTCATAATTCAGCGTACTATTATGCGAACCAAAATTATTAAGATAACTATCACTCAATAGTGTAGGCTTCATATAATTGTATCTGTGCAACGACATATTGACGTTAAAGTTGGTAGTGAATTTCAGATTCTTATTGATCTTAAATTCTATAAATTGATAAAACGAGCCTCTGTATATATCTGTAAAGTTGGTTTGCAGATTCGCAGCTATAGGATTAATTCCCCACAACGTTCCAATAAGTGTTCCGTCAGGGTAATAAAGAGCCAGATTAGGTTTACGGGAAAGCAGACTGTTCAAGAATCCTCCTTCATCTACTCCCGACTTTTTCGCATAACTAAAACTGATTTTAGTACCCAGAGTTAAATAGGAAGTGGCAATATAGTCAGCATTCAGACGAGCGGAAAGTCTTTTAAAGGATGTATTCTTGATAATCCCCTGCTCATTCAGGAAACCCGTCATTAGCATATATTTCAGTTTGGAAGAACCACCCCCAAAACTTAAATCCAACTGATCCTTTCTTGCAGTTCGGAAAGCTATATCCTGATAGTCATTATCATTACTTAACAATACGTTAAGAGAGTCATTCATTTGTGCGGTCAATACATTTTTCACTGCTGTCGACACAAGTCCATTTCCTTCTCCATTAGCATATTCCAACAATCCTTTTTGCATTCTGCGATACTCGTTTGTGTTCAGTTGAGGCAACTTATGCGTAAGATTACTCAAAGAGTGCTGATACCTTACTTCCAATACAGGAGCTTTTTCCGTCCCTTTTTTAGTAGTGACTATAATTACTCCATTAGCAGAACGTGCCCCATATATTGCGGCTGATGCCGCATCCTTCAACACCTCCATCGACTCAATATCATAAGGATTGATATTATCAATATCAGTAGTGGGAACTCCATCTACTACCCATAGCGGAGTAATGCCGGCATCATTCATGGTCGATATACCTCTGATTATAACCGAAGCACCTTCACCCGGTTGCCCCGATCCGCTCGAAATCATAACTCCCGCGGCTGAACCTTGCAAAGCATCGAAGATACTAGTCGGCATTTTCTGTTCAATGTCTTCTTTGCTCACAGAAACGATAGAACCGGTAATGTCTCTTTTTTTTGTTACTCCATAGCCTACTACTACAACCTCATTCAATTCTTTGGATGCATCTTCCAGAGTAACATCAATCTTTTTCGATACACCTACCACGCGGTCTACTTGCTGATAACCTAAAAAACTGAATTGCAGGATGTCTTTCGGACCAGTGATTCCAATTTTATAAAATCCCTTATCATCGGTAATAACCCCAAGTCCTGTAGTCACATTCTTTACAGTTGCACCCGGCATAGAAAAGCCGTCCGCCGAAACAATGCCTGATACTGTTCCTGTAATAGGCGCTTTACTTTTGGCTCTGTTCTGAGCAAATACCAATCCACTGTTATAGATCTGCAAAGCAAGAAGAATCAGCAGAATAACAGATTTACGATTAATACTCATTCTAAAATAAAAATTGTTCATAAAATAGTATTTAGATTTGATTAATAAAATGTCACGGCCAAACTTCGTTTTATTTCCCTGTATAGAACAACCGCATGGAATTACGCTCTACATTTTCGTTTGCAATGATAGTCAATGCGACTAAAAAGTAAGGGGTAATTTCATATCAAGGTTTATGAAAATAATATCAATCCGCATTTTATCTTGGGAACAGGGCATGAATATAGCTAATAGAAACAAAGGAAAAATCGTCCGGAGTGTTAAATTTCAGTTTTCATTCGGATGAATCTGATGATTTCTATTTTTTATCGTATATTTATGACCACTTTATATCTAAAACAATAAATATCCTTTTTAAAAAGAACACTTCTTTCTATGATTAGCAAATTCTTCTTTATACTAATATTTACACTAATGGCTGAAACTATTACAGCTTTCAGTTTCCATCATATTACAGTAGAAATGGGATTAAGCAACAGCACAACTTTTTCAGTTATCAAAGATGAGAAAGGATTGATGTGGTTTTCTACAAAAGAAGGTATAGACAGATATGACGGCACTCAGTTTAAAAATTATGTTCTATATAAACCCACAGAAATAACTAAGTACGGTCTAAGAAGGAATAAATTCTATAATGATGATAACATGAACATCTGGGTATATAATTTCTATGAAGTATTCATCTATAACCGACAAAAAGACAAGTTTGATAAAAAATATTCAGTTGACAACAATAATACTATCAGAGATTTATTTGTAGACAACAAGCAAGGAATAGTTTTTCTTGCTACGGACAAAGGATTGATATGCTATGATTACAATAAAAATATTTCATATACTTATCCGGATTTGAGTTTCCCTATTATAACTTTTACCAAATATTCCGAAGACCTATTGATATCAGTACATAACAATGCCATCAGTTTTCTGAATATCAAGACCAAACAAATTGAAAAAGAAATTTTATCGACTGAACTTATTAATCAAATATCGAAGCTTCGTGACATTTCCGGCGCATGCATTGATAAAAACAAGAATATATATCTGGCATCATTGGGACAAGTCAGTTTATTCAAACCGCATGACACACAACTAAGAACCAATCCTCTATTAAATAAAGAAATTGATAAAACCGTTATTACTAAAATAGTAGCAGATAAAAATGGAGCTATATTTTTAGGAACTCCCGGCAAAGGATTGCTACAAATAGACTCACTTCTCAATCTGCAAATATCCTACTATACGAAAATTGAGAATACAAATACCAATGAAGTTAGTGACATATTTATAGAGGAAAACAACCGCTTATGGATATCAGGATATGGCATTTCATATCTAAACAGCAAGGAACTGAACTTTCAATATTACAAGAATAATGTACATGCTACGAATTGTCTATATCACAATGAGGTGCGTTCTTTTATCGAAGACAAGAATAATAATTTGTGGATAGGTACAAATTCAGGGATCAGCATTCTGAGCAATGACAGGAAAACCTGGAGTAACCTGAGTCTTCATGATATTAACAACAAATTGTCGAGTAATAAAATAACAGCACTGACCATGGATGATTCAGGCAATATCATTGCCGGGACTTCACAAGGCGAAATCATAGAGATAGACTCCCACCATTCTGTAACATTAATAGGTACTAACGGCTATGGAGTTTATAAAACCGGAATCAACGATCTTCTCATAGATGACGACGAGTTATGGTATGGCGGCGCAGGCTCATACCTCGGTTGTAAAAATCTAAAATCAGGCATTGTGCAAACTTTCCCTGTTACTAATGTATTGTGCATTATAAAAAGTAAAAATGGAAGAATAATCACTGGTGGACATAATGGAATTCACCTCATATCACACAAAAACGATATCAAGAACTATGACGCAAGCAAGTACAATATAGGTTCCATCTTTTGTATTGTCGAGGACAACGAACACAATTTGTGGTTAGCATCAGAAGGTCAAGGACTCATAAAGTTTAATTTAGCAAACGAATCATTCAAGAAATATACTTCGGCTGATGGTTTGCTTTCAGATCTTGTCTACGGAATCTTACCGGATACGTATGGAAATCTGTGGCTCAGTACAACAAAAGGAATATCCTGTTTCAATATCCAACAAGAGATATTCAGAAATTACACACCAGATGACGGACTTCCAATCAAAGAGTTTACGTACGGTTCCTACGGACAGGCAGAAAACGGTGAAATCCTGTTTGGCAGCAATAATGGCTTCCTTATATTCAATCCTAAAGAACTGTTGGATTTTGATTTAAAAACAAATCTCATCTTTACCGACTTCAAAATATTCAATAAGAAAGTACCTATAGGTGCGGAAGGCTCTCCTTTGAGCAAGTCTATTGATGAAACGAAATCTATTAAACTTGCATACAACCAAAGTTCCATTACTTTTGAGTTTTCGTCTGTCAATCTAGTGAATAAAGCAAATTACTATCGATGGAAACTGGAAGGGTTGGAACACGAATGGTCACCTATCACCAAAGAGAATTATGCCAACTACACAAATCTCAAACCTGGAAAATACACATTTATTGTCCAGTCCATCAATACCAATATACAGTCGGAAATAATAAAAAATACACGACAAATAGATATTGAAATAGCCCCTCCATTCTGGAAAACAATTTATGCATATCTAATTTACTTTATTCTGATTGCAGGAGCCTTTTATATCGCAATCAAATTCTACCTGACAAAACTGAGTGAAAACCAGGCAAAAGATAGAATCAAATTCTTTGTAAATATCGTGCATGACATTCGTACTCCGCTGTCTCTCATCAAAGCACCATTAAAAATAGCAATAAAAAAGAAGGACTTCTCTGATGAAACATTGGAGGTGCTTAAGAAAGCTAACAATAATGTTATTCAATTAACAAAACTTGTTGACCAGTTGTTAGACTTTGACAGCAAAGACCTGAAAAAGTCCAAGCTAAAATTATCCTATGTAAATATCGAACAAACTTTAAACCGTATTTGCGAGAACTTTATACCGTTAATGGAACAAAGAGGAATCATATTAACACAAAATCATCAACAGACAGAAACAATCCTACCTGTCGATATCGACAAATTAGATAAAATCCTTTTCAATCTCCTCTCCAATGCAGTGAAATATACTAAAGAAAAGGGGCATATACATTTAGAAACCAGCATTGTACACAAGAAGTTCCTTATATCTATTGCGGATGATGGCATTGGCATTCCTCAAAAAGAACAGAAATATATCTTCAAAAGATATTTCAGAGTAAAAAATGCGACAAACTCAAACAATACAGGCTTCGGTATCGGATTAATGATAGCCAAAGAACTGATAGAACTTCATGGCGGGGAAATCTGGTTTGAAAGTACAGTTAATAAAGGAACGACTTTTTACCTGACATTTCCAATAAATGTTATTCCAGCAACTGATAAAGAAGTTCATGTCCAAACAGAATCGCCTGACAATGCTCCCACATCTGAACTTACTAATGAAGAGGAATTGCCCAATAATCGTCGTCCCAAAATTATTATCGCAGAGGATAATGATGAATTAAGAAACCTGATGGTTTCGCAGATGAAAGATGAGTTCAAAATAATTGCTGTCAAGAATGGAGCAGAAGGTCTGAAAGTCGTTAATAAAACCTCTGTCGACGCAATAGTATCGGATATAATGATGCCAATAATGGAAGGTACGGAATTCTGCTTCGAGGTGAAAAATGATATAAAGACCAGTCACATACCTTTTATCCTTTTAACAGCACTTAGTTCTAACGAACATAAAACTGAAGGATATAAAATTGGAGCTGATGTTTATATGGACAAACCTGTCGACATCGATTTACTCATTAACTGTATTAAGAATCTGCTTATAAACAGAGAAAAAATAAAGGAAAAATTTATCAAAAATGAAGCTATAGCAACAGATAGTCTCAATGACACAGATAGGAAATTCGTAGACCAAGTAATGAAGATGACCGAAAGAAATATTTCCAATCCCAATTATTCTACTGAAGACTTAGAACGTGAAATTGGAATAAGCCATGCCGGACTATACCGAAAATTTAAAAAGATATTTAATACGACTCCACTTGAGTTCGTTCAACATTATCGACTTAAAAAATCCGTTGAACTTCTTCAATCGGAAAATTATAATGTGAGCGATGTAGCATATATGGTAGGCTTTTCTGATCCTAAGTATTTCAGTATTGTTTTTAAGAAATACTATGGAAAAAATGCAAGTGACTTCTTAAAGGAGAAAAGACTACCCCTGAATAAAGAAGAGAGTGCAGGAAGCGAGAGCTAGGTATAAGAAACTTCCAATAAGATCTTGCAGACAAAAGTAAGTAGACACAATACTTATCATTAGTAATATCATGTTTACCGACGAAAGCAATCTAATATCATTTTAATAGCAACAAATCCTAAAACACAATAGTTTTCCATCATCGTTTCCGCACACGTATTACAAAAACGTTTCATAAAGAAGCGTTTTTGTATCAAAAAGCATACTCCTTCTTGATTTACATCAAGAAATCAGCCCAAATAGAATCTTTTCCTTTTCTTTATTTTTGTGTTATAAAACATATTCCTACATTTGCATAGGTAAAAAGAAAAAACTAAGCGCTTAGATAGTATTTTCAATAGGTATTAGATTTGTTTTTAGGAATAGTTTTTAGGTATAACAATTAAAAAGTAGGTATTATGAAACGTATAGGATTAACATTAGTGGCAGCACTCTGTCTGACTGCTACGACTTTTGCAGCAGGAAATCAGCCTACAACTGCAAAATGGGAAGGTAACATCAACGTAAGTAAATTAGGCAAATATTTGAATTTAAATTCCGTTCAGAGCGAAGAAGTAGCAAACATTTGCGATTACTTCTCTACACAGATGTCAAAAGCCACAACAGCGAAGAAAGATAAAGAAGCAAAATTGCGCAATGCTGTTTATGGTAACTTGAAGCTGATGAAAAAGACGCTCAGCGCCGAACAGTATGCCAAATATGCTGCTTTGATGAACATTACCTTGATGAACAAAGGTATTGAACTGAATAAGTAAAATGATTAATATGTAAAAGAGAGAGAAAGGGTGGAAGCTGATAATCGGCTTCCACCCTTTTCTTTTTATATATGGTAAGTATCATTCAATCGACAAACGTTATTTAATAGTCACCATCGTAGCCCCGAATCCATATTCCTGAAAAGAAGCATCTTGATAGCGGCAATTGCTATACTTCCGTTTCAGTTCATCAAGGATAGCTTTCCGAAGCACTCCATCTCCCTTGCCATGAATAAAAACAATTTTCTGCTCACGCTTATTTTTATAGTTTTCCATCACTTCACGAAACTTATCCAATTGATAATTCAAGATTTCGGCATTCCCCATACCTAGAGTATCATCCAGCAAAGAATCAATGTGAAGGTCTATTTCAACAATTCCACTTTTTCCACCATGGGCATGGTTAGGTTTCACGATAGGTTGCGACTTCGGTTTATCTGCCGTTTTTTTCTGCAACAAAGCAACTTGAATTTCTTCCGCCGAAACATAGACTTGCTTTGCAGGCATATCATCCTTCACAATATCGTAAATCAAAGCAGGTTCTTCAAAGAAGTCGGAATTACTGAATGTATGCAGTTTATAGAACTTCACAGTATCAATCCGTATCTCAACGCTGGCAACCGGTTTGATAGCCGCAGGCTTACCGTCCTTGAAAGCTATCAGTTGTACAGCCACCCGTTCCATTTCATTCAACATGTCTTTCGTAAACTCTTCCAGCAGCAACTTTGTATTTGGTTCCACCAAACCATGCGAACGGTTTTTCCAAGCCTTTCCTTCCGCACTCAAATAGGTATAATACAGATAATAATTACTATCGTTCACCAGATAAGTCTCGAAAGGAGTAGTCATCATAGCCTTTGCATCTTCGGGCACATAAGCAAGAAATACATTCAAGGTATCTCCTCCACGCACTTCCGGCTGACGCTGAATGACAGGCATTTCCGGTTTTGACGGTTTCACAGGTTCTTGCGGTTTCGGAGTCGATGTGCTTGATTTATGTTTTATATTATAGTCATCTGTTTCAATCACTACACACTCACGTATCGGCATAGGAATATCAAATCCATCCGCATCTTCAACCAAAACAAAATCCTTTCCTTTGAATCCTGTCACAATTCCACCGCCTACCTCACTGAGGAAGCGTACTTTATCTCCTATTTTCATCGTTGTACATTCAATTAAAGTTCAAACTAAAAAACGAGTAACAAAGATAGGTATTTCTATGAAATTAAATCGGGATTCGTTGCTAAAAACAAGATTCGCATCTATATTCGTCTTTTTATTTTAACTTTGCAACATTAAAAGAAAAAACTTATATCTAAAAAAAGTCCGATAAATCACACTAAGAATCAATGAAAGAATTTATTAAAGTGATAGCCTTTGATGCTGACGACACTCTGTGGAGCAATGAACCCTTTTTTCAGGAAGTAGAACAGCAATATGTCCGCCTGTTGGAGCCTTATGGTATCCCAAAAGAAATTTCAGCCGCATTATTTCAAACGGAAATGAATAACCTGAAGATTCTCGGATATGGCGCCAAAGCTTTCACTATTTCTATGATTGAAACAGCCTTGCGAATTAGTGAACAAAAGATTTCGGCCGATACTATTCAACAGATCATTGCTTTGGGAAAGTCATTATTAGAAATGCCCATTGAATTATTGCCGGGAGTAAAGGAAACACTCAAAGCTTTAAAAGAACAAGGAAAATATAAACTGGTAGTTGCCACTAAGGGCGATTTGCTGGATCAAGAAAATAAATTGGAACGTTCCGGTTTAGCTTCTTATTTTGACCATATAGAGGTGATGTCCGATAAAACGGAGAAAGAATATCTCCGGTTATTGAATATCCTGCAAATCGCTCCTTCTGAATTTGTAATGGTCGGCAATTCATTGAAATCGGATATCCAACCCGTTTTATCCTTAGGCGGATACGGGATACATGTTCCTTTCGAAGTAATGTGGCAACATGAAGTGGTGGAAACATTCATTCATGCACACCTCAAGCAAGTGAAAAGCCTGGATGAATTACCGGCAGTATTTGAGTAGACAGATACAATTATTCTTTTTACAACAACTTCATCAATTCAGCGGCCCGGCACGCTTCAATCGAATTACCGACAGAAAGTTTTTCCAGGATATTCTGCCGGTGTCGGTTGACTGTATTCACACTAATATATAGAGTGGCAGCTATCTCCTTGCTTGACAGTCCTTTGCGTATACAACGAAGTATCTCCTTTTCACGTTCGGATAGTATGTGGGTATGTTCTTCCGAGAGGAAAAACGTCTCTACTTCTCCGTGTTCCATATGAGTAATTGTAGGATATATTCCTTTCTCTGTCCGCTGGTCTGCCGCCAAGGTATAAAGACAGAATATCAGCCACACACTCCCGGAAGGAGTATTTTCCATGATTTGAACCAGATTGTCTATATACTGATATTCCCCTTTCTCATTCATCATACGCAACCTGCACCTTCCACGATACTTCAAGCGTTCTTCGGGTGATGACGAAAAAGTTTTCTGAAAGAATTTATATTCCAACAAACGTTTCTCTACCAAATCTTCAGGATGAATGCGCCGATAGATACAATCTTCATCCATCGAGTCAATGACGCTTAATGCCGCTTCTTCAGGAGTCAGCCCTAAGAAATGCGCCCACGGATGGACAGAAACATAGCTTTTCCTGTTTGAAAGGTCAGAAATCACAGCACACCCGCCGTTTATCTCCGTTAATGAACGAATGAATTGCCGATGACGTTCAACGGTTTCATTATTCAGTGTTTCGTGAGCTATCGGCTGCGTAGCATACACTTCATCAATTTCTTTTTGTAATACGTCCATCCTGCAAAATGGTTATTATTCAGTATTGTTACACAAAAAGGCGTGCACTACCTTTGTCCCACAAAGATAATCAAATAAGAAACAACCATGAAACTTTTAAAAACCAAAATCATGTCAATAGCCTTGCTGGCAATAACAACTTCGACTATGGGACAAAATCTGAATAAAATGAACTGGCTGAATGAGCCTCAACAATGGGAGATAAAAGAAGGTAAAACCTTAGTTATGGACGTGCCGGCAAAAACCGACTTCTGGAGAATCTCCCACTATGGATTTACCGTAGATGACGGACCTTTCTATTATGCTACTTATGGCGGAGAATTCGAAGTGAAAGTAAAAATCACCGGCAACTACGTGACCACTTTCGACCAAATGGGACTAATGCTGCGCATTGACCATGAAAACTGGATAAAGGCCGGAGTGGAATACGTTGACGGCAAACAGAATGTAAGTGCCGTGGTAACACACCGCACGAGCGACTGGAGCGTAGTACAATTACCGGATGCTCCCCGCTCTTTATGGATAAAAGCAATCCGCCGACTGGATGCTGTGGAAATATTCTTCTCGCGTGATGACAAAGAATATACCATGATGCGCACTTGCTGGTTGCAGGATAATTGTCCTGTCATGGTAGGTCTGATGGGCGCTTGTCCGGACGGAAAGGGATTTACCGCTACATTCGAAGAATTCAAAGTAACTCCGTTAGCTGACCAGCGAAGACTGGAGTGGGCAAAGAAGCAACAAAATAAATAAAAGCTCCATCTAAAAATGTTCTATTTTTAAGATTAACAGACAATAAAGTTGATATTAGTTTTGCCAAACAGAATAATTTCCGCATAAAATATTGCAAGATTATGCGGTTTCAGAGAACTTTTCGCATGAAAAAGGTTAAAATATACACTATTTACAAGTATATAGTAAGTGGTTTCTCGGTGTGAAACTATCTGTTCCTCGGTGAGAAACAAACTGTTTCACACCGAGGAACAAATCATTTCTTCTAAAGAAACATATAAAATCATAGTTCAGCCACTATTTCAACTCTAATAGACATCAAATACAGGTCGGAATCCATATAACAATTCGAAACAGACAGCAACTATATCAGATACAATCTATTCATTTCAGAACAACAAATAATCATTTTAGCTTATTATTACCAAATTCTAATATCATATAGACATTCATCAAACAGAATTCATTCCCATTTTTCTATTCTTTCTGAATATTGTTTGTATATTTGAGAAAATGCAATGATAAAATATACGTTTTTTCATACTATCCTAAAAATCGTATATACTTATCTTTCTCCTGATTCAGTTCAACTTCTTCTACACAATCATTTGACCGAAACCACGAATGTTCTATCGCTGCACTTCCTTTTTTAGCAGACTTACTCCAATTTCCTATCACCTGTCCCTCATGAAGAATAACCGGATAAAACAGGCCATTATTGGTAAATGCTTTCGGATAATGCTCTTTTGGCAAAACATCCGTCCGGTCTTTGTATCCCAGCAGATACTCATCGTACGAAGGAAGAAGATGCAAACTACCGGAGACTTTGCCGCGCGTCCGGCACGTCTCATGAATATACCATGTCTGTCCATTCCATTGTTCTGCCGTCAATTCCGAATCAATTAGATAGATAGCCTGCCTGGCATCCGACACGGGCAGCCCCGACCACCAAATAAAATCCTGCAACACCGCCGGAGCATGACTGCGGAAATAGCTCCTCGCCAAACGTGCCAACGCTTCATCTTTTGTAATTTCCGGCTTTGGCGGCACCCGTTCCTCCAAAAGAGCATAAGTACATTTTCCGCCTTTATCTTCTCCGCTACAAATAATACCTTCCTGCTCCGCACGTGCCATAAAGCGGGTCATGCGATGATTATCAGCCTCAGCCAGAATCCCCGAACGACAAAAGTGCTCAGTAATCTCCTGCTTGGTCAGACTTTTATTTCCGCAAAGAATCTTCTCCAACAGATTATAACTTTTAGAATAAAGCTCATCAGTTATTTCCAAATCATACCCTTTGGCAAAAGAATCATTAGCCGACTTGATACGCTGGGCGGACAATTTCAACATCCAGCGAATATCCTCGGCAGCTACAAGATGCCACGTCGGACGCATTACATGTGTTCGCAGAATCTCACCATCTCGCAAAGCCTTCTCCACAGTCTGAATAGTAGCCGACTTTAATCGCATTCCCACCGCCCATTTTACCATGGGATAATTTTGCGCCTGCATAGCTCCCATCCAGGACACAAGTTCCTTCGGTTGGCAGAAAAGTGGATTCAACAACTGCTGGTTCTGTAAACGGATATTCGGTATTTTCATCATACTAATTTATTTTAGATTGGTAAAAATGCTACTGTCCCTTGGTCAAATAACACGAGTAATGGAATGTGATAAAACAGATGACAAGAAGTCTCTGATATAAATATGCTCGATACCTTCATAAGTATTTTCAAACAGTTTTTCTCCAGACACTACTACTTTCGGATAATTATCTTTAATCCTCAGCAAATTTCCGAATTCCCTTTCAATAGTTTCCGGTTTAGAAAGTTCCAGAGAGACTTGTACATAAAGAATCTCTCCGTTCCGCTTACAGACAAAATCAATTTCTTCTGTACCAAATGTCCCAATTTTCACATCATATCCACTATACACTAAGTGGTTATATACCAGATTTTCCAAACGCATCGCCCGGTCCTGCGGCTTATATCCCGCTATCACATTGCGAACTCCCATATTTTCAAAATAGTATTTCTCTCCCCTCTCGAATAGTTTCTTTCCTACAATATCATATCTTCCTACTCTGTGTACAATAAAAGCATCCGATAAAGCCATTGCATACTCACTCACGACGTAAGGAGAAATATCGACTTTTTGGCTTTTCAGAAAGTCACTGATACTCTTGCTGGAAAATAAGTTGCCAATATTACCTGCCAAAAACGAAACTAGCTGTTCCAAAAAGACCGTATTCCTTATATTCTTTCTTTGAATCACATCTTTTAATATAATAGTAGAGTAAATACTCCTCAAATACTCCATAACAACAAATTCTTCCATCGGCAAATGTATCAGATAAGGCAACCCTCCGTAATGAATGTATTTTTCCAATGACGCATCCGTATTCTCCAGTTCATGGAAATCTAAAAATTCTATATACGACAAACTATAAACCACAAACTCGATATACCGACCTCCCAACTCGTTCGCCAAATCACTGGAAAATATTTCCGAATTACTTCCTGTTACATATATATCATTGTTATCATCCAATGCCAACGAACGAATAGCCAATCTAAAATCTTGTATTTCCTGTATTTCATCTACAAAGATATAATTCATTCTATCATCTACCGATTTTGAAAGGATATAATCATTCAATTCTTTATAAGTCTTTATATCCACGAAATTGACATCTTCCTTATTTATATAGATAATATTCGCATCGCTCTCTTCTTTTCGTATCAGTTCCATCAATTGATACAAAATAAAACTTTTGCCGACACGGCGATGACCAACCAATACTTTCACTAATGTTTTCCTCATAAAAGGTTTAATGCGGTCAACATAAGTGTTTCTCTGTTTTATTATTCGAGGAGTTTTCATCATCTTTCTTTTTAAATATAATTGTAATCCATCACAAATATAGCATTTATTTTAAATACGATTGAAGTTTTCTGATATTTTATTCTCTATTTCAAATACGATTGTAATTCCCCTATTCTAATTTTTCTATTCTTTTTCTAACCTTATGGCTGCATATATAGCAATTTATGACTATTTTTGTCACCTCAAACCAAAGAAGATAGAAATGATGCTCTATAAACTCATCCCTCCTCCAGCGGTCAAAGCAACGATTCAGTTGCCGGCTTCCAAAAGTATCAGTAACCGCGCATTAATTATCAATGCGCTGGGTAAAGGGAGTTATCCACCGGAAAACCTGTCCGATTGTGACGATACATGTGTGATGATAAAAGCCCTCATCGAAAGTAAAGAAACGATTGACATCATGGCCGCCGGAACCGCCATGCGCTTTCTGACAGCCTATCTGAGTGTCACACCGGGAGAACGGATTATCACAGGCACAGCACGTATGCAGCAGCGCCCCATACAAATATTGGTCAATGCCCTTCGTGAATTGGGAGCGGAAATAAGCTATACCCATAATGAAGGATTCCCCCCTTTACGCATAAAAGGCGCAGAACTGAAAGGGAACGAGATTACGTTGAAAGGGAATGTCAGCTCCCAATATATTTCAGCTTTGTTGATGATAGGTCCGGCACTTAAAAACGGGTTGGTTCTACATCTGAGCGGAGAGATTATCTCGCGTCCTTACATCAACCTGACATTACAGTTAATGCAGGATTTCGGTGCCAAAGCAGCATGGACTTCTTCGGACAGTATCTCCGTAGCTCCACAGCTTTATACAAGCATTCCGTTTACAGTAGAAAGCGACTGGAGCGCAGCTTCTTATTGGTATCAAATTGCAGCATTATCCCCCAAAGCAGAAATTGAGTTATTGGGATTATTCCGCAATAGTTATCAGGGAGACAGTCGCGGTGCGGAAGTTTTCTCACGGTTGGGAATAACCACAGAGTTTACCGCTAAAGGAGTTAAGCTCAAAAAGACAGGGAAAGCACCGGAAAGATTGGAAGAAGACTTCATTGATATACCTGATTTGGCACAGACATTCGTGGTTACTTGTGCCCTAATTAACATTCCTTTCCGCTTCACAGGATTGCAAAGTCTGAAAATAAAAGAAACCGACCGTATTGCCGCTTTAAGGAATGAACTGAAAAAGCTGGGATACCTTATCGAAGAAGAGAATGACAGCGTATTAATGTGGAACGGCGGACGATGTGAACCGGAAAAAACTCCCGTAATTACAACATACGAAGACCATCGGATGGCTATGGCATTTGCTCCGGCAATAATCTGCCACCCTACTATGCGGATTGCTGACCCGCAAGTCGTTACCAAATCATATCCCGGATATTGGAAAGACTTGAAACAAGCCGGATTTCAGATTATAAACGAAGATTAATAGCCAGATATAGTGGAAGATTTCAAGAAAGATACTCCCCGGATGAAGAAAATACTAATTATAGGCGCAACTTCCGGTATTGGCCGCGGGCTGGCGGAAGCATATGTTCAAGAAGATTGCTTCATCGGCATTACAGGTCGCAGAGAAAACCTGCTACAAGAGATTTGCGCTCAGGACAAAGACAAACTATTCTATCAAGTATGCGACATCACCGATACGCAAACCACTATCCAATGTCTGGAAACGCTCGTACAGGAAATGGGCGGAATGGATATACTGATTATCTGTGCCGGAACGGGAGAACTCAACCCCGAACTTTCTTACCAACTGGAAGAACCTACTTTATTGACCAATGTAATAGGGTTCACCAACATAGCCGATTGGGGATTCCGGCACTTTGAGCAGCAGAAAAGCGGACATTTAGTCACTATTTCTTCCGTAGGCGGTACGCGTGGCAGTGGTGAAGCTCCTGCTTATAATGCTTCAAAAGCATATCAAATCAACTATATGGAAGGATTAAGACAGAAAGCAACCAAGTCCCCTTACCCTATTCACACAACAGATATCCGTCCGGGATTTGTAGACACCGCGATGGCAAAAGGAGAGGGATTATTTTGGGTCACCCCGGTAGACAAAGCCGTGAAACAGATAAAAAGAGCTATCCGCAAAAAAAGGAAAGTGGCTTTCATCTCCAAAAGGTGGAGATATGTAGCTATTCTATTCCGCCATTTGCCATCAGCTATTTATTGCCGGATGTAATAACAAGCGTCCTCAAATCGTATGTTGTCCAAGTTAATCTCTTAAAAAACATCTAACCTGACTATTCAAATGGATAGCAGTAGCTACCAGATTCCAGTCATGACCGAAGCCCTAACAGAAAATCATCTACAACAATTACACTTAATCCACAAAGAAACAATCTTATCACAAATAGGATAGATTTACAAATTCAATAATTAATTTCGGGGTAATAAGTTCTTCCAGAACTAGGATGATTGATTAAATTAGAATTAACACCACAAATATATAATATATTTTAATACATCGCACTTATTTACGAAATAAATATCAATTTAAGCAACTATATTTCTCTTTTATGGCACTATAATGTCGATTTTGCAATATTTTTTTGCTGTTAGTAGACCTTCATTTTTTATATAATTATTATCTCATTCGAAACAAACAAGTAGAAAATAGATATAAAATGGGTAGAAAACAAGTCGAAAAAAAAGGCTGACAGAGCACTAAGTTTTTGAATTTAAGTTTGTTGATTCCGCATTTAGGATGGGTAATAAGTTCTGGAAGAACTTATTAAAAGGCAATTCCGGATTCCAGGAAAAACTTTAAATTCAATGCTATGTTAAAACAACTAAAGTCAGTTAGCATGTTGCTGTTTCTACTGGCAGTGCCGGCAGGAACAGTTTATTCGGAGACTGGTGGAAGCACGCTCAAAGTTTCCACAGTACAGCAGAATCGTGTCTGTAAAGGCGTAGTAAAAGACGCAACAGGTGAAACCATCATCGGCGCATCCGTTGTAGTGAAAGGCACAACGAACGGTACGATTACCGGACTTGACGGTGATTTCTCTTTAAACAATGTAAATACAGGAGACATTATCGTAATCTCTTTCGTAGGTTATCAGACTCAAGAAGTCAAATTTACAGGACAATCCTTGAATATCATTCTAAAAGACGACACACAGACACTTGATGAAGTTGTCGTTGTCGCCTTCGGTACACAAAAGAAAGTGAATGTGACAGGAGCCGTATCTACCGTAGGAGCGAAAGAAATTGCGGCACGTCCTGTTAATTCTACTATCGAAGCTCTACAAGGAGTAGTTCCGGGCATGAACATCTCAACCGGTGATGGCGGCGGTTCCCTGGGTTCTGACAAAAAATTCAACATCCGCGGTGTCGGAACAATCGGTGCCGGCTCGAAGGTAGAACCATTGGTACTCATTGATGGCATGGAAGGAGACATGAACGCCATCAATCCGCAAGACATTGAGAATATTTCCGTACTGAAAGATGCTGCCGCTTCTTCCATCTATGGTTCGCGTGCACCGGGTGGCGTTATCCTGATTACAACCAAGAAAGGTAAAGCGGGAAAGACAGTTGTCAACTATAACAACAACTTCCGCTTTGTATCTCCTTTGAATATGCCGGAGATGGCAGATTCTTACAATTTCGCCCTTGCCATCAACGACCAGTTGACCAATGGCGGACAAACACCGATGTATAGCTCCACCAAACTGCAACAAATCCTGGATTATCAGGCAGGAAAAAGCACACAGTATATGTGGGCGACCGACGCAGGAAGATGGAATTCATTCGATGACCCCCAACGCAAGGATGTGATGCCTACCGGCAATACCGACTGGCTGAAAACATTGTTTGGCGACAGTTTCACTCACGAACACTCACTGAGCGTAAACGGCGGTACGGATAAAATACAATATTATCTTTCTGCCAATTATCTGGACCAAGGCGGTTTGTTGGAGTATGGCGACGATAACAAACAACGCTATTCTTTTACGGCAAAAATCAATGCCGACCTTACCAAATGGTTGAAGATTAGTTATAGTATGCGTTTCAACCGTACAGACTATGAAGCGCCTTCCTATGCCGGGGGTGAAATCAAGAGTAATGTATTCTATTTCGATGCATGCCGTTACTGGCCTGTCATTCCGGTAGTAGACCCGAATGGATACTATACCGTTGAATCCAAGATTTACCAATTGACAGAAGGCGGTCGCTATAAATCACAGAAAGACGTGATGGCCCATCAACTTGCTTTCCTTATAGAGCCTATCAAAGACTGGAAAATCAATGTGGAACTGAACTACCGTTCCAACTATGATTTCGACCATACCGACAAACAAACCGTTTATGGCTATGATGTGAACAAGAACCCTTACATAGTAGAAAACCAGACTTCCAGTGTTACAGAATATGCTTATAAGAGTAACTTCTTCAACCCGAACATCTTTACCGAATACAACAAATCATTGGAAAGCGGGCATAACTTTAAAGTAATGCTGGGTTTCCAGAGCGAGCTATTCAAACAACGTGATATCACCGCTTCCCAAGACGGCATCATGTCGGGAGTAGCCACCTTGAACACCACCCAGACGAATGCACAAAACAGAGGTGGGTATTCCGAATGGGCAACAGCCGGTTTCTTCGGACGTGTTAACTATGACTACAAAGGACGTTATCTGGCAGAAGTCAACATGCGCTATGACGGAACATCACGTTTCCTCAGAGATAACCGCTGGAATCTGTTCCCGTCATTCTCTTTGGGATGGAACATTGCCCGCGAAGCATTCTTCGAAGACCTGACCGACTTAATCAGCACATTCAAAATTCGTGGTTCATGGGGTGAACTGGGCAACCAGAATACAGACAACTGGTATCCGTTCTATCGCACCATCGACATCAACAAAGACCAATGGGGAAATTACGCATTAGGCGGCTGGCTGGTGAATGGCGCAAAACCGAATATTTCCAAAGAATCTGCATTGGTATCTTCCTTGCTGACTTGGGAAAAGACACAAACATTGGATTTAGGCTTCGACCTGTCCATGCTCAACAATCGCTTGAACGTGACATTCGACTACTTCCAACGCAAATCAAAAGATATGGTAGGCCCTGCCCCCGAACTTCCCAATCTCTTAGGTATCGACGTGCCTAAAGTAAACAACCTCGATATGACTTCCAAAGGTTGGGAAATACAGGTAAACTGGCGCGACCAGATTCGTGACTTCAAGTATGGTGTCACCTTGTCACTATCAGACAACCAGGTTGTTATCGACAGATATCCCAACCCGTCAAACACAATTCTGGATAAGGACAATAAAAACACCTATTATGCAGGAGCCCATGTAGGCGACATATGGGGCTTCCAGACTATCGGCATCGCAAAGACCGACCAGGAAATGAAAGACCATCTGGCCACCATGACCAATGGCGCACAAGATGTACTGGGTTCCGGATGGGGAGCCGGTGATATCATGTATGCCGATGTGAACGGAGACGGCCAGATTAGCAGAGGGAACAAAACCTTGGCGGATCATGGCGACTTGAAAAAGATAGGCAACAGCACGCCACGCTATAACTTCGGACTGAACCTGGATGCCGCCTGGAAAGGATTTGACCTGAAATTATTCTTCCAGGGAACC
Source organism: Bacteroides faecium (assembly GCF_012113595.1). Lineage (NCBI taxonomy): Bacteria > Pseudomonadati > Bacteroidota > Bacteroidia > Bacteroidales > Bacteroidaceae > Bacteroides > Bacteroides faecium. The sequence continues at coordinate 75,573 of NZ_CP050831.1, forward strand.
ATGAAACGTGATTATATGCCGGACGGCGGTTCCACTATGTTCTGGGGAGCAGTGGGCTACTGGCAGACCAACTTCTTCAAGCAACATCTGGATTACTTCCGTGGAGAAAGCACAACCAATCCGTTGGGTCCCAACCTGGGCGGTTATTATCCGCGTCCTCTTGAAAACGACAGAAACCGCAACCCGCAAACCCGTTATTTGCAGAATGCAGCTTATTGCCGTCTGAAGAATGTGACTTTAGGCTATACGTTACCTAAATCACTGACAGAAAAATTCTGTGTGAATAACCTGCGTTTCTTTGTTTCGGCAGAGAACTTATTTACTATTACCAGCCTGGCTGACACGTTCGACCCCGAAACTGTCGGTATCGGCAACTGGGACGGATGTACCTATCCACTATCCAAGACTGTATCATTCGGTTTAAGTGCAACATTTTAAATGACAGACGATTATGAAAAGACATATCAAACTTTTGACAATAGGAACATTGCTGTTGGGCGGACTGACCGGTTGCAATGATTTTCTGGACAGGGAACCACTGGATAAGGTTATTCCCGAAAAATACTTCGCATCCGAAAGCGATTTGGCTGCATACACCATCAATGCTTATCCGTTTGAAACAGTGACGGACGCGTATGGCATCAACTTCTTCGGCAAAGATAACGATACTGATAACCAAGCCAGCGGTGACTCTCCGGAATTCTGGATACCCGGACAGAAGAAAGTGCCATCGGGTGAAGGCGAATGGGACTGGAAGAAGATACGTGCCTGCAACTATTTCTTTGACAACACCTTGCCTAATTTTGAAGCGGGTACTATCACTGGTAATCAGGATAATGTGAAACATTATATCGGTGAAATGTACGTGATTCGTGCATACAATTATTATAAATTGCTGGCTTCTCTGGGAGATTTGCCTATCGTCACTACTGCACTACCCGATGTGGAAGAGACGTTGATTGAATCCAGCAAACGCCAACCACGTAACAAGGTAGCACGTTTCATCCTGGACGATTTGCAGAAAGCGACTGAGTTACTGCTTGATAAAGCTCCGGGCGGCAAGAATCGTATCAGCAGAAACGTAGCACACTTGCTGCGTGCACGTGTCGCCCTCTTCGAAGCTACCTGGGAGAAGTATCATAAGGGAACAGCATTTGTACCCGGTGGAAAAGGATGGCCGGGCAATTCCGCAGACGTAAGTGGTTTCAATATTGACACCGAGATAGCTTATTTCCTTGACGAAGCTATGAAATCTTCAAAAGTAGTAGGCGACTATATCGTCGGAAAACTGGCTGATAATACCGACACCCCCGAAGGTATGAATTCCAGTCTGGTTTCTATCAACCCTTATTACACCATGTTCTGCGATGAAAACATGGAAGGGTATGATGAAATATTGATGTGGAAACAGTTCAAGGAAGGACTGGTGACCAGCAACTTGCAGATGGAACTGGAACGTAACGGCGGTGGTTCCGGATGGACGCGAGGTATGGTCAACTCTTTCCTGATGCGTAACGGGCTTCCTATTTATGCAGCCGGTTCGGGTTATGATACCGAATGGGAAAAAGAAGGCATAAACTCTACTTTAAAGAATCGTGATTCACGTATTGTCATCTTTACCAAAAAAACGGGTGACGCTAACACTGAAAACAAAGGTGACGTAAACTACTACGGCAATGACGGTACTCCCAGCTACTGCACAATCCGTTTCATCTATGGCGACAAGGGAAGCCTTGCGACAACAGGTTTTATCATCAAAAAAGGCAAGCATTACTCCAGCCACATGGCCAACGACCATAGTTCAGGGACATCGGGCGGCATTGTTTTCCGTGCAGCGGAAGCTATGCTGATTTACATGGAAGCTTCGTATGAAAAAAATGGTAGAATCGACGGAACGGCCGACGGATATTGGAAGGCTTTACGCCGACGTGCCAAAGTGAATGAAGACTATAATAAGACAATCACTGCAACAATAATGAGTGAAGAAGCCAAAGGTGATTTCGCGGCTTATTCTCACGGTCAACTGATAGATGCGACATTATATAATATCCGTCGCGAACGCCGCAACGAACTTTGCGCAGAGGCCTTGCGCTGGGAAGACTTGAAACGCTGGCGTGCTTGTGACCAGTTGATATCCAAACCTTACCGTGTGGAAGGTATGTTGTACTGGGGAAGTAAATATGAAGAGCAACTGAAAGATTTATGTAAAGTAGACCCGGCAGAAGGTAATATGTCCTCATCCGATTTAAGTAAATATATCCTTCCGTACGAGAAGATTACGAAGAATAATCTGATTGCAGGGCAGAAAGGTTTCCTCTTCACACCGGCTCACTATTTGAATCCGATAGGTATGGCAGTATTCCGCCAGACAGCTTCGGATAAGAATGACTTTGCCAGTTCGGTCGTTTATCAGAACCCTGGATGGAAGATTGAAGGAGATACCGGTGCACAACCAGTAGAATAACCCAAAAATGATTAAAGCCCGACCTTCGGGGTTATGTTATACAAATAAATCGACCTTAATATTATAAATATATCGCCTGATTATCTGTCATTCTGAACGCAGTGAAGAATCCCCCACTCCTGATAAATAAAGGAGAACTCTTCTACCGCGTTAAGGATGACAGATAATTTTAAAATGACTTCTCATTCGCCATTTTCCACATATTAAGGAAAGACGCTTTCGTGATTTCTACAATCTTATCCCAGTTCAACCGGTCGGCATGATCGGACGGCTGATGGTAATCGGGATGCCCGTCCGTGTGATACCAAATGATAGGAATGCCTACTTTTGCAAATGTTCCGTTATCACTTCCGCCTATCGGATTGTCCCATGCACGGTAGTCCGGTTCCAATCGCAAGCCGTATTTCTTTATATCATCTTTCAACCAATCACCAAAAGCAGGATGGGCAGCCGTATAGAAATAGACCACATGGCGGGGTTGCTGAGGTTTGTTATTACGGCCAATCATATCAAAATTCAAATAGCCTTTGATTTGAGAGACAAAAGGACAAGTCTGTACAAAGTATTTAGAACCAAGCAATCCTTTTTCTTCTCCATCCCAAAAAGCGAAAATTACATTTCTTTCCGGCTGCTGCCCACTGGCTACAAATGCTCTTGCTATTTGTAATACAGCCGATACACCGGATGCATTATCATCCGCGCCATTATAAATTTGGTCGCCATCGAGTGCAGGGTCTATTCCCAGATGGTCGAAATGAGCACCTACTATCACATATTCCTTAGTATTTTTGCCGGGAATCATTCCTAATACATTCCTCATGGAAAGCTTTTGGTGAACTTCCTTTTTTAGTTTGGCAATAGAATCGGGATGAACTTCCAGACGCCCTTTCTTCTGGCGTTCTTTCCGATAGGCTTCGAAAGGTTGGAAATAGCTGTCGTTCAAAGGCTGTACGCCCATCCACTGTAATAAAGAAGCTATGTATTCCGAAGATACATACGAGCCATGAAATCCCGCTTCGCGTCCTTGAAGCTCATCTGCTGCAAGAAAGCCGATAGTGGCTTCAGCAGAAGAGCGGTTGATAGTACTCAAGGCTTTGTCTACAGGAGACTGGGCAGAGATAAGCATCGTTCCGCCCAACAAAAAAGAAATAAGTAAATAAAATCTTCTTTTCATTAGATTCAAGTTCATGTTTATAATCAGTTTTTATCTGTGTCTATGTACCAGTATTTATTTTTAAGTATGCTCACATCACAGGTCTTCTCTCCCGGATTGTCATAGAAAGATATTCGATAATCCTTTTCCTGTTCAGAAGTGGGTGGCTTGGGAAGGGGAATCAGCACTTCAAATATTTCATTTAATGTACTCGCCCCTAAGTTACAAGAATGGCAACGTAATATTTGTACCAGATTATTTGCCGGGATTGATAAATAGTTCAGTTTTCTATTGAAACTACAATCCAGAAAACGAATCGACTGATGATTTGATAAATCTAACGTTGTCAGTTTATTAGAGCGACAGCTAAATTCTGACAACAAAGGCAGCTTTTCTAAAAAAGCCAATGAACTAAAGGCGCAGTTTTGTATAAACAATCCGGTAATAGCCATATCCTCTTCAAAATCAATGGCAGTCAGAGGGTTGTTATTACAATAGAAAGTCCGCAATGCGGGCGTTCCTTTCAAAGAAAGAGTGGTTAACCCGTTTCCGGCACAATTCAAGTCCTTCAGCCTTGGCAGGTTTACTATATTCAAGGAAGTCAATCGGGGATTTGTGTAGATGTCCGCTCTTTCCAGTTGCTTGCACTGGTTTAGTTCTAGACGTTCCAAGTCAGACCAGTTGCCGATATTTATATCTTCCACATTAGGACAAGAACTACTCAGGTCAAGTTCCGCGGTGCCCGAAAAGCTGTTTAGATTCAAACTCCTTATTCCAGGCAAATATCCCATACGGAGATTCGTTGTAGGAAGAAGCAGACCACTTATACTGAGGAAATCCAGTTCTTCCGCCCATATTCTTACCTGATAACTTTTCTTGTTTCCATATTTGTAATTGATAGGTCCGGTCGTTCCCGGGTCTTCTATCTTTTGCAGACGTCCGTCGCCCCATTCAATAGCCATTCTTCCACCACCGGCAATCACTTCTATCTGCTTCCAGTCACTGGCAACCTCTACTGTAAACTGCACCGTATTATCGTCCGTCAATTCAGGAATTTCAATATCATCTCCAAAGATTCTTTTATCTTCCGCACAAGATGTGAATCCGAAAAACAAGCATATTCCTACCAGACCGGAGAACAATTTATTAAATTTCATGGCTTTATATTTAAGTTAGCAACACACAAAAGTAAGAAAAGAAATAGATATCATACGCCTATAGAATGCAAATTTATAAGTAACTTTGCAGAAATTTGATTTAGTACGATTATGTGGATACTCATTATAGGTCTGGTATTGCTGGGTGTTATCGCACTGATAGCCGGAATCATCCGCAACAGAAGACTGCAAAAGAAAATAGAGAGAGGCGAACTGGACCGTATGCCGGAAGTGAAGGAAGTGGATACAGAATGTTGCGGACAACATGAAGTATGCGAACGGGATAGCCTGCTGGCTGCTGTCAGCAAGAAAATAGAATATTACGATGATGAGGAACTGGACCAATTCATCGGTCGCGAAGGGAATGCATACGCAGAAGAAGAGACGGATATGTTTCGGGATGTACTGTATACCACCAAAGATGATGAAGTGGCAGGATGGGTACGCAGCCTTCAGCTCCGCGGCATTGAATTGCCGGACGAGCTTAAAGACGAAGTGTTCCTGATTATCGGAGAAAGAAGAGTCGTAGAGAAGAAAGAAGCCTGACAAGTATAAACCCAGTTTCTCAGATTCGTAAATTAGAACTTGTAATTAGTAAATTAAATCAGTGGATCTACTACAATATACATTCTTTCAACATGCCCTGCTAGGGAGCCTGCTGGCAAGTATCGCCTGTGGAATTATAGGAACATACATCGTTACCCGCCGCCTGGTATTTATCAGTGGGGGTATCACCCATGCTTCTTTCGGTGGAATAGGCTTAGGATTGTTTGCGGGAATTTCCCCGATACTCTCCGCCGCCGTCTTTTCCGTATTGTCCGCCTTTGGCGTCGAATGGCTCAGCAGGCGGAAAGATATGCGCGAAGATTCTGCTATTGCCGTATTCTGGACGTTGGGCATGGCATTGGGAATCATGTTCAGCTTCCTGTCGCCGGGATTCGCTCCCGACCTGTCAGCTTATCTTTTCGGGAATATCCTGACCATCAATCAAGCCGACTTATGGATGCTCGGCATACTGGCACTGCTGCTGACCGGATTCTTTTACCTGTTTATCCGTCCCATTGTATATATCGCCTTCGACCGTGAGTTTGCACGTTCACAGAAGATTCCGGTAGAGGTATTTGAATATGTATTGATGATGTTTATCGCGCTGACGATTGTAGCCTGTCTGCGCATGGTAGGTATCGTATTAGCCATCTCCCTTCTCACCATTCCGCAGATGACTGCCAACTTATTCACGTATAGTTTCAAGAAAATAATCTGGCTGTCCATCGGTATCGGCTTCTTGGGATGCTTGGGCGGACTGTTTATTTCTTATCATTGGAAAGTTCCTTCGGGAGCCTCGATCATATTCTTCTCTATCCTGATTTATGCTGTTTGCAAAATAGGAAAGAGTTGTTGCAGGAAATAGTCATCATAATAGAATTAGTATATGGAAATCAAAATTCAATCACTGGAAAGTATCCATGAAGCAGCCCGCGAATTTATTGCTGCTATGGGCGACAACACTGTATTTGCTTTATACGGAAAGATGGGTGCCGGCAAAACGACATTTGTCAAAGCACTCTGCGAAGAATTGGGCGTAGAAGACGTTATCAGTTCTCCCACCTTTGCCATCGTCAACGAATATCGTTCGGACGAAACAGGGGAATTGATTTATCACTTCGACTTTTACCGTATCAAGAAACTGAGTGAAGTGTATGACATGGGATATGAAGATTATTTCTACAGCGGCGCCCTTTGCTTTATCGAATGGCCGGAGCTTGTAGAAGAGCTGCTGCCGGGTGATGCCGTAAAAGTAACGATTGAAGAACTGGAAGACGGAAGCAGAGTTATCAAGCTATGACCGGACAATATATCGTACAAGGAATCTTTGCGCTGGCAGGAATTGTCTCCCTGCTGGCGTCATTGCTCAACTGGGACTGGTTTTTCACAACGCGCAATGCACAGACCATTATCCGGAACGTAGGACGAAACCGGACACGGTTATTCTACGGCATACTGGGGGTTATCATCATCGGCATGGCTATTTTCTTCTTTGTGGAAACACGGAAAGCATCAGGAGTATAATCTCTTTTTGAAGAAATACATTTGCTATCTTCTCTTTTTTTACTATTTTTGTATTGGAAGGAGAATATAAGAATGAAAACAACCAACGAATATCTTGCAAAGATTCGCCAGTTCAAGCAACAGTTTGCCGAGAAATACGGAATTATTTCTATCGGAATCTTCGGTTCTGTGGCTCGTGGAGAACAGCATGAAGAGAGCGATTTGGATGTTTTTATTGAGTTAAAAGAGCCGGATCCTTTTATTATGTTCGATATAAAAGAAGAGTTGGAACAGATATGTAACTGCAAAATAGATCTTCTCCGATTACGTAAAAATCTCCGTTCACTCATTTCCCAAAGAATAGAAAAAGATGGAATATACGCTTAAAGAAGAAATTCAAGACAAGTTTCTTCAAATATCAGAATCAATATCTATCATTGAAGAAAGGTGTAAGAATATTCAGCAGGTAGATGATTTTCTATTATCACCTTGGGGAATGACCATCTTAGATGCATGTATCATGAGAATTCAAGTGATAGGAGAAACAATCAAGGCGATTGATGATAAAACACAAAAGAATTTTCTTAAAGATTATCCTCAAATTCCATGGACGAAAGTTATTGGATTAAGAAATATTATCTCCCATGAATATGCCAATATTGACTACGAAATCATTTGGGTAGTCATACAAAAACATCTTCCTCCTTTAAAAGAGACAGTTGAACAAATCATTAAAGACTTATCATAGCAGCTGCCGCGCTTTCATCTCCAAATACTTATTAATCACATCTATCGAAAGATTCTCCGGTGTAGTTAATAAAGAATAGATTCCATGCTGTTTCAAGGTAGAAACAACCAACCGCTTTTCGTAAGCGAACTTTTCCGCAATCACATGGCGGTAATAGCCTTCCGTATCTTTGGCAGGAGTGGCAATGTATTCCTTCAATTCGGCATCCTCGAAAAAGACGACAAGCAGACGGTGTTGGCGGTTCAATTGCTTCAGATAAGCCAACTGACGGTTCATGCTGGATATACCGGAGAAATTTGTATATAATATCAACAGGCTCCGTTTGCTGACATGCTTGTTCAGATGCACACATAGAGCCGAGAAATCCGTTTCCCCGAAAGTAGTCTTCTGGCTGTAAAGTTTCTCAAGCAAGGTCTGCATATGTCCTGGTTGCTTGGAAGCAGGGACAAACGTATCGAAATGCTCATCAAAAGTCACCAAACCCGCCTTGTCCTCTTTCTGCATCGCAACGTACGAAAGTACCAGCGAAGCGTTTATCGCATAATCGAGCAAAGTCATTCCACGAAAAGCCTGCTGCATCACCCTGCCTTTATCTATCACATTATAAATCTGTTGTGAACGTTCGTCCTGATAAACATTCACCATAAGCTCGTGCCGGCGGGCACTCGCTTTCCAGTTTATCGTACGGTAATCATCGCCTTTCACATACTCCTTTATCTGCTCAAACTCCGTGTGATGACCTATCCGGCGAATACGCTTTATTCCCAGTTCGGTAAGATTATCACTGATAGCCAGCAATTCATACTGGTGCAGCATCAGATAAGACGGATACACCTTAATATCCAACGGTTCACCACAAGTATATCGCCGGGAAACCAAGCCTATCCGCCCGGTTACGAAAACCCGGATGTGTCCGAAAGAATAGACGCCCCGACGCGTAGGACGAAGCTGGTAACTAACCGTTTTCCCTTCGTTTGCCCGAAGACTGACACAAAAATCAATATCACGCTTCTGAAAGATAAAAGGAATTTCGTCAATGATTTCCAAAGCGACAGGACGGGGATAACTACTCTCTACCCGGATACTTACCTCATTCTCGTCCCCATTGGAGAAACGGTCGGCACATTGGCGGAATGCCTGAATTCCACGAACACTATAAAGCAGATAGCCATCCGCCAATACAGTCAGGAAAAAGGCAAAAAGCACCCACTGCCCGATAACAAAGAGCGGAGCGAAGGCGTATCCACTACCCAACAAGAGGATAATTACGACAAGGGCAATATAGAAACGACGGGTTAAGTACAATTTATCAATTAGATATTAAAGATTAAAAACTAAAGACCATAGTCTGGTAATAATCGACTACCCATTATTTCGGGACTTCGACCTTATCAATCAAGCGCTGCGTCACCTTCACCGGAGAATATCCTTCCATTTCCGCTTCCGCCGTCAAGATAAGGCGGTGCTGAAGTACGTAAGGAGCTACGAACTTAATATCTTCCGGCGTCACAAAATCCCGTCCCTGCAAGAGTGCATAGGCCTTCGAGGATTGCAGCATAGCTACGGATGCACGCGGAGAAGCTCCCAGATACACAGCCTTGCTGGTACGCGTCTGCTGCACAATCAATGCGATGTATTGGAGCAGCGTACGGTCTACAAATACCTGATTCATGAAAGCACGGAGCGACAGAAGTTCTTCTTTGGTGATGGAAGGCGTTATGTTGTCCAGTTTCACCAATGCGGCATTGGTATGATGACGTTCAAGGATATTCACTTCCTCTTCAAGGGAAGGATAATCCATCGTAATCTTCATCAGGAAACGGTCGAGTTGCGCTTCGGGAAGTTTGTACGTACCTTCCTGTTCCACAGGATTCTGTGTGGCAAGAATCGTATATAGTTCGCCCATCCGGTGTGTAGTTCCGTCAATACTGATCTGACGTTCTTCCATCACCTCAAACAAGGCAGCCTGCGTTTTGGCAGGCGCACGGTTGATTTCGTCCACCAATACGATATCCGCGAAAATCGGCCCCTGATGAAAGTCAAAGCCATTGGTTTTCATATTAAACACCGTCGTACCCAACACATCACTCGGCATCAAGTCCGGTGTAAACTGGATACGGCTGAAGTCAGCATCAATCAGACGAGCCGTCAGGCGAGCCAACAAGGTCTTTGCCACTCCCGGCACACCTTCTATCAGCACATGGCCATTAGCCAGAATGGCTGTCAGCACCAAATCCACCGTCTGTTCCTGTCCGACAATGACGGAAGCAATCCGGTCTTTCAACTCTTGTATCTTCTCGGAAAAGAGAGTTAAATCCACTCGCTGTTCTGTATTCTCTTCCATAAATTTCTTCTTTAGATATGATTGATTATTTCATTCATTTTATCAATAAACACTTTCATCTGTTCAGAGTCGATAGTGCGTCCACCGTAAAGCACCGGTCTGACTTCATGGATAAACCTCGCAATATCTTCGGCATCCATCCCCGTTTTCCGGGCAATCCTCTCGAAAGAGCGTTTGTCATCCGCCACTTCCTCAATATCCACCTGAATTTCTCTTCGCAACACTTCTGCCAAATAAGCAAACTTCTTACGAACCAAGTCGACATGGTCTTTCTTCTGGAAATACAGCGTACCAATCAATTCTGTAAATTCGAGAGACTTGTTTGCCGGCTCACGAACAACAGGAATGGCACGTTGCCGTCTTTTTGCCGTGAATATCATAAAAAGCAGGATAGTAATCATCGTCAGGTACAAAGCCCAACGGAGCGGCTGGTGCGCAAGCAGATAACGGAAAGGCGACTGTTGCACCTGTGCCGTCGCTTTCACATATCCTTCACTACGAACGATAGGAAGTTCCCCCATCTGCGACAGTAAACGGAAGATATAATTTGCGTTATTCCCGTCCAACACGCCATAATTCGTAAACAACAACGGAGTAGAGACGAGCATGATTTCCCCTTTCCCCCACGGACGAACCATTGCCATCAACGGATGATAGTTATTGTACGCTTTCACAGAATCAGAATCAGCCAACGCATCACCGATAGCGTCCGACATATCTTTCTCCGCCAACTTCCGTACCGGCAATGAATCATAACTCCTGAAATAGGAATTACAGAATTGCGGATAACAACGGTATAGCTGCCGGGAATAGACAGAATCGGCAATCCAATAAATACTGTCTTTCCTGAAGATAGAAGAAGCATACTTCTTGAAAGCAGCCGCACTAAAATGAGAATATGTACAATAAAACCGCAAAGTATCTTCCAAATACTTAGGATAGTTATTGCTTACCAGCATAATCTTATTCCCCCGTTCTGCCATTTTCAATAAAGCATTCACGTCTGCCTCTACCATAGACAAATTATTGGCAATCACAAGTATGCCCTTATTGCCATTGTCCGTCGTATCCCCCTCCATCTGATAGAACGTCTCCTTAGATATGGAATAGCCATTTGGCAAAGAAGAAGACAGCAGGCTGTCGAACACCGCACAACCGAGCGGCTGCTCATCGTAATGGCTGAAAGTAGGTGTCCACACAAACTTTTTAGGCAAATGATACTCTACCGCAAACATAACCAGCAGAAAAGCTACAATAAAGATTATAAACCAGCGGCTTCCTTTCATGAGACGCCTCCTTTCCCTATTTCCTCCTGCAACGTCTGCATGGTACGGAAAAGTTCTTCCGTCGCCTCAAAGTTTCCGTAACGTACCCGCAAAAAGTGATTGGTCAGTTGGCGGAAAGCCGGCAAACGGACTTCATTCAGATACTGTGTAGGCGTTTTATAAAGTTGCCAGTCGATGCGTTCCGCATCGCTGAGCTGTTTCAATGTCTGCAAATAAAGCAAACGAACCGCTTCCCGATAATCCTGGCGGGAAAGCGCTTCGGCAATTCCTCCCGGAAAATCTACGCCATAAATCGTATCTTCCCCTACGGTATAAGGCAATGCATTCTTAGGCGAACGCATGAACAGTTCGGGACGCTTTTTATAAACGAACCAGATAATCAGAAGCAGAAGAATGATGGCAATGCATATCAGGATAAGCCCCGAATACTCTTCCGCAAAGCGGCTGCCGAATATCTTGCGCAGAAGTTCCCCGAACTGCTTACTGATCCACTCTAAGAGGTTAAGCTCCGGAGTAATCAGTTCACGGTTATAGTCGTATGCCGGATCAGACCGCCAAAGGGCAATCTTCGCCGTATCACAGACCAATGTATCAGCCGGGGAAGTAAGATTCATCTATTCCGGATTTATTTTAGAGTTTATCAAAGTTGTCAATATCACTTTCTACCGTTATGCTGTCCACCACTTCCGATGCATGACCGTACTGATATACCAGTCCTACAATACTGAATATAGCCGACAGGTAAGAGCCGTACAACATCAGAATAGAAAACAGATATTGCGCAAAGTTCAGTCCGACGGACGAAGAGACTTCACCACCGTCACTCATGGCAAAAACCATTTTCACGATATAGATAACATACCACGGTATCGAAACAATCCCCTGCAATACGCTGGCAATGATTCCCATCACAATCAAAATCAGGAAAACTCCTCCCCAAGTGGCAAACCCTAACCGGAATGTTTTCTTGAACGCCTCCATCAGCGAAATATCTTCAAACAAATAGATAGGAGCCATCAGAGCCATAGGTATCATGAATGCAAACAACAACGGGAAAGTGAGCAGCAATGTAAAAGGAGTCAATACTGCCAATAACACCATTATAATGATGACAAACAGGAATAAGAAGCTGACAGCCACCCCCATGAGAAACAATCTCTTGACATTGTGAAGCAGCAACGGTTTTATGTCACTGAATACAATACCGTTCAGGCGTTCCTCACGTTCATTGTACAAGCGAACCATTCCATAAATCAAGGAAGTCAGCAACAAGGCTCCCAAACAAGAAAAGAAGATAACCCCTGCATAGTTCAATGCAAATGTAGGTCCCAAGGCTGCGAAAGGATTATCACCCATACTTCCTGATGCCTGCATGGCGGTGAGGTCTGTCATACCGCCCATCAGTCCGCTAAAATTTGCGGCCTGGAGCAAACAGATTGGGAGTACCAGATACGTTGAGTACTTGAACAACTGTTTCCAATTCTCTTTTATAAAGTCAAAAGAAGCGTTCAACTTTTCGCCGAAAGGGCGTTTTACGTACATCGCAATCTTAGGTTTCTGTGATTCCATGTTTTTTTCTATTTGGTAAATAAATATAGTAGAAAATGATAAATGCCAGAGAAGTAAGGATCACGCCCAGCCTCAACATATCAGGAAGTTCGGTGTGACGGGTGAGAAAGCCCTCGATAAAACCTGCCATGATAAATACAGGAACAGTGCCGATTACGATTTTCAGTCCTCGTTTCGCCCCTCTCCGAAAAGATTCCAGTCTTGAATATGTTCTGGGAAACAACCATCCGTTGCCCAAAGCCAGTCCGGCGGCACCGGCTACGATAATCGCCCAAATCTCAAGCGTTCCGTGCAGCCAAATGGCAAGGCTGGATTCCCAAAGCAAATCGTGTTGATAAAAGAAAGTTTGAAAAGCTCCTACCATAATCCCATTGCTAAGAAGCATATATCCCGTTCCGAAGCTGGTCAATAATCCCATTACAAAGCAGTTAAAAGATACCATTACGTTATTGAGGGTAATCCCCAGAAACATCGGGACTTCGGAAGAGCCGCCATATACTGCCATCGGTTCGCCATTGGCTATATTCTCCAATGTCATGTCCACATAGCCGTTTCCTAGAATCAAACGGACAAAATCCGGGTCGTTCGCAGCAGACAGCACTCCGATGAGCACACTGGCTACAAAGATAAGAAACGAAGTCAGCAGTTCCCGACGTGCGTCATACATGGTACGGGGGACTTCCTGCGTCCAAAAGGTGATAATCCGTGTCCACTTCTCACGTTTATTCCGGTAGATTTCATTGTGCAATGCCGAAGCCAGATTATTCAGATAAATCGTAATGCGGGAAGTCGGGAAATGCGTCTGGGCAAACGCCAGGTCGGCAGTCAAGTCCGTATAGGCATCGGCAAGCTGGTCAGGGGACAGGTTTGCAGCCTGCTCCACCACCTTCTCAGTCTCTTTCCATTTTTCAATGTTCCGACGGATAAACGTAACTTCTTTCATGCTTTTCAATAGTTTCCGGATAAGTTTTGTCCGAAACCGGAAGCAAAAGTAAGAGAATTATGATATATTTGCAACGGAATCCTAAAAATGTTTAACCCAAAATGGCAGAATCTACGATAATCACCGGACAATTCGTCCGTATCAGCCAAACACCCGCCAGTATCGGCGAGCGATTTCTGGCATTAGTCATTGATTATTTCCTGATTGTACTTTATGTATATGCAACAGCTGTCCTCTTAATGGAACTACGGTTGCCGTCAGGATTCCGGGCATTCTTTTTCTTATGTGTCATCTATTTACCGATACTCGGTTATTCTTTTTTGTGCGAAACGTTCAATCACGGACAGAGCTTCGGAAAAAAACTGATGAATATACGCGTCGTCAAGGTGGACGGCTCCACTCCTACCGTCAGTTCTTACCTGCTACGCTGGCTTCTTTTCATAGTTGACGGTCCACTGACCAGCGGTTTAGGGCTTCTGGTCGTGTTACTCACCAAAAACAATCAGCGACTGGGTGACCTCGCAGCCGGCACTATGGTAATTAAAGAAAAGAACTATCGCAAGATACATGTCAGTCTTGACGAATTCGATTACCTGACAAAAAATTACAAGCCAGTCTATCCGCAATCCGCCGACTTGTCACTGGAGCAGGTGAATGTGATTACCCGGACATTGGAATCCGGAGAGAAAGACCGGACACGACGCGTCACGGCACTTGCAAAAAAAGTGCAATCACTCCTTTCCATTACTCCGCGAGAGGGCAATCAGGAAAAGTTTCTTCAGACAGTGCTGAGGGATTATCAATATTATGCGCTGGAAGAAATATAATTCGTTTTTTATCCTTACCTTTGTTCGTATAGAATAAAAGCAGAACGATTATGGATAAAATAACCATCCCTTATGCAATAGCAGACTTTGTAGACCTTCGCGAACGAGGTTTCTACTATGTTGATAAAACGAACTATATTACGAGGCTTGAAAATTATAACGCCCCTGTATTTTTGCGCCCCCGCCGTTTTGGAAAGAGTTTGTTAATATCGACCTTAGCTTGTTATTACGACCGCACGAAGGCACATCGTTTCGAAGAGTTGTTCGGCGGCACATGGATTGGCAGCCACCCCACGCCCGAGCATAATCGTTACATGATTATCCGCTACGACTTCTCGGCAATGGTAATGGCAAACAATATGCAAAACTTGGCCCAAAACTTCAATGATTTGAATTGCGCTCCTGTAGAAGTAATGGTGGAACATAATCGTGATTTGTTCGGAGACTTCCAATTTACAAATAAAGGAGATGCTTCAAAAATGCTCGAAGAAGTCCTGATGTATGCCCGTTCCCATGAACTGCCTAAAGCCTATATCCTGATTGACGAATACGATAACTTCACCAACCAACTGCTCACTGCTTATAATGATCCGCTTTATGAAGAAGTAACCACTAACGACAGTTTCCTGCGTACCTTCTTCAAAGTGATAAAGAAAGGTATAGGAGAAGGAAGCGTTCGTACTTGTTTCTGTACAGGTGTATTGCCGGTCACTATGGACGATTTGACCAGCGGATACAACATTGCCGAGATACTGACACTGGAGCCTACCTTCCTGAACATGTTGGGCTTCACCTATCAGGAGACGGAAACCTACTTGCGCTACGTCCTCGACAAATACACATCCGGTCAAGACCGCTTTGATGAAATCTGGCAACTGATTGTGAACAATTACGACGGTTACCGATTCCGTCCCAACGGAGAACGTCTTTTCAATTCTACCATTCTGACTTATTTCTTCAAGAAATTTGCTGTCAATGCCGGCAGTATACCGGATGAACTGGTCGATGAGAATCTGCGTACAGATATCAACTGGATACGTCGGCTCACTCTTTCACTGGATAATGCAAAAGCTATGCTGGACGCACTGGTGATTGATGATGAACTGTCTTATAACGTTGCCGACCTTTCGAGCAAATTCAACAAAAAGAAATTCTTCAATAAAGAATTCTATCCCATCAGTTTGTTTTATCTGGGCATGACAACACTGAAAGATAATTACGTAACAACATTACCCAACATGACCATGCGTAGCGTGTACATGGATTACTATAATCAAATCAATCAAATCGAAGGAAATGCTCAACGATATGTGCCTGTATATCGAAAATATGATAGTGACCGTCGCCTGGAACCATTGATAGAGAACTATTTCGAACAATACTTGGGACAATTCCCCGCACAAGTATTTGATAAAATAAATGAGAACTTTATCCGATGCTCTTTCTATGAACTTATCTCCCGCTACTTGAGCAGTTGCTACACATTTGCCATTGAACAAAACAATGCTGCCGGCCGGTCGGACTTTGAAATGACAGGTATCCCCGGCACAGACTATTATACGGACGACCGGGTAGTAGAGTTCAAATACTATCACAATAAAGAAGCCGAAAAAATGTTGGTACTCACCGAACCGCTTCCAGAACATGTGGAACAAGTGAAAGGATATGCGGCGGACACAAAAAGGAAATTTCCGAATTATAAGGTCAGAGCCTATGTAGTATATATATGCGGGAATAAAGGCTATAAATGTTGGGAAGTGTAAAAGTTCAGAGCTACACAAGAAAATATAAACAGCAATTATCTGCCATCTGCAACAAAACCGTCGTATTCTTCTTATTCACAACAAATTACAGCGTTGCAGATACCTGTTGCAGATGTGTTGCAGATGCAGTATCTGCAACACATCCGTTTGCTTTATGAAAGCCTGGCAACATGATAGACAGTACCGCTACGTACACGTCTCGACGGTATTTCGTGTTTGCGGAGTATTCGTCCGAATACACTCACCCGCTTGTTTGATAACGGTATGGCACTGTTTTTCTTTATATCTTCCAGAATCTCTGCCGGCGAAAGCCATTCACCGTCCTCTTCTTCCTTGACCGGACGAAAATACCGGTAAAACAACTGTTCTTCAAGTGAAACTTGCTCAAACTCACGATTATTCTCCATCATAATCCGTTCTTCAGCCTGATCAAACCAGTAACGTTCACCATGATCGAGTTCATACATAGCCTGTGCATAAAGTTGGTCATAATCTATCGCCTTGTTTGTGTCTATCGTCCCACTCACTTCGATACAGATAAAACGGCGGCTTCCCGAAGGGTCGGTCAGCAAATCTTTCTGGTTACTCGTTGCGATAAATGAAGCATAACGGCGCATTTCCAATACAGCGTTGCCATAACGTTTGCGCATATTTATAATCGGTTTCTGGAGGATATGCTTCAGGAAACCTTGTTGAGTGGCACTAATCTGGTCGAATTCATCAATGTTGATGAGTGCAAAGCGATTGAGATAAACTTCGGCATCTCTCTTCTGTGAAAAGTCAATGCTGTCCGTATAATATGCACGTATAGCAGGCGGAATGATACTGCGGCAGAAAGTCGACTTACGGCAACCTTGCACACCTACCAATAAGGGAGAAACATTGTTCGCATATTTTTTATCCGTTCCACGCCAGTGAACAACCATATTGAGAAACCAGCGGTGAAACAGTTCCACCCAATGTTTGTTGTTGCAGGGCACAGTCTGCGCCAGTCCGCGGATACGGTCTTTGCCGTCCCAAGCGGTAAGATGATAAAGGAAGTCTTCCAACGGATTGAATACAGGGATGCGGTTGGAGTAAATATACCGGCTGATATCCCTGTCCCATAGCGGAATACCTTCGGCTTGCGCATCCAGCGCGATACTGTTCAGCACCCGTTTGTCGATTGCGTTGAAATAAAAGCGGAATGAGTTCCGCTCGCGGTATTCTACTTCGCCCACTTGGGTATTGTAACGGAATTCATAACGCCGCTTCATAAACTCCTCTGTTTGCAGTGACAGGAACTGCTCTTTTCCTAAACTATTTTTCTTTCCGAAGCCTTCCTGTTCGCTATATACATTTTTGACCAATTGGCGAATAAGTGTTTCTTCCCGATGTAAGTAATAGTGAAAGATAGTACGTTTCACCGTTTCTTCTTCGGGAATGCCCGAGTGGAAGCAGTTGACGGCCAGTTGTGTCACTACAGCCTGAAAGTCTGCATCTCTTTGGAGAGCACCTTCATCTTCCGCTCTGTAGATTTCTTCATGCGTCTTTCTCAAAGCCGCTTCAAAAAGCATGAATATGGCACGTTCCGTATCATACCCCGGCACAGCTCGTGTCAACGGAGACTTTTCCGAATGCACTACTTCCCGATAAGACAGTTCTTCGGGCATCCCTCCCGGCTGCGACAGATAAAACGGAACGGAATCCGGTCTGTACATAAGTTCCGGATCGTATGATAATCGTGAATATTGTTCCAGAGCAGGTTCTTTTGATAAAATATTGAACGGGATTTGGGGCTGGTAACATTTCACAGCCAACCGATAAGCATGTGCATGAAATATTTCCGCTTCCTCTCTTTTCTGTGGAAGCGAACTATCGGGACGGGTAAATCTCGTCCAGATTTTCACTGTCCGCCCGCTGGATCCGGTAAAAGCGCAGTAGGTTTGCGGTTGTTCCCAAGCCAATTGTTTTACCAGCGAAACTTCCGATCTGCCCGATAGCGGGCCGACTGTCAGCTCAACTATTCCGTTATAACTTTTCAATTGTTTTCCACCTTCCGTCCTGCGAAATTCCGCAGCCGGAAGAATCTTTGGCAACTTGTCGGCCTCGTAGCAGCGTGAGTCGGGCAGGGAATATCGCAACACTTCTCTGAAAGCCGATACTGGCTGCATTTTAGTTTCAGTCCGTGTTTTTTCTATCCACGTTTCCATATCCATTGTAGTCAGCGCAGTAGTTTTATCCTTGTCTCTTAACTGAGTAATCTTCATTATCTTATTTGTTAATAATATTCTGCTAAGTTAGCTATATTTGTTTGCTCATGCAAATAAACACGATATTTTATTCTGTTTATCCTTTTTATCCTTACATTTGTAGAATTTTAAAATAATAAAACCGATAAAAAGCAATGAAAGAACCGTTCGATTACTCCTTAGTCCCCTATACTTTCGGTATGTGTGCAGCCGAAGAATGCCCGCGTGCCGCAACTTGCCTGCGGCGGATTGCCTTAGAGTATGCTCCGGCAGAGCGTGTTTTCCTGTCGATGATGAATCCCAAGCGGCTGAAAACGATGAAAGGCACGTGTGATTATTACCGCTCCGATGAGAAAGTACGTTATGCACGTGGCTTTATGCGTACGATTAATGCACTTACTGTTCGTGCGGCAGATACTTTCCGCTATCGTATGATTGAGTATATGGGTAGAAAGAACTACTATTTGAAACGTAGAGGAGAAATGAATCTTACTCCGGCAGAGCAACAACGGGTTATCACCATAGCCAAAGAGCTTGGTGTCATTCAACAAGAATACTTTGACGGTTACGTGGAAGAATATAACTGGGGCTAGTCTCGTAAATCTCCTTTGCAAGAAAACAACAGCTAGGAGTGTCCCATAGTTTCCATACTAAGAAACTACAGTATCTATAAGCAGATACTCCCGTTTCCATACTTGGATACTCCAGTTTCCAGGCTGGAAACGGGAGTTTCGACGCTGGAAATCATCTCTTCGGATATAGGAACAAAACTTACCGTCCGGTGGAAAAATATTTTAGGCTTATATTGTGTTGCAGATAAAGGTATCTGCAACCTATCTGCAACAGGTATCTGCAACGCTATAATCAGCTATATATCAATTCGTTATTTCGATTTTGTTGCAGATGGCAGATATTTTTTCATTTTTCAAACTTTATAGTAGAGATTATTTAATATGCTCTTTCAACATTTTAATAGGGGCAAACAACCTTTCTATCAATCTCATATCTTCCGTAATAATCTCGGCACTCCCTTTCAGTTCTCTACTAATAGGAAGTTCTTTATCATAATTAGTGCGTAACCCCTTAGGGAACTCAATGTCTACCACATACTTCGCTTCTTCTGTCGGTACAGGAGAAACATTGATTACCTTTCCTTTCACATAACCAAACTCATGATCCGGATAGTTATTCAAGCGAACATTAACTTGCTGTCCAGCTTTTACTTTGCCCGATCCTTGAACGGGAAGTAATGCCCTGCCTACAGGCAGTGAATCCACTCTAGGAGCAATGACAAAAAGGCTTTCACCAGCAGTCATATACTGGTTATCACTCCATACACTCATAAAAGTTAACTTTCCGGATATGGGAGCTACCAGCAGATAATGTTGCTCCCATGAAATAATGCCTGCCTGCAATTGCTCAGTTGCATTTTTCAGGTTAAGCGCATACTTTTGCTCTTCCGTCAAAGCCTGATGATGAAGATCGAGCAAAGTTCCCTTGTCCTGTTCAATCTGTATTTCAATCTGGGATAAAGACATACACATCCCTTCATGAGTCTGACGATGCTGCAAATAATTGCGTTGCGCTTCATCATATTCGTTATCCATGATTACTTTTCGTGTGTACAAAATAGAATCGCGACCATACATACGTTTTGCCAGCACTTGATCTTGCGCTGCCAACAGGTATTGTTTTTTCGCCAACCGGTAATACTCTTTTCTATTGCTCAAGTTCTTTTGGCTGTTTTCCAGTTTTCTATTATAATAATCTTGCCCGACAAATTCCACATATTCATTCAGTGCTAACACAAATGCAGCATAGATTGCCTGTACTTCTCCCAGTTGAAGATACCGCCCGTCAAAAAGCCGCTTCCCTTCACTTAACAAGTAGTCTTTTGTTTCCCACTGCCTCATTCGTTCTTTTACCCAAAGTACATCTTTGGTTTTAGCCGCGTTTTCTATTACGCCCAATATGGTTTCTTTTTCTACTTCTCCACCGTTAGATATACGGAGTTCTTCCAGTCTCCCTGCTGCTTTCGTCACTATATATACAGGAGGAGTTTGTGTACTCACTGTTATTTCCGCTTCTACTATGTCCGGATACTTGAAAAGATAACTACCGACCAACAGAACGACAACGATACAACATAAAACAGTGATTCCTTGACGAAGTATCCATGAAGGCACATGATTCATCACCTCCTGCACTTCTTCACTCCGGAGTTCAATTTCTTTATATTTTTTCGCTTCTTCTTTAATAATCTTTGTATCGTTTTCCTCTTTCATGTATTTTCTCCCTTTCTCAATCCTTATTGCCCGAGTTCCAGTTGGTTCTTCACCAAGTTAAAATACAATCCTTGCTTCTGTGCCAATTCCTGATGACTCCCCTCTTCGACAATTCTGCCTTTTTCTAATACCACTATCTTATCCGCATGTCTCACAGTACTCAATCGATGGGCTACAACCACCACAGTTTTACCTTTGTAAAAATCGTTCAGATGTTCCATTATTTCTTTTTCATTATTGGCATCCAATGCATTAGTAGCTTCATCAAAAAACAAATATTCAGGATTTTTGTAGACAGCTCTAGCTATCAAAATGCGCTGCCGCTGCCCCTGACTGATTCCATTGCCTTCCATACCAATTTTCGTATTGTATCCTAATGGAAGAGAATCGATAAAATCACGAATATTAGCTACCGTAACGGCATGCCGGAGATGTTCGATGTCAATCTGATCTTCACCGACAGCAATGTTCTGTGCGATAGTATCGGAGAAAATAACTCCATCCTGCATCACCGCTCCAGTGCGGGCACGCCACAAATGAGGGTTAATAGTATTCAAAGGAGTTTCTCCGATCGTAATCCTCCCTTTATTCGGCTGATAGAATCCAAGTAGCAGTTTAAGCAGCGTTGTTTTTCCGCTACCACTTGCTCCTACAATGGCTGTGATTTTCCTCTCCGGGATTGTCAACTTCATATCCTTCAATACATAATCCCTGTCGGCGCCATCATAACTAAAACATAAATCTTCTATCCGTATCTCGCGCCTTTCGGACAGTACTATCAGTTTTGAATCTATATCCTGTTCCTCGTCTTTTCTACCATGTACCTCATTCAAGCGCTCCAAACTGATTTTAGCATCCTGAAATTGTTGAACAAAACCTATAAAGGAACTTATCGGACCGGAAAGTTGCCCGATAATATACGTCAATGACATCATCATACCAAGTGTCATTTCTCCTTCCACCACTGATTTGGCTGCAATGAATGAAATGACGATGTTGGTCGTTTGGCTAAAGAAAACGGATCCCACCTGTTGAACTTGTCCTAACGCCAATCCTTTCACACTGATTTTGAATAACTTTACTTGAATGCGCTCCCATTGCCAACGTTTCTGTTTCTCACAGTTATTCAATTTAATCTCCTGCATGGCGGTGATTAACTGTATCAGGCTACTCTGTTCTCCTGCTGCCTGTGCAAAACGCCGGATATCGAGTTCTCGCCGGTATTTCATAAAGAGCAGAATCCAGCAGACGTATAAAGCATTACCAACTAAAAAGATTGCCAGAATCCCTAAATTATAATACGCCAACACGAAAGAAAAGACAAAGAAATTGACAAACGAGAACAATGTACTGATAGACGATCCTGTCAGAAATGATTCAATACGCCCATGGTCACCGATTCGCTGCATGATGTCGCCAATCATTTTCGTATCGAAATAATGAAGTGGAAGTTTCATCAGCTTGATAAGGAAATCGGAAATCAACGCTATATTGATTCGTGCATTCATGTGAAGCATGATCCAACTGCGAATAAAGCCAACAGATAATTGAGAAACCGAAACGACCAGTTGTGCAACCAATATCAAAGTTATAAAGGACAGATTACCTCCATGAATACCGACATCGACCAATGACTGCGTTAGAAAAGGAGCTATTAATTGTAGTACACTGATAACCAACATCCCCAAGATAAGTTGCAGTAACTGTTTCTTATAAGGAGTCAAATATTTCAAGAAAAAAGTCAAACTACGCTCCCCTACTCTTTTCTCATCTTCCGCATCATAAAAATCTGGCGTCGGGTCCAATACTAAAACTGCCCCTTTTTCTTCTCCTTCCATTTTTGTGGAAAGCCAACATTTCTTAAATTCACTTTCTTGATAAGTCACCAATTGACTGGCGGGATCTGCTATAGAAATATGGTAGCCACCTTTCTTCTTACGGATGTCATAACAAACTACAAAATGATTCTGATTCCAATGAAGAACGCATGGAAGAGGAACATCTTCCACCAATTGTTTGAATGAAATCCGTACACCGGAAGTCCGAAAGCCGATAGATTCTGCCGCATCGCTGATGCCAAGCATCGAAACTCCTTCACGAGTGATGAAAGAATGCTCACGAAGTGTCTGAAGCGAATAAGTCCTACCATAGTATTTCGCTATCATACGCAGGCACGTCGGTCCGCAATCCATGGCATCCCGTTGAAGAAAATGGGGAAAACTCTTCATTACTTTCTTCTATTTATAGAAACAAAAATCGGCTTTTCAATAGTAAATTAGTAACTGAAAAAGACGAATACTACATTGACAAATATAAACTAACATCCAAACATTAATTAGAGCTATTTGTATATTACGGCCAAAAACTTATGTTCTCAAATTCCATCAATTAATTTTTGATAGTTCTTTTTCATTCGTCGGATACCATAAATCGAAGAAGCTAATTCCCTCTCTGTTATTTTCAACTTTGCACACAAAATTTCAGATTCGATTAAATCCAACACTGCTTTAGCCATATTTTGAATATACTCTTTGTCTGTTTTTCGATTCCCAATCGAAGCAACCTTTGCATTTATACCATCATGGAACATATCAACCACACCAAAGCCATCAGAAGAAACAATCGGTAATCCTGCTTGCATCATTTCTATACCGGCATAGCTACATTGCTCAGAGTATGAAGATATCACTCCAATATCCGATATACGATACCACTTCCTTAAATGTTCCGATTCAATATGCCCAAGATATGTAATTCTTGACGAAACATCTCCATAAGAAGTTAAATCAACTATAGCCCCGGCAATTATCAATCTGGCATTGGGTACTTTTTTTAGAACTAAGCGGAATGCTTCTATCAATGCCGAAAAGCCTTTCACTTTTGTGGTTCGTCCCACAAAAAGAAGAACTTTCTCTGCTTTATCAATATTGACAGACCGACGTAAGCAATCTTTATCCAAGAATTTCATATTCTTTTTTCGTAATCCATTCGGTATTAATCTGATTAACTTTTCATCAATCTTGTATATTTCCTTCAATACATTGAAAGTACTTAATGACAGACAGACTACAATATCAACCATATTGCACATTTTTTTCTCTTCTTCAAACGCATTAATCAGCCAACGCTCCTTTTCGGAAACATCATCTCCTGAAACTTTAATCGAAGCTTTCCATTCCTTTTTGTCACCCAAACAAACAGATGTCCACGACAGATCATGAATAATATACATAATCTTAGATAATGGGAAAAACTCCCGGATTAATTGTAGAAAAGCAATACAAGGAGAGTAGTTTATCAGAAAAACATTATTCGATGAATCTTTTATATATAATCGAAAAAAACGGATAGCAACTTCAGGATGAGTCATAAAATTGCCGGAAGGAAAAACAGGAAAACGCATTTCGCTTATTTTGTCTCCTTCTTCTATAGAAAATTCTGATTGTTCAGAATTAAAACTAACAAGACAGATATTCGTATCCATTCGCTCTACACAAAAAAGAAACTCTTGAAGGAAAGTTCCTATGCCATTCTTGAGAGAACTTCTAGATTCATCAATAATATATATATTCTTCATTTCTTTTTGGGTGTTAAATATTTATCCAGTTCCAATTTCAATTCATCCGGCTTGTCAGGTCTGGGCAAGTTTGCATTTATCACTTTCCCGGTCGGGTCAATGAGTATATACCGCGGAATCAGCATTGTTTCTTTTCCGTCAAAAACTTTTTCTTTTATATCTTTTATCAGGCTTTCTGAAGCTCTCAAGTGAAAACCGGACATTTCATTCACTACACTTTCCCAAACTTTTTCCTGTTCTCGTTTATCTATTGAAATAAAAATCGACGTAACATTCTGATAGCTATTCAATAATTTATGTAAGTCTTCTAAGTAGCGAAATTGCAATCTGCACGGTGTACACCAAGTAGCCCATAAATCAATCAAAAGTGTTTGACCTTTTAGTTCTTTAATGTTCGTCAAGCCGTGTAAGCTCTTAATGGGTTCTTTTATCAAAACCGGTTTTTCTCTTATTCTCTTCTCTTGCTCTTCTTCTACTGCGAATTTTAGCATAATAGACATAGCTTCGCTTTCCGGAAAGTTTTCACTCAGATATTCGTATAATTTTAAAAGACTGATTTCTTTTGTCTTAAAGTAGTGAGTAAATAAAAAAACATCAAACAGCATTTGATACTGCACTTTGGGAGGAGACAATAGCCAGTGAGAATATGGACCGAAAGTTTCTTCAGCAAACTTTCCTAATAATAGTTTTTTTTCCATATTATCTAACTTATCATATATACGGTGATAATAAGAGGATATATAAAGAGAAGAAAATTTTATAGGCAACACGTCGTCCACATGCAATGATAGATATATGGAGTCTTTTAATTGATCTATCCTCTTTAGTTTCTCCGACCCCAGTGAATCTGTCATTGACTTTATTTCCAATTCATCTAAAGTTGTGTTGGCTAAAGTCGACCTCATATAATTATTGAGTAACGTTGAAAAGTCCTCAGATATCAGCTTATCGGTGGCCATTCGCTCTATTTTTGCAAGAGTTTCAGTACTAAAAGGTGAATGCGCCACTCTGTTCAGGGCAATAGATAAATCTTCATTCTGCTTTAAAGCATCATTGATAGCACCTTTAATTTGTTGTTGAAAATTCCAACCATCTCTAATCCTTCCATTATTCCAATATTGGTTACCTGCCGCATTGTCGCCTTCAAATGTTATTTTTCCATCCAGATAGTTCACAATAACGGAATCTGACTCAAAGACATAAAATTCCACCTTTCTACCGGATGAATACTCACAGGAAACAGAACCATAGTCGCCCGGTGACAAAAGGTAACACACTTCTTTATGAGGAAATAATGACAGGGCAGCATTTACATACAAGGAGTTATACATACCTGATATCGGCCTTTTCACCCGCACAGTTATCTCTTGATCAGTCTTGAAGACGATAACACTTCCATTGGAGTAACTTTTTAATGATATTAAAAAGAAAGAAAATAAAAATATTAACTTGGTATTCATAGAATATAATATTAGTTGAAGTCATTATTACTTTACGATTTTGGCATGCCTTACAACCTATTCTCCATATACAACCTTGGAATTAAGTACAGGCATGCCAAAGTCTTTTTAACAATTAGTTTGTTCTGCAATTAGAGCAATTAACTGTATCATATACCGCACAATATCCGCTAGACAACTTGATATATGCGTCCATTGCACTTTTGGCTTGTATTCCCGTACTATATTCAGCAGGAGGAATCTTGCCTTGATTATCCAATTGACCAGATTTAGGCTGTGTACAGACACAGTCACAAGTCAACAATCCAGAAGAGCCTGAACCACCGAGAACCTGCTTCATTTCAGAAGCATCCATGACTTCAACTTTGTCATGTACTAAAATCCTGTTTAGAGTTTTCATCTTAATTACATTTAAATGAGCCACAGATTATTGCAATAATCAGCTTCATCATTGCCTATTGTCCTGCAGCATAACAATAGTTATTTCAATCAATTGATTGCATTTCATTTATTTTATAACCTAAATCTTGTATGCTATATTCTGGAGGTAACTTATAACCATTTATAAGTATGACAGGAGTTGCTACAAGCCGATTGTGCATTCTCCAACGAAAATGGTTGTCTATTTCTAACTGTATATCCTCAGTATTCAATAAGAAATCGTATCGTTCAAAAAATGCTAATGGACGATATTTTTCTTTTTCGAACCAATCACTATAAATTGTGGTAGCTTGTTTTCTGTCACTTTGAAAGTAAGCTGCAATCAGAAATCTATTACTTAGCAATAATTCATTACTAAAAGCTGAGAAAATGTATTGTATATAGATTCTATTTCCCTCTTTTTCCAATAACTCATTTAGTTGTTTGTGAACCTCAGCACAGGGCTCACAGTGCGGATTGGTTAAAACTGTTATGCCAATTTGGGCATTCGGATTCCCCCAAATAAGATTAGAATCCGATCTATTTACGGAATAATATGGTTGTTTTTTTAATAAAGTCTCAAATACCCCATCTTTCATTTTAAATTCATTCAATAACCAAGCCTTAGTCCTATATTTATTTCTATCAGATAAAAGCCTCGCTAATAAATTTATAATTAAAAAAGGAAATAAATAGATTGCTGAAATAACTAAAATGTGGTCGAAGAATACATCACATAGAACGAAATTGTTTACAAGTATATTAACAGCGAAAATACACCATAATATGACTTGTACAATTACGCAAAGCACACACCATTGTTTTATCTTTTTATATTGATACCAAATACTCCATAGTGTATAAGGTAAGGTACACATATTTATTAAAGCCAAATAAGTAATCATTTTCGGCAAAAACAATAATATAATCATATTGGAAACAAAATAGCCGAAGCCAATCTCACTCCAACTAAATATATCCATTATTTTTGCAGCTTTTGAATCTGTTACATTACTACAATCTTTTTGATGAAATAGAGAGCAAAACTTATTCGCATATTCATTTGAAATATGTAATTGTTTCAAAAGCAATAGATAGCTGCATACTCCCCCAGCCAAGTTCAAGAAAAACAGAATAGCTTCCTTAAAAGAATAGAAACTCCAATTTTTATATATAGTACTACACAAAATAGCACAAACAATTAATCCTATAAGCAGATTGCATCCTTTAGAAATCAGTTCACTAAGCCTATGTTTCCAATATTCAGGTTCTACAGACATCAAATCCGGCTCTGCAATCAAAGCGGCTCCCGACCATTGTTCTTTGAACTCGTTCATCGTCACACTAGAAAATACCCCATTTCGCATAAGACATACTTTGCCATCTTTCCTCTTTATGTGATTAACTACAACAAAGTCCTGATCTAATTGTGCCACAAAAGGAATGCTTAGCCTATCAATATCTTTATCACTAACCCGTACTCCTACATTAGTCACATGATATTCTTCCAACATCTTAGAAATCCCATATAAACTATATTTATACGGATGATTCATATAAATTTCATTAGAAAACTGATTTGTATGTCTGACTCCTAAGCTCTTTAAGAAAGACTTCAATATATTTTGTTTCATAGTATATCGCTCCACATTTCAAAGAAATTTCAAACCAGCACTCCAAGACAATGCCTCTTTCTCCATATTATCTTCACTTATTATTTTATCTAGAACTCTGGAATACGGATAGTGAACATTTTTTCCTTGCATAAAATCCAATAGAAGTCTCATACCTTCACCTGCAAATCCCAAACTATCAATACATTTTTTTTCAATGTCTGACAAATAAGCTGTATCAAACGGGGTTCCTTTCTCACGTGGTGATAATAAACGAGCTAAAACATAAAAAGCCAAACCTTCGAATCCTTTATGAAAAGACATATCATCTATACGCTGAACATCTTTCTCCATAATTCTTTTATCTATATCCAACAAGATTTCATCAGTATCCCCCTCTATGAATTTTTGTTGTACCAAATATTCTATTCCCCATCCAATACCAATCAGTCCATCACCAAATCCCCATGCGGTATCAAAAGTTATACTTTGACAAATTTCATCCAGAAGTTCTCCGGCAAAATCCTCATACAGTCTATTATCCGTATGATGAGCATAGCGGAAGAATAAAATTACTGTGCCCATCTTGCCTTTACATATCCCTATATTTCGTTCAAAACTACTATATAATAATTGATGATGAACAATTTGATTTAATGGTTGCCATGTGTGTTTCATTGTGTTCGAAAGTTTATTAGTATTCCTTAATGTTATAAATACACAGTAATTCTTCTTATCCCCACAAGGGAAATTATCTTATAACATAATTTAATAATGCAATTTATACTATTTATCAGCAGTTCTTTACAATGCATTAATGAGATAATGATATTGTCAGTCTACATGAAAAGTATTGTTCGTATAATCCCGCGCATAAATCATCTTATTTAAACGAAACTTATTTATACAGTCGATAAAAAGGATGAAAGCCTGAAAGATTTTCATCTTTCAGGCTTTCATCCTTTTTATCAACTAATGAAACTAGATTTCTTTAATCCACCTGCCCCAGAGAGTTTCCATATTCCATTTCTCCCTGAACCACAAAAAGAATCTCTTCAGGATCGTATTCTCCTTGCCCGTCACTCTTAGCTTCTTTCACAATGTAATCCACAATCGCTTCCAGATCAATGACAACGTAACCGTCGGCATCGGGATTAGAATCGAGAACACCACTTTCAGCATAATATTCGTCGATCAAGTCGATGAAGTAATACAACTCGTCGTCCACGAATTTCTCCTTCAGTTCCTGAGGCAGATAGTTTT
The DNA here is from genome assembly GCF_012113595.1 of Bacteroides faecium. Taxonomy (NCBI): domain Bacteria; kingdom Pseudomonadati; phylum Bacteroidota; class Bacteroidia; order Bacteroidales; family Bacteroidaceae; genus Bacteroides; species Bacteroides faecium. The sequence continues at coordinate 104,725 of NZ_CP050831.1, forward strand.
TGATAAACTCGACGGTCTTTTCGTCGTCAGCATCCGCCATAAAAAAATCTTCTTCCAGTCCCATGATAATTTAAGTATTAAGTGATAAGTATCAAATATTACCGCTTAGAGCAGTTTCTTCACTTTTTCTGCAAATACAGGTTTGCCTACGGCACCTACCTGCTTGTCTACAATCTCACCATTCTTGAAAAACAGTACGGTAGGAATGTTACGGATACCATATTCGGCAGCCACATCACCATTTTCGTCTACATCGCATTTGCCGATGATTACTTGTCCTTCAAACTCTGCTGCCAGTTCTTCGATAATAGGACCCACCATTTTACAAGGGCCGCACCAAGGAGCCCAAAAATCTACAACAACCGGTTTGCCTTCTGCAAGCACCTCTTTATAGTTGCTGTCTGTAATTTCAAAAGCCATTTCTTTAAGTATTAATTATTAAACTATATTTTTGCATTCAACTGCGCTACAAATATAATCAAATTATTCCATTTGGTTATATCCGCAGGCATTTTTAAGAGACGCAACCTGAAAAGAGAAAATGCTAATAAATAACAATTATCGCTTTTTACAAATAAATCGTGAATTTAAAATTGTAGTTTCCGCCTATTGTGTTACCTTTGCCACTGTTTGAGTTACGAATCGTTATCGCTTAGTTCTTCTTTTTATATCCTTTTATAAAGCAGACCTCTCCTTTAATTATCTCCCTCATTCTTTTTTTAGTATTCAATTAATTATTTTTTTAAATGAACATTTACATTTCAGGAGATTGCCGGACGAATAGAATACCGGAAGTATATGTATCCACTTATTGTCTTATCACAACATCAATTATATGAAACCATTTTTTATTGGAAATATAGAAATAAAAACACCTATCATACAAGGTGGAATGGGAGTCGGAATTTCATTATCCGGCCTGGCGTCAGCCGTAGCCAACGAAGGCGGCATAGGTGTTATTTCATGCGCAGGCTTAGGTTTGCTATACCCGAAAGGGAAAGGTAGTTACACCGAGAAATGCATTTGCGGGCTGAAAGAAGAAATCCACAAGGCACGGCAGAAATCAAAAGGAATCATCGGGGTGAATATCATGGTGGCATTATCCAATTATGCCGAAATGGTACGCACTGCCATAAACGAGAAAATAGATGTAATCTTTGCCGGAGCAGGATTACCCCTTGACCTGCCCCTATACCTGACACAAGAAAGCAAAACGAAACTAGTTCCCATCGTATCTTCTTCAAGAGCTGCCAGGGTTATATGTGAGAAATGGCTGAAGAATCACGATTATCTGCCTGACGCCATCGTAGTGGAAGGTCCCAAGACCGGCGGGCATCTGGGATTCAAGAAAGAGCAGTTGCAAGATGAGAAATATGCTCTGGAAGCATTGATACCGGAAGTGGTAGCGATTGCATCGAGCTACAAAGAAAAAAAGAATATCCCTGTCATTGCCGCCGGCGGAATCTCCACAGGCGAAGATATTGCGAGGTTCATGCAATTGGGAGCCTCGGCTGTGCAGATGGGAAGTATTTTTGTAACTACACTGGAGTGTGATGCTTCGCAGACCTTCAAAGAAGTGTACATCGACTCTAAAGCCGAAGACGTTCTCATTATTGAAAGCCCCGTAGGAATGCCCGGAAGAGCTATCAACGGAGAATTTATACGTAATGTAGAAAAAGGACAGGAAAAGCCCAAGTGCTGCCCGTTCCATTGCATCAAGACATGCGACTATCAGAAGAGTCCTTATTGCATTATCAAGGCATTGTACAACGCAGCCAAAGGAAACATGAAAAGAGGATATGCATTTGCCGGAAGCAACGCCTTCCTCTCTGATAAGATACGCAGCGTGAAAGAAGTGATAAACACATTAGATAATGAGTTCCTGCTGGCAAGCAGCCGATTGGCTCCAATGAAAATAAGGAGCTGAAAAAGAAATAATAGATTGAAAAAGAGTATGCCTTTCTTATGTCAAGGTATACTCTTTTTTGTTTTAACAAGCAAGTCCGGATGGACACCCAATCAATTGATATGAAATCCCAGTTCGGGACGGTCTTTTAAATAGGTAATTAACTCACGGCCTACCGAAAGCTTGATCGGGCGGGAAATCAAATCGACCGACACACGATTGACATCGACATCATCCGTCACCTTGAAATAGAGTTCTGTATTGCCCGGATGCTCTTTAGTCAACGACGCAAGCTCCTTGATTAAAGCGGAGTTCAATACCGACAGAGGTATCATGATTGTTATTTTCTGTACGAGTTCATCCTTCACGTCCGGGAGAAGTTCCATAGAAGTAATTTTCACTTCCAGCTCATCCTGCCGCCATTGTTTTGCCTGACAACGGGCTTTGATATACAGGAAAGTTCCTTCGTTGAGGTATCCTTGATAAGTCACCCAGTCATTTCCCCAAAATGGGATTTCGGTAGAACCGGAATAATCCTCTATCTTGGCGATGCCGTAAGGGTTTCCATTCTTGCTGATTCCACGACGAACACTGGTCACAATTCCGCCCATCGTTATTTCACGACCGACAAGCGCAGCCTTATCTTCCAAATCTGCCATACGCGTGTTGCAGACATGATCCAGTACAATCACAAATTCATCCAACGGGTGGGCAGACAAATAGATACCTACCAAATCACGTTCACGGTTCAGACGGTCAAGATCGTTCCAGCGTTCCACTCCTTGCGGTATTTCAGGAGTTGCCACGTCAATCACGTTATCACCGCCAAACAGAGAGTTGACCGCAGCCGACTTATCCGCCTGATAACGGTTACCATAGCGCATCAGGGTTTCAAGGAAGACTTCCCCTTTGGAGTTGACGGCGAAGTATTGTTCGCGTTTCAGTTCCGGGAAACTGTCGAAACCACCGGCCAAAGCAAGACATTCCATATTCTTCTTGTTGCAGGCATTCAGGTTGACACGCTGTACAAAGTCGAATATTCCGGTGAAAGGGCCGTTCTTCTCACGTTCTTCCATAATACTTTGCACGGCGGCTTCGCCTACTCCTTTCACAGCACCGAGCCCGAAACGGATATTACCGTCATGGTTTACGGTGAATTTCAAGTTACTCTCATTGACATCCGGGCCCAAGGTCAGAATACCCATCGCCTTACATTCGTCCATCAGTTTCGTGATGTCGGTAATGTTAGACAAACTTCGGCTCATTACAGCCGCCATATATTCGGAAGGGTAGTTCGCTTTCAGATAAGCTGTCTGATAAGCTACCCATGAATAGCAGGTTGCGTGAGATTTATTGAAAGCGTAGGACGCAAATTTCTCCCAGTCCGCCCAAATCTTTTCAAGGACTTTCGGATTGTGTCCATTTTTTCGACCGCCTTCGATAAATTTAGGTTTCATGTGATCCAGCTTGTCACGCAGCTTCTTACCCATCGCTTTACGAAGAGCATCGGATTCACCACGGGTAAAATCCGCCAGCAGACGTGACAAAAGCATCACCTGTTCCTGATAGACCGTGATGCCATACGTATCACTCAAGTATTTCTCCATTACCGGAATATCATACTCAATCGGCTTGCGTCCGTGCTTACGGTCGATAAAATCAGGGATATAATCCATCGGTCCCGGACGATAGAGAGCATTCATGGCAATCAAATCCTCGAATGTAGAAGGCTGCAATTCGCGCAAGTACTTCTGCATACCGGCAGATTCAAACTGGAATGTACCGATTGTTCGACCGTCACTATATAGTTTATAGGTCGCGGGGTCACATATATCTATGCTATCTACATCAACTAAGATGCTACGGCTCAGGCGGATATTTTCAACGGCTTCTTTTATGATGGACAAAGTTTTCAGTCCCAGGAAGTCCATCTTAATCAATCCGGTATCCTCGATCACCGAGCCTTCATATTGCGTGACGAGCATCTTTTCACCCGTCTCTTTATCATCGGCAGTGCTGACAGGCACCCAGTCGGTTATATCATCACGGCAGATAATCGTACCACAGGCGTGTACACCCGTACCACGGACATTACCCTCGAGCATCTTGGCATACTTGAGCGTATCCCGCACCAATGGGTCCGGCGATACTTCGGCCGCCTGCAATTCGGGAACATATTCGATGGCATTGCGCAGGTTCAGCTTCTTGTCGGGAATCTTATCCGGCACTAATTTTGCCAGGCGGTCGGATTCGGAAAGAGGAAGTTTCTGTACACGAGCAACGTCCTTAATCGCCAGCTTCGTAGCCATCGTACCATAAGTGATGATATGGGCTACCTTTTCCTGTCCATATTTATTAGTTACCCAACGGAGCACTTCACCACGACCGTCATCATCGAAGTCCACATCAATATCGGGCAATGAGATACGGTCAGGATTCAGGAAACGCTCGAACAGCAAGTCGTACTGGATAGGGTCGATTTTCGTAATACCCAGACAGTAGGCCACTGCCGAACCGGCAGCCGAACCACGCCCCGGCCCTACTGACACTCCTAACTCTGTACGAGCCGCATTGATAAAGTCCTGCACAATCAAGAAGTATCCGGGAAAACCCATCGTTTTCATGATGTACAACTCGAAGTTCAGACGTTCCTTGACTTCTTCGGACAGCGGGTCACCATATATCCGCTTCGCTCCGTCGAAAGCTAACTTGGCAAGATAGTCTCCCTCGAGTTTGATACGATAGAGTTTATCATAACCTCCCAAACGTTTTATTTTATCTTTCGCATCCTCCTCACTCAAAACGACATTTCCATTTTCGTCCTGCGTAAATTCATCGAACAGGTCTTTTTCCGTTAGCTTTGCCCTGTATCCTTCTTCCGTTCCGAAGTCTTCGGGAATGGCGAAAGTAGGCATGATAGGTGCATGGTCGATGGAGTAATATTCTACTTTATTGAGGAGTTCCAATGTATTGCTCAGTGCTTCAGGCACGTCTGCAAAGAGTTCATTCATCTCTTCACGCGTCTTCATCCACTCCTGTTTTGTGTAAAGCATACGGCCCGGATCATCCAGGTCCTTGCCGGTACTCAAGCAAATCAGCCGGTCGTGCGCTTCGGCATTTTCTTCGTCCACGAAGTGAACGTCGTTCGTACAAATCAGTTTGATGTTGAACTTCTGCGCATACTCCATCAAGTGTTTGTTCACATTCACCTGCAATGGGTAACATTCGTGATTGGCACGGGGAACAGTCGCCTTATGACGTTGCATCTCAAGATAGAAATCGTCACCAAACAAGTTCTTATACCATTGTATAGCTTCTTCAGCTTCTGCAAATTGCCCGGCAGTAATCCGTTTCGGTATTTCACCACCGAGACAGGCAGAACATACCATCAGTCCTTCATGATACTTTTCAAGTTCGCTGCGGTCTGTACGCGGACGCATATAGTACCCTCGCGTCCATGCGTGCGATACTAGCTTAATAAGGTTATGATAACCTTTCTCGTTCTTTGCCAGTACGATCAGGTGATAACCGCTTTGGTCGGGTTTTCCCTCTTTCAGATCCATCGTACGGCGCGCCACATACATTTCACAACCGATGATGGGTTTGAAGAGTTTGTTTTCCGCTTCTACTATCTTGGCTTTGCAAGCGGCAATCTCCGCTTCTTTATCTTCACATTCTATCGTACCGGCCTCGATTCCCGCTATTCGCTTCTTCAAGTCTTTGATTTCACCTTTCGGGCCGCTATTCTTTTTATTGACGTAGTTCGTAAATTCCTTGATACCGAACATATTTCCATGGTCGGTCACAGCAATACCCTTCATTCCATTCTTCATTGCTTTATCGACCAGACGAGCGACGCTTGCCTGACCATCCAAGAGAGAATATTGGGTATGGACATGTAAATGAACGAAATCCTGCATAATGATAAGTAGTTAAATTGAAGGCATAAAATTACTACCTCTTGGGTTATAAACAAAAATAATCCTCAAAAAGTTATCAACATTCGCATTTCTATGCCCATTTACTTGCTGATATTTTAAATTAAGTATATTTTTGCAGTCAATATCATTAAACAGCATTCATGAGCCGACTAAAGAAATTGAAGAAAATACGTATTCACCGTGAAGGAACACATATATTATGGGCTAGCTTCTTGCTATTGCTATTGATTAATGCCGCTCTTTATTGGGGAATCGATTGCAAAATTCCATTTTATGTGGTAGCAGCAGCAAGTATTGCAGTCTATCTGCTAATGGTGAATTTCTTCCGTTGTCCGATCCGTCTCTTCGGGCAGGACACTGAGAAAATAGTCGTTGCACCTGCCGACGGGAAAATCGTCGTAATCGAAGAAGTCGATGAAAACGAATATTTCCATGATCGCCGTTTGATGATTTCTATATTTATGAGCATTGTGAATGTTCACGCCAACTGGTATCCGGTGGACGGCACTATCAAGAAGGTGGCTCATCACAATGGTAACTTTATGAAAGCCTGGCTGCCGAAAGCCAGCACAGAGAATGAACGTTCTACGGTAGTGATTGAAACACCGGAAGGTGTGGAAGTGCTCACCCGCCAGATAGCCGGTGCTGTGGCACGCCGTATTGTAACCTACGCTGAGGTAGGCGAAGAATGTTATATCGACGAACACATGGGATTCATCAAATTCGGCTCCCGTGTGGATGTATATTTGCCCATTGGTACAGAGGTCTGTGTCAGCATGGGGCAATTAACGACCGGTAACCAAACGGTTATCGCCAAACTTAAATAATTCTGTCACAATGACAAACGTTATTAAAAACAGTATCCCGAATACCGTAACCTGCCTGAACCTTTTCTCCGGTTGTATTGCTTGCGTCATGGCTTTTGAAGCAAAATACGAACTGGCACTGCTTTTTATCGCTTTAAGCTCTATCTTCGATTTCTTCGACGGACTGTTGGCACGTGTGCTCAACGCTCATTCCGTCATCGGGAAAGACTTGGATTCGCTGGCTGATGATGTCAGCTTCGGCTTTGCGCCTTCAGTGATTGTATTCTCTTTGTTTAAAGAGATGTACTATCCGGCAAATATGGAATTTATAGCTCCCTACTTGCCTTATGCGGCATTTTTGATTTCCGTATTCTCTGCTTTGCGCTTGGCAAAGTTCAATAATGATACCCGGCAGACAAGCTCTTTTGTCGGCCTTCCTGTTCCTGCCAATGCTTTATTCTGGGGCTCTTTGGTGGCAGGCACACATGACTTGCTGATTTCCGAAAGCTGCCATCCTGTCTATCTTTTTATACTCGTTTGTCTGTCTTCATGGTTGCTGGTATCCGAAATACCGATGTTTTCCCTGAAATTCAAAAGCCTGTCATGGGCTGACAATAAAGTCAGTTTTATTTTCTTGATTATTTGTATTCCTTTACTTGTTTTCCTGGGAATCAGTAGCTTTGCAGCCATTATTGTATGGTATATTTTACTTTCACTTTTTACAAGAAAAAGTAAATAAACAATCTCTTGGCACGTTTGTTGTACTATGAGTTTTATCAAAGTTACAATATAAAAATCATAGCCCGATGCATATACTTTTATTTATACTCATCTTTATTATTGCCATTGTCGTATTTGGTCTTTCGATTGTAGGATTTCTGCTAAGAGCCATATTCGGGATAGGGCGTCGTTCGTCGTCATCGTCGTCGCGTCCGAAGCAAGCTGAATCAGGACATGGTACCACGGGACAACAGAGTTACAATCAGGGAACACAGAACCCGGCGGATAATGAAGAAGAGATATATTCGGAGAATGTATCGGGAAGAAGGCACAAGAAAATATTCACGCAGGATGATGGTGAATATGTGGACTTCGAGGAAATTAAGGAATAGTGATTAATAGCTGCACTACATAGTTTAATCACTTACGTCATCACTTATCTCCGTTTCGCAGCAAAAAACTCTTTCATAAGCGTGGCACACTCGTCAGCCATCAGTCCTTTAACAACAACAGTTTTAGGATGCAGAGCCGAACCGGCATATTTCTGATAACCACGTTTCTCATCTTCGGCACCAAATACAAGTCTGCCTGTCTGTGCCCAGGCAATAGCTCCGGCACACATCACGCAAGGTTCAACGGTGACATACAGGGTGCATTCATTGAGATATTTACCACCAAGTACATTGGCTGCAGCAGTAATCGCCTGCATTTCGGCATGAGCCGTCACATCATTCAATGTTTCTGTCAGATTGTGAGCACGTGCGATAATCCGCTCTTTACAAACCACGATAGCTCCCACGGGAACTTCTCCCCGGTCGGCAGCTTTACGCGCCTCTATCAAAGCTTGTTTCATGAAGTAAGTATCGTCCAGCATATTCTTATCGTCTCATATCGTGTTCACCGAAAAGGGTGGGATAATCTTCTTCCATATTCTTATGGATAAACATGAGAATGGTTTCACGAAGCCAACGTGACTTATTCGATATCTTGTATTTTTCAAGATAACGATCAACTATCAGTTGCTCTTCGTCGCTCAACAAAATGCTCATCCGTCGTTCTCTTTTGGTACACTCGACGTGCATTTTCAGGCACTTCTTATTCCTTTTTCTCATATCTTCTGCAAAATTACTTTTACTTCTGTAAATTCAAAGAATAAAAGCAGTAAATTTGCAAAAAAAGATGGCTAAACATAATGAATTGGGTAAAGCCGGAGAAGATGCCGCTGTAGCCTATCTCGAACAGCATGGTTATATCATTCGTGACCGGAATTGGCGAAAAGGGCATTTCGAACTGGATATTGTGGCCGCAAAGGAGAATGAGTTGATTGTAGTTGAGGTTAAAACCCGCAGCAACACTCAGTTTGCCGAACCGGAAGATGCCGTTGACCTGCCCAAAATAAGACGTACGGTACGTGCTGCGGATACGTACATGAAACTGTTTCAGATTGATGCCTCTGTACGTTTCGATATTATTACCGTAGTGGGTAACGACAATGGGGATTTCAAGATTGAACATATGAAGGAAGCGTTTTATCCGCCCTTATTCTAATGCTAATCATAAAGAGTGTACACAGATTTATTATAAATTGATTTATTATGAACGTAGAAACTGTCAGAGAATATTGCTTGAGTAAGAAAGGTGCCACCGAATCTTTTCCTTTTGACGACGTATCACTAGTTATAAAGGTAATGAATAAAATGTTTGCTCTTATTGATTTGGAAGAAGCCAATCATATCGCATTGAAATGCGACCCGGAGAAAGCGATTGAACTGCGCGAACATTATTCCGGAATTGAAGGAGCTTACCATTTCAACAAGAAGTATTGGAATAGTGTCCGCTTTGACAGTGATGTAGATGACAAGTTCATGAAAGAACTTATAGACCATTCCTACGATGAAGTAATCAAGAAGTTTACTAAAAAGTTACGTGCAGAATATGATGCTCTCCCCTGAATTATTTCCGGTTCCATTGATTCATATCAGAGAAACGAACTCTACCAACAACTATCTGCAAACTCTTTGTGCCAAAGAAAAAGTAGAAGAGTTTACGACCGTAGTCGCCGACTTCCAAACTTCCGGACGGGGACAGCGTGGAAATTCGTGGGAATCGGAGCCATTCAAGAATCTCCTTTTCAGCTTTGTGCTTTTTCCTGAGTTTTTGGAAGCACGACGCCAGTTTCTTATTTCGCAGATTGTGTCTTTAGCTATCAAGGAAGAATTGAATACATATACCGATGATATTTCTATCAAATGGCCGAATGATATTTACTGGAAAGAGAAGAAAATATGCGGAATACTGATAGAGAATGACTTGATGGGACGGAATATCAATCAGAGTATTGCGGGAATCGGAATCAATATCAATCAGGAAGAGTTTCACAGCCTAGCACCCAATCCTGTTTCACTATACCAAATCACAGGAAAACAATATGATATTTTTGAGGTCTTGAAGAATATTATGTTGCGTATCCAATCTTATTATAAACTGCTCCAAAAAGACGAAACAGCACCCATTGTCACCCAATATGAAAAGTCGCTTTTCAGAAAAGAAGGGATGCACCGATATAGAGATGCGAACGGAGAATTTCTTGCACGAATTGTCTGTGTAGAGCCCGAAGGTAGATTGATTTTAGAAGATGAGACGCAGAACCAAAGAGGTTATATGTTTAAGGAAGTGGAATATTTATTGAAATAAATAATTGACTGACAGATTAAAACATTATCTTTGAGACGTACGTTTATATAAAAAACTCTCTTATTTATGAAAACAAGACTAATTCTTTTGCTTCCATTCTTATTCTTATTCGCTACTAGTTGCGAAGATTCTGATTCTGCCACGTTAGAGGTATCCAAGTCAACATTTGAAGATATTAGTGCAAGCGGTGAAACCTTAACCATAGACATAACCTGCAGTTCTTCGTGGACTGTGGTCAGTAACAAGCAATGGTGTATTCCCGATAAGAATAAAGGAGAAAACGATGAAAAGCTTACTTTATCTATCAATATAAATCCGGAATCCTCTTCGAGAACTGCAACTGTCACTATTATTAGTAATAAAGTCAGCAAAACGTTCAATATAACTCAAAAAGGAGCCGATGAAACAACAGAAGAATATCATTATGAGCTTCCTGTCATTTTTCATGTATTGTATCAGGATAAAAACAACCCCCTACAATATGTAAGTCAAAAGCGCCTGGCAGATATACTTCAGATAGTCAATGGCATGTATAAAAACAGGACTAATAGTGTAGATATGAATCTAACGTTTACACTTACGACAACTGGTCCCAATGGAGAGACATTAACTACTCCAGGCGTAGAATACATAGAACAGTCTCAAAACTACCCGATTGACTGTGAAACTTTCATGAACGATAATTCAGGTTATTATGTAAAATATTTATGGGATCCTAACAAGTATATCAATATTATGATATATAATTTCACCTCTGATCCCAATTCAGGAAGTGTAACATTAGGAATCTCTCATCTACCTTATTCTACTACAGGTGCTAACTTTTTAGAAGGACTCACTGAAACTAAATACTCCTCTATAAAGCTAGAAAATCTTCAATTTCCATATTCCGTATCCATTAACAGTCTGTTTATCAACAGAGAATCTATTTCTCCAAAGTATGATCCTGCTGATGTCACCGTCACTTTGGCACACGAACTTGGACATTATTTAGGTCTGCATCATACATTCTCCTCTGATAAAAACGGAAACATTATCAATACATGTAAAGATACAGACTATTGCGACGACACCCCTAGTTACAATAAGATTCAGTATGATGCTGATTATGCATATGTAGAGCAAAACGAACCGGAGAATTATAATTTCAACTATCTCGTTCGTAGAACTAACTGTAGCAATAATACATTTATTTCTTATAACATAATGGATTACTCCATCAGCTACTCTAATCAGTTTACACCTGATCAAAGAGCTCGTATCCGCCATGTCCTATCATACAGTCCACTTATTCCGGGACCGAAAAACGGACAAGTACAAACACGTTCTACTACGGATGGGCCAATCGACTTACCAATAAAAGTCATTAAATAGAATATAAGTATTCAATCACAATTAATTGATAAAGAAGAGGTGAACCGCCTAGCGCTTCACCTCTTTTTCTATTCTCAATATCTTATCCAACGTCTTTTGAGCTTCTGTCGACGGAAACCTTAAAATAACCTTCTGCAAAGAATCCCGTGCCTTTTCATATCCCGTAGCAAACACTTTTGATAATCCGTCCCGATAACGGGCATATTGCATTTTCGTCGGTGACGATATTTTCTTATAGTCAGTCTCCAACTGCTTCTTTTCCCGCTCAGCCATCAAATAATAGTAATTGCCTAAGAAGATGTTGGCCGCCAGATTGTCTGCATCCAGTTGCAATATCTTTTCATACATACGCAGGGCATCCTTTTCCTGTCCGCGGCATACCTGCATTTCGGCACAGGGTTCGAGATAGTCTACATTATTGGGAGCCTTTTGAAGTAACTCTTTATAGAACAGATAAGCCTTGTCGTAATTCCGCTTCTTCTTATAGGCAATCGCCAGTTCATTCGCCAGATTCACGCTAATTTCACTGCTTTTGTCCACATTCGTCCAATAGTACATTTCCGTGCGATCCATATTCAGACTGATCGTCTGTCGGAAATAGCTCACAGCCTGTCCGTGCTGTCCGGCTTCGATAGCGGCAGACACTTTCTGCAACATCTCGTCCACCGACTGCGCATTCAGCATCAGCGGCAACGAAAACAAAGATAAAAAGAAGATAGTTAAGGCTCTCATAATCCAATATTTGCATTTAGTTCGTGGCACACAAAGATACAATAAAAAAATAAAAAATGTACCTTTGCGCACAAAAAGAACAATCGATTTGATAAAAGTGTTTCTATAAAATGATAGATAAAAAACAAACCTCTGAAAACAGACGAATATTACAGATTGCCATACCATCGATTATATCCAATATAACCGTTCCGCTACTGGGACTTATTGATGTCACTATCGTAGGTCACCTCGGTTCTCCGGCTTATATCGGAGCCATTGCCGTAGGGGGAATGTTGTTCAATATTATCTATTGGATTTTCGGTTTCCTGCGCATGGGAACCAGCGGCATGACTTCACAGGCTTATGGTCAGCACGATCTTAATGAAATCACCCGGCTGCTATTACGCTCTGTCGGCGTGGGATTATTAATTGCTTTCTGTCTGTTGATACTTCAATATCCTATCCTGAAACTGGCATTTACATTTATACAAACGACACCGGAAGTCGAGCAACTGGCAACGACCTATTTCTACATTTGCATTTGGGGAGCTCCCGCCACATTAGGCCTTTATGGATTTGCTGGCTGGTTCATCGGAATGCAGAATTCACGTTTCCCGATGTATATCGCTATTACGCAAAACATTGTCAATATTGCAGCCAGTCTCTGTTTTGTCTATTTATTGGATATGAAAGTAGCAGGTGTAGCTTTGGGAACCCTCATTGCCCAATATGCAGGTTTCTTCATGGCTATTCTGTTATACATACGTTACTATCATACGCTTAGAAAACGAATTATATGGAAAGAGATTTGGCAGAAGAAGGCTATGTATCGTTTCTTCCAGGTAAATCGTGACATTTTTTTCCGTACGCTTTGCCTTGTTATAGTCACCATGTTCTTCACTTCAGCCGGAGCCGCACAAGGAGAAGTTGTTTTAGCAGTCAATACTTTGCTGATGCAATTATTTACTCTCTTTTCCTATATCATGGATGGTTTTGCTTATGCCGGCGAAGCTTTGGCAGGACGCTATATAGGCGCTAAAAACCAAATAGGCCTGCACAACACAGTGCGTCACCTTTTCTATTGGGGATTTGGACTTTCGTTGGTATTCACTATTTTATATTCAGTTGGTGGAAAAGAATTCCTGGGATTGCTGACTAACGATGCTTCAGTAATCAATGCGTCGGACTCCTATTTCTATTGGGCACTCGCCATTCCATTAGCCGGTTTTTCTGCATTCTTGTGGGATGGAGTATTTATCGGTGCTACCGCTACCCGTCAGATGCTTTACTCGATGCTAGTCGCTTCCGCCAGTTTCTTCGGTATATATTATGCATTTCATTCCCTTTTGGGAAATCATGCTTTATGGCTGGCGTTTCTTGTTTATCTTTCATTAAGAGGAATCGTACAAACTTTTTTAGGAAGAGGGGTCATGAAAAAGGCAATCACATCGCCTCAATAAAGGCTATCAGTATAAAACGAATTGAAACCATTTGAATTATAGCACAATTTCCCAAATGAAATTTCTTTATTATCAAAAGAATATAGTACTTTTGATAACGAAAATCATTATATCAATGTAACATGGCAAAAATAACAGTCAAGAACACAAACGTGACTATCACTCTCTTCAATGATAACGATTATATATCATTAACAGATATAGCTAAATATAAAAGTGATGACCTAACTGCTGTTATTGCAATTGGATGCGTAATCGTAATACCATAGAATATCTCGGCATTTGGGAAAGCTTGTACAACCCAGCTTTTAAACCCCTCGAATTCGAGGGGTTTAAAAAAGAAGCAGGGCTGAATGCATTTACTCTTTCTCCGAGCAAATGGGCCGAATCGACAAATGCCATTGGCATTATTTCCAAATCCGGACGATATGGTGGAACGTACGCTCATAAAGATATCGCTTTCAAATTTGCAAGTTGGATTTCGGTGGAATTTGAGTTATACATCGTAAAAGAGTTCCAACGTTTGAAAGAGCAAGAACAAGCCCTACTCGGTTGGACAGCTAAACGTGAATTATCTAAGATAAACTACCGAATTCATACCGATGCCATTAAACAAAATCTTATCCCGGCCGAAGTTACCACCAAACAGGCAAGTATCATTTATGCCGAAGAAGCCGATGTGCTGAATGTTGCCATGTTTTGGCATGACAGCAAAGATGTGGAGGGAGCAAAATCCCGAATTGAAAGGAAATATCCGTGACTATGCCACCATCAATGAGCTTATTTGCCTCTCAAATATGGAAACCCTCAATGCTGTATTCATCGACCAAGGAATACAACAAGGCGAACGACTCATAAAACTAAATCAGATTGCTATTCAACAAATGCGGGTATTGGAGGATGATGGAAATCGGAAGTTACTAAAATAGAATCCATATGAACACACCCTTTTTATTGAGTAATGACTTGGAATCCTACTCTACCATATATTCCATCCAAGCTGCATTATTCTTCCATTTTTATTCGTCTATTCCAGCGTTTTTGTGTAAGTTTGCGGCAAACAATAAAAGAAAAAGATATGGCAAAGTATAAAAGAATCTTACTAAAGCTCAGCGGAGAGAGCTTAATGGGCGAGAAACAATATGGTATTGACGAAAAAAGACTGGCAGAGTATGCAGAGCAAATCAAGGAAATCCACGGACAAGGCGTACAAATAGGTATCGTTATCGGTGGCGGAAATATCTTCCGCGGATTGAGTGGCGCCAATAAAGGTTTTGACCGTGTGAAAGGTGACCAAATGGGGATGTTGGCAACTGTCATTAATAGCCTTGCTCTAAGTTCGGCTCTTGTAGCTACCGGAGTGAAAGCCCGTGTCTTGACGGCAGTCCGCATGGAGCCTATCGGTGAATTTTATAGCAAATGGAAGGCTATCGAATGTATGGAAAACGGGGAGGTTGTCATCATGTCCGCAGGAACAGGAAATCCTTTCTTTACTACTGACACAGGTTCTTCATTGAGAGGAATCGAAATCGAAGCAGATGTAATGCTGAAAGGAACCCGTGTAGATGGTATTTATACCGCCGATCCGGAAAAAGATCCTACTGCAACCAAATTTGATGACATCACGTATGATGAAGTACTGAAACGCGGATTAAAAGTAATGGACTTGACAGCTACTTGTATGTGCAAGGAGAATAATTTGCCTATTGTCGTTTTTGATATGGATACGGTAGGTAATTTAAAGAAGGTAATCAGTGGAGAAGAAATAGGTACTTTGGTACATAACTAATTATAAAAAAAGGACGTTCCCGGGAAATAAGGGAATTTAGTATTCAGGAACGTCCTTGAAAACATAACACTACAAAATATGGACTTTCACAAGGGCATATTTTGTTTCTCTTTATGATATTTCCATCCTAATAAGTAATAATATTATTGATGGGAAATACCCGGAGAAGTTATTGTTCTTCGTGGGAAATTTTGTTTCCTTCTGAAAAAGGGGCAATATGATTGTATTATAGCGATGAGCGGTAGGCAGTTCGTATATATTCTCCTATCGCATTATCGTTATTGATTTCTATAAATTTCTTCAGCAAATCCGAAAATCCGGTTTTTATTTGTTCTACATTTTTACCCGTGCAGGTTGCGGAATATTCATCAACAGCCATCAGGAAATCTTGCATACGTTCATTAAGCATCGTTCCTTTCGTACAGACAATATCGGAAATACCGGCTTGGATAGTCCCGTTTTCCAAAACGACAGGAAGGCGATATTCAAATCCCGGACGACGGGTAGGAATGGAAAGTATCTTCACTACCGGCGAAACGATCGCTGCCGTGTCGGCAAAGACAAACTTTCCGTTTATTATCTGTGTACTATCTACAGGTAGATTGGTACAAGCATCTTTCATATAGACCTTTTTACCTTCAAATTCAGGCAGGGATACTGTACCGTCAATCTCATACCCTTTCAATTGATGACCGGAACAGGCTCCTCCCAACAAACCTATACCTAAGAGATAAAATAATATTTTTTTGTTCATTGAGTTATTTATTCTTCATCAATGAAAAAGAAAAGCCGTCCGCCAATATCAGCAGAGCGGCTCTCTTTTTTCATTTATACATTTGTATAATCATTTATCCTTAGAATCTGAAACCCAGTTTCACCACAGGCATTTCGAAAATCTTGATGTTATGGTGACCAGCATTATATTTATCAAACCCTTTCGGACAAATCTGTATCAAGTCATAGCGGTAAGCCAGCGGATGCATTTCGAAACCGAAAATAAAACCTTTGGCAATACTATACTCGATGCCTGCTACGGCAGCCACTTTGAAACCGTACATCTGACCGGCTTTACTACCGGAAGTGAACACTTGAGCAGGAAGTTCTTCCGACTCGTCACTATCCTTATAGGTGTCTCCGGTATAAGGTTCGGTAGTTTCAATGCGTGCCATCTGGAAGCCGAGTGCGCCTCCGATATATGGATGAATACGTTCGTTGCGCGTCTTGAAATAATAGTTGGAACCGACAGACATATACCAATTATTGGTCATCTGCGCATTGATATAACTTTGCGCCGGGATAATCATGTCGGGTACACTATTGTCTCCTTCCACATAGTCTTTCTTGGGAGTCAGGCTGACATTCATGCTGAACTGGAAGTTTACATCCCAGTTATCAGACAGAAAATATTTACCTTCCACACCTGCAATATTGACAAGACTATTATTGTTCAGACTACCGATATTCAGGTAGCGGTCCAGGTCTCCGGAGTTGTCCGTTCCTCCATTTGGAAGTCCGATTACTCCTTCGGTATTGGTAAACTTAGGTAGTAGATAAGAGGTGTTCTCACTGAAGAACTTACCACTGCCAAGCATCACCGAAACCTGCCACTGCCCTTTCTTCGGGGCAAACGACGCATCATCACTGCTGCTGTAGCGCTGCGCCAATGAAGGCGCAGCAGTCATACAGGTCAGCAAAAGTAATGTGCATAGTTTTTTTATCATCTTGTTACTTTTACGTAGTTAGAGAATTATTTGGTCAAAGCAGCAAGCAAAGCTTCCAGTTGAGCAAATGCCATGTCATAAACATCTTTAGCTTTATTATATTCAGCTTGTGCGGAATCTAAAGCATATTTCTTTTGTTGAAGTTCATAAGCAGAAACATCTTCATGATTAGTGAACAGTTCGATACGTTTTTCAGCAAGTGCTACGGCATCTTTCTTTTTCACAACTTCTTTTTCCGCGTCTGCAACTTCACCCTTCCAATAGGCAATAATAGATTCTACTGTTACAGGTGATGTACCACCAACAGCTCCTGCGCCATTCATGCCATTAATCTGATTTTGAGCAGTAGTCTTCAAAGTAGTATAATCAGTAATTAAAACTCCAAATTTATCAGCCTCCGCTTGATCAGCAGCAGTCAAAGCTTCTTTTTCGTCCTCTGCCGCCTTCACTTCTGCCTTGGCATCTTTCAAGGCGATACGAGTCTCCTCTGCCTTTGCAATAAACGGATTCATTAAAGATGTGTTAGCCTTAATTTCATTCTCCAAATTAGCTTTCACACCAGCAAGCTGAGCAATTAACGGCTCAATCAGTTTTGCGGCAGCTATTTTGTCTTTACAAAGTTGCACATCGTCGTTAGCAGCCATCATAGCTCCCAATGCGCCAAAAGCACCCAAATTGCCACCATTCTGTTCAATATAGGCACGAACCATTGCTTCAGTCACTTCAACAAGTCTATCATCTGAGAATACACTACCAAATACAGCAACGGAAGTCGTTTTTAGAGCTGCTTCAGCTGTACTGGAATCAAGTTTAGTTTCACTTAACTTAGCAAACTCGTCATCAGAGATATTAGAGCGAAGTGCTTTTTTATGTCCAGTCAGATTTCCGTCTTTATCTTTTTCATCTTCATAGAAAGCGCCCGAACCTGTCAGATCGTCAAGTGTTAGCGTATTAACCAATTTCTGTCCATAAGGAGTTTTAGCTAAATTTTCATAAACACCGATAGCAGTAGTCACTTTACCAAGGGGTGTCTGCATATCCTTATTCGCATTAACTAAAGCTTCCAGTGCAGCCTTCACATCATCGCTACTTGATAAAGCAGTCTGACCAGCAGACTTTGCACCATTTTCTAAAGCAGTCAAATTTGCTGGGATTGCATAAAATTCAGTCGTTTTGGTTGCAGCTTTCGCCTTTTCACCTGCTATCTCAGCTGTTTTGCCAAAGTTTTTCAGGTAACCTTCAAGCTTAGTTATCTTTTCTGCATCTTTCTTACCAGCACTCCAAGCATCATATTCTCCCTTGACAGAAGAACTTTCAGCAGCTAATAACGCTTCCAATCCTGCAATATAAAAACCGTCCTCTTTGATTTTTTTTGTATCAGTAACATATTTATCATAAGCCACCTTATATGTTTTATCATAAGCTGTATTATATGCAGTTACTGCATTAACCAGAGTTGTATAAGATTTATTATATGCATCCGTTGCTTTTTTCAAATCAGTAGTCGGAACCAATGTAGCCGTTCCTTTTACTGCTTTTACAGATATCTCCCATAAAGCATACACTTTATCATAATCTTTCTTTTTCGCATCAGCATTCTCTTCAAGCCCTGCTAACTTTACTTCATTCCATTCTACACCATTTTGATCAACAGTATAATCCTTCACTGTTTTTTGCCAAGCTTCTACCGTTCTCAATGTAGTAGAAGGAAGGGTTGTTCTTGCTGTCTCATCCTCTAAATCCAGATCATCTTCGTATGCTTTTTGGGTATAGCTATCAGTAGAATTAAAAGTATAAGCAAAGATTCCTGCATTTGAATCATATCCACTTAAAGACAAAAAGTCTGCACTTCCACTAAACAGTTGTTTCAAAGCTGCATTTATAGGTTCTGACTTATATGATTTAAGGTAAAGCTTAGCATTATCATATTGTTTGGCAGAATCAGCAGCAGCTTTATTATAAGCGGTTTCGGCCTCGGTTTTCAACTTATTTTTTTCCGTGACTTTATCTTCAGCGGCTTTATATTCAGGCTTAGTCTTAGTTTCTTCTACTTTATAAAGTGCTTTACTCTGTTCACTCTTATATTCAGTAATTTTTTTATCTAATTCCTTTATTTTAGCGTCCCATGAAGCAGCATCAAAGTCTTCTGCGAGAGCCAACATATTATTCTGTTCATTCAATACAATTTCAGCTTTCTCTACATCAATCTGAGCTCTCTTCAAAGCCGCCTGTAAGCCAGCCAATGTAGGCTGACTAGGATCAACCAATGCATTATAATAATTAGTTTGAGCAATCCTTAAGACATCATACTTATCATTCATTGTACTAGTTGTAGAAGCTAAGAACTCTTGTGCAGTTTGAACCTGTTGCTGTTCTTTATCACTCAATGTCAACTTAGCAAGTTCAATCTCTTCCATAGCTAAATCATAAGAAGCTTGAGCTCTTGCTGTTGCTTCCTGAGCAGCCAGCATATCCTTTCTGAATTTCTCTGCAGCCAAAGCCATGTTGTTTTCCGCATCGGCTTTTCTTTTCTTCGATTCAGCTATTTCTGCTTCAATTCTTACTTTTTCTGCTTCATTCGTAGCCTGTTTCAACTCAACTTCAAGCTCCTTCAGCTTCACTTCCAATGCTTTCAACTGATTGTCATACTCTGCTTTCTGATTAGCAAGCTCCTGTGCTTTATTCAGTAACTCCTGATTAGCAACCTTTGCTTTCTGCATTTCGACTTCCACTAACTCTACTGTTGCCTGTGCCTTAATCAACTCAGACTTCGCCCCCCTCAGATTGGTGATGCCTTCCGGTTCATCGGTGTCAATACATCCTGTGAATGTAGCTGTCGTACCTGCCATAAGCAAGGCTGCGACTAAATACGTCCATTTTCTCATAAAAGTAAATTAAATGTTATACAATTAATAAATAAAAAATTTGGTTCTATTATTCATAGTTCTTTTCCGTATTAATAGTTCTACTCCCGTTACTTTGTAGGTAACGGGAAAACACATTGATCCCCTAACAGTAGTGTCTGCAGGGTATACTTAATAAATAAGGAATGGAAATAATTTAACCCCTGCTTCTGACAAGCGGCAGAGGGGAGGGAAATCTTTTGCAATATTTAGAAGTTAACAAAGCCCTAATACAAAGAATCCACGTGTTTTATCTGTCTTAGTTCCGCTTTTGAGTAGTTTATTAGAAAAAATGTTTGATTTAGTTTGGTTGTTTTAAGAAATATGCTCATATTTGCACCGATATTTATTCCCGTTACCTACAAAGTAACAGACCTATTATTCAGCAACTTACTTGTTTTATATAGATTTCCCAGTGAAGAAATCACTTTTACATTAGCTTCATCAATCTTCTTATTTTTGAAAGGTTTCAGATAGGTTTCTGTCACAGTGATAGACGAATGTCCCATTGCCTCTGAAATAACACCTGGATGTACTTCGCAATAATAAGCCATTGTAGCCCATGTATGGCGAGCGGTATACGAACTTATATCTGTATTCAACCCAAGCACCTCTTTTAAAATGGTTAACTGATAATTAAAGTTTCGCAATGCCAGCTGATATTCCTTATATGCGGCTTCCGTTCCTTCAGCACTGGTAATTAACGAGAAAAGATAAGGAGAAGAAGAATCTGTATTCATATACCGTTCTATCAACTTCATAGCTTCCGACGTAAGGGTTACGGTCAGTAAACGACCGGTTTTTCTACGGCGATAAGTCAAAACGTTCCCATCAATATCATGCTTTTTTAAATAAGCAAGATCTACAAACGGCATACCGCGAAGCAAAAACATCAAAAAGAATAGCGCACGCGTACGCTGCAAGTCGCTATTTTCCGAATAATTTCCTACAGGAATCTTTGTCATCAACAGCCCCATATCCTCCTTTTCCAAAGCACGCTTACGGTCGACACGCGTTCCTGTATAAACATAGCGGAAATGATGTGGCACATAAGGAGCCAAATGTCGATCAACCGCACGGTTATATACAGCACGCAATGTACGCAGGTAAGTAGACACGGTATTCCAACTGCAATTCTTCTCCCGCAAATACGACTCGTATTTCTTAAGAAAAGCCTGTGTTACTTTCCGAAAAGAAAGATTCCCACTACCATTGAATGCAATAACAGCATTCATACTGCTCCTATAAATGTGAGCAGTACCAAAATTCCCACTCTTTTGTAGCCCATCGGCTACTTCTTTCATAAAAGAAATAAAGTTCCCCATATTTTTTATTAATGATGGGGAGAAGTATTAAATAAAGTCACATGATAAATTGGCTTTTATAATACTCTCCCCTGTTTATTAGTTCAAGACAAATATAGCGATATATTTGTTCTGAGGAAAAAAACAAGTAAACGGAAACTTTCAGAAAGTCGGCACTAACTAAGAATAACTTCTTTCTTGTATATAGTAACCTTTTACCCGCCTGAAAACTATCCTGCCGACTACATAGAATTATCTTCGAACATACATAATTCTAATCGTCTGACTATAGTTTACTTTTCGTCTGACTATAGTTAGACGAAAGTTATACTATAGTCGGACGAAAGAATAACTATAGTCAGACGAATAAATCTATGCATAAGCTAAATCAATTCTATGCAGGCGGAACAATAGTTTTTAGCATACGAAAGATTAAATTATACTATCAACGCCCTAAACGCTTGTTTATCATTAACGAACTGCGTACTTTTGCACGCCATTTTAAAAGAGCTAAAGACAATGACCAACAAGACCAAAGGTTTTATCTATGGAGCAATTGCCGCCGCAAGTTACGGCATGAATCCACTTTTTGCACTTCCGCTCTATGCAGCCGGTATGAGTGTCGATACGGTTTTATTCTATCGTTACTTTTTTGCCGCCATAGTGCTCGCCATTCTGATGAAGATGCAACGCCAGTCTTTTGCTCTCCGAAAGGCGGATATTCTGCCATTAGTCATCATGGGATTGTTGTTCTCTTTTTCATCACTGCTGCTGTTTATGAGCTATAACTATATGGACGCCGGAATTGCTTCTACCATTCTGTTTGTCTATCCGGTGATGGTAGCTGTCATTATGGGAGCATTTTTCAAAGAGAAGATTTCCGCGATTACCGTTTTCTCGATCTTGCTGGCACTCTCGGGCATCGCTTTACTTTATCAGGGAGACGGTGACAAGCCGCTGTCTACCATAGGCATAATCTTTGTACTGTTATCCTCACTCTCCTATGCTATATATATAGTAGGTGTAAATCGTTCGACATTGAAAAACCTGCCGACAACAAAACTTACGTTTTATGCTATCCTGTTCGGACTCTCGGTTTATATCGTCCGCCTGAACTTTTGCACAGAACTGCAGGTTATTCCATCCGCCTGGCTTTGGGCGGACGTACTGTCACTGGCCATTCTGCCTACTGCCGTATCACTGGTCTGTACAGCCCTGGCCATCCATTACATAGGCTCCACACCAACGGCTATCTTAGGAGCTTTGGAACCTGTAACGGCTTTGTTTTTCGGCGTTCTTTTATTTCACGAAAAAATTACGCCCCGGTTAATGGTAGGTATTTTAATGATTATCACTGCCGTTACCCTAATTATCATAGGAAAGTCGCTCATAAAAAAGATGGGAATGCTGTTGCAGATGAACAAAAAATAATATACTTTTGCTAATTAATCAATCGAATAGCAACTTTAATTATCGAAAAATATGGTAGACGTAAAGACTTGCCTTGACAATGCACAAGAAAAAATGGATATGGCCATCATGTATCTGGAAGAAGCACTGGCACATATCCGCGCCGGAAAAGCGAGTACCCGACTGTTGGACGGTATCCGTGTAGACTCTTACGGAAGCATGGTTCCTATCAGCAATGTAGCAGCCCTAACTACTCCCGATGCACGCAGCATCACCATCAAACCTTGGGACAAAGGTATGTTCCGTATCATCGAAAAAGCAATTATCGACTCCGATCTCGGCATTATGCCCGAAAACAACGGTGAAGTAATCCGTATCGGTATCCCTCCTCTGACGGAAGAACGCCGTAAACAACTGGCAAAACAGTGTAAAGCCGAAGGCGAAACAGCTAAAGTAAGTGTGCGCAACGCCCGCCGTGACGGTATCGATATGCTGAAGAAAGCCGTAAAAGATGGATTGGCAGAAGACGAGCAGAAGAATGCGGAAGCCAAACTGCAAAAAATCCATGATAAGTATATCAAACAGATAGATGATATGCTGGCTGAAAAGGACAAAGAAATAATGACTGTCTAAAAAAATAAGGAGAGAAGCGTGCACGGATTAGTAATCAAAAACACAGGTAGCTGGTATCAGGTAAAGACCGATGACGGACAATTTGTTGAATGTAAAATCAAAGGTAATTTCCGACTCAAAGGGATCCGTAGTACCAACCCGGTAGCGGTGGGCGATCGTGTTCAGATTATACTCAATCAGGAAGGCACGGCTTTTATCAACGAAATAGAAGATAGGAAGAACTACATCGTACGTCGTTCTTCCAATCTTTCCAAACAATCTCATATTCTTGCCGCTAATCTCGACCAATGTATGCTGGTGGCAACCGTCAACTATCCCGAAACTTCCACTATCTTCATCGACCGTTTTCTGGCATCGGCAGAAGCTTATCGGGTTCCCGTCAAACTGGTGTTCAACAAGGTGGATGCGTACAATGAGGACGAACTCCGCTATCTGGACGCACTTATCAATCTATATACACATATCGGATATCCCTGTTTCAAGGTTTCCGCAAAAAATGGTGACGGGGTAGACGAAATCAAAAAGGCTCTGGAAGGTCAGATTACTTTATTCGCCGGTCATTCGGGAGTAGGAAAATCTACGCTTATCAATGCCATACTGCCGGGCATAGAAACAAAAACCGGTGAAATTTCTTCTTATCATAATAAGGGAATGCATACCACTACTTTCTCTGAAATGTTTCCTGTAGACGGAAACGGATATATCATTGATACGCCGGGTGTCAAAGGCTTCGGTACATTTGATATGGAAGAGGAAGAAATCGGACATTATTTTCCCGAAATATTCAAGATTTCTGCTGACTGCAAATACAATAACTGCACTCATCGCCACGAACCGGGATGTGCTGTACGCAAGGCAGTAGAAGAACACCTGATAAGCGAATCACGCTACACCTCTTATCTGAATATGTTGGAAGATAAAGAGGAAGGCAAATACAGGGCTGCTTACTAATCTGTTTCTACCACATATTATCTTTCAATCACGGAAATATATTCCATGATTACCTTTCATACTCCATAAAAATAAGTTCCAGATATTTTACTTTTAGAAGAAAAGTCCGAATATCCCTCTATGACATACTCAAACATTAGAAAGACTTCAAAAAACGTATACAAGTACTAACAGAACTTGGTTATCATTTCATCGTCTTTTATCAAAAACAACATTACAAGACATGAACTGTTTTATACCTCTATACATATTTGTCATTTATTCCACTTTAGAATACCATAACGGAACAAAAGTATATATTCTTTTTGCAAAAAGCAACAGAAATATATCTTTTTTTTCATAATTCTTTATTTACGCCGTGCTTTGAGATAAAAAATGCACACATTCTTCTTCCAATCGACAAAGTAATTGCAAATAAAATTACAAACCTGTCAGTATCATACCAAGTTCTGTTAGAACTATAACAATATACAACAATCAGAACAAAGTAGAAAATAGTTTATATAAGTAAACCTGAATGTCAACTAAAAATTTAATTATTATGAAAAAAATCACGAGACAAGTCTCCATGTTTTTAGTAATAGGTGTATTGGGGCTCCCCGCCACCTTGCAAGCTAAAACCGGGATGGAAGTTTCAAGCCCTGAAATGGTGCAAGAGAGAGTAACAGGAACAGTCACGGATACTTCCGGTCCCGTCATCGGGGCAACAATCATGCAAAAAGGTACGACAAACGGTACCATTACCGACATGGACGGGAAGTTTTCTTTGGACGGAGTGAAAAAAGGAGATGTAATCCAAATAACTTATATCGGATACATCATGCAAGAAATCACCTACACAGGCAAACCTATCAAAGTGACACTGGTGGAAGACAGTAAGAAACTGGATGAAGTAGTCGTTGTCGGTTATGCCACGGTAAAAAAAGCCAACTTGACAGGTGCCGTTTCTGCCGTTGACAGTAAAGTACTGGAAGACCGCCCGATTATTAACCTCGGACAAGGACTGCAGGGAACGATTCCCAACCTGAACATCACTACCAGCGGACAGCCGGGTAAAGGTTCCACCTACAACGTCCGTGGTGAAACGTCCATTAATGGTGGTAGCCCGTTGGTATTAGTGGACGGAGTAGAAATGGATCCCAACTTAATTAATCCGCAGGACGTTGCCAGTGTATCCGTTTTGAAAGATGCCGCTTCCGCTTCTATCTATGGAGCACGTGCTGCCTATGGTGTAATTTTGATTACCACTAAAACCGGTAAAAAGAATATGCCGACCCAAGTATCACTTGATGCTTCTATATCATTCAACAGCCCGACCACACGTCCCAGCTACATGAACTCCATGGAATATGCCAACTGGATGAACGCAGCCAACAACCTGACTAACGGCCGTGACCTTTTCAGCGCCGATGAAATGGAACATATCACGGCTTATTTCAATGATCCCGCGAACAATTCTCCGGTATTCGTCACCACAGACCCGAACAGTTGGCAGTATGGAAACTGCCAGGCAGGCAAATACGCCTACTGCGGCAACACGGACTGGATGAAAGAAATGTACAAGAAAAGCTACCCGTTACAGCAATATAACGTGAACATCAGCGGTGGTAGCGATAAAGCCACTTATTATACCTCAGTAGGATACACCGACCAAGGCTCACTGCTGCGTCACGGCGACGAAGGATTCCGCAAGTTCAACATGGTGAACAACATCAACTACGACATAAACAACTGGCTGAATATATCTATGAAAACGAGCTATATCCGTACTGAATTATCGGGTATTGTACAAGACGGTGTACATGGCGAAGCATGGATTGGTAACGACACCCAACCCCTAATGCCCGTAAAACATCCCGACGGAAACTGGGCAGGACAGGGCAACTACACCAACTTTGCAGCCGTACTGGACGAAATGGGGTCACGCAAAACGACCAAGAACGACTTTTGGAATACACTGGCATTAAAATTGACACCATTGAAAGGCATGACTATCAACATGGACTACACCTTCAACTATTATGCCGAGCACAATAAAAACCACATCAAATCCTTTAATGAATATGGTGTAGACGGGAATTTCCTGCAAGTGTTCCAATATTCCAAACCGAACGGTGTATATGAAGGACAAAACAACGATACCTACAACGCATTCAATTTCTTCGGCGACTATGAACGTACTTTCGGCAAGCACTACTTCAAAGTGATGGCAGGTTACAACCAGGAAACCAAGCATACACGCAGCTTCTATGCCCAGCGTGAGAAACTGATATCAAACGATCTCCCTTCCATGGGCTCGGCTACAGGTGAAAAATATGTCGGCAACTCTGATGATAGTTGGGCTACAAGAAGCGGATTCTTCCGTGTCAATTATACGTATGCAGACCGTTACTTATTGGAACTGAACGGACGTTACGACCTCTCCTCAAAATTCCCGAAAAATGACCGTGCCGTATTTAATCCCTCTTTCTCAGTAGGCTGGAAACTTTCAGAAGAAAGCTGGTTCAAGAACCCGACCAACGGTTTCTTTGACGAACTGAAAATCAGAGGTTCATACGGTAGCCTTGCCAATCAAGCACTGGACAATGGCTGGCATTCTTATCTGTCCACCTACGGCACCGGAACAATGAGCTATATTATGGGCGGCGCACAGAACCAGTATGTATCTCCCGGCGGCCTGGTAAGTACCTCCATCACTTGGGAGAAAGTTACCCAGTGGGATTTGGGTCTTGATTTCGCTATCCTGAACAACCGCCTGCAGGGAACTTTCGACTACTACCAACGTTCTACCACAGGCATGCTGGGAGCCGGCAAAGTGCTGCCCGGTGTTCTTGGTACAAGTGAACCGGAAGAAAATGCGGCAGATATGGTGACCAGAGGTTGGGAACTTTCCCTCTCCTGGAATGACAGGCTGGAGAATGGCTTCCATTATAGCGCAAGCTTCAACTTATCTGATACACAAGCCGAAATCACCAAGTTTGACAATCCGACGAAGTCTCTTTCCAGTTCTTATTATGAAGGCCAGATATTGGGTGACATTTGGGGATACGAATCTACATTATTCCAATCACAAGCCGAAATAGACGCAGCTCCCGACCAGTCAAAACTGGATGGCGGCATCAAAAAAGTACCGGGTGACATCAAATTCATCAACCAAAATGATGATAACGTAATAAATAACGGTGAGAACACAGTAGACAATCCCGGTGATATGAAAATTATCGGTAATAACAAAGCACGTTTCCGCTATGGTTTCAATATCTCGGCCGACTGGAAAGGGGTTGATTTCGGCATCTTCTTCCAAGGTGTAGGCAAACGTGACCTGATGCTGCCTGCCACATTCAAATGGCAGTATGGCAGCCAGTGGCAAGTCCCGGTGGCTGCCGCACAAGACTACTGGCGCGAGGACAATACCAGCGCATATTACCCCGTCGCACGCTTTAACGGCGGTTCCGCTCTTGGACAAAATCAGACACGTTATCTACTTAACGCCGCCTATCTCCGCCTTAAGTCAGTATCAGTGGGCTATACCATACCACAAACACTGACACAACAATGGGGAATCCAGAAATGCCGCATTTACTTCAGTGGTGAAAACTTGTTGACATTCAAACATACCCCCGAAGGATTCGACCCCGAATTGGACAACCCGTATAAGTACCCACAGCAGAAATCATTATCTGTCGGTATTAATGTCACATTTTAATCTTAAAACGATAGAATATTATGAAACTGAAATATATGATTTATATGTCTACAGCCTTGTTGACAACGGGTTGTAATGACGCCTTCCTCGAAAGGGCTCCGCAAAGCCTGAATGACCAAACTTTCTGGTCTACCGCAAATGACCTCAAAACGTATGCCAACGGTTTTTACGGCCTGATACCTGCCGGAGTCAGCAATCTGGACGACACGAACAGTGACACACAGGTTCCAAACAGTATTAACACTTTCCTGTGGGGACAGTATACAGTACCGACGGAAGGCGGAGCATGGAGCCAGTCCAATTGGTCGACGATACGAAATCTCAACTACTTTATGACTCACTATCAGAACGCCCAAGGCACTGAAGCGGAAATCAACACATATGTGGGTGAGATACGTTTTTTCCGTGCTTTGCTATATTTTGATAAAATAAAGACGTTGGGAGATGTCCCCTGGCTGGATAAAGACTTAAATGTAGACAGCGAAGAACTCTATGGGCCGAAGACTGCACGCAATGAAGTGGCAAAAAAAATCATTGAAGACCTTGACTTCGCCATCCGGTGGCTTCCTGAGGCCGGCAGCGAAGAAGCAAACCGCTTGAACAAAGACATTGCCCGCCATGTGAAAGCGCGCATTTGTCTGCACGAAGGTACTTATTACAAATATCATACAGAACTGAAGTATACAAGTGAAGCCGACGGATTGTTGCAGCAGGCAGTTGAAGCATCCAATGCTCTCATCATTTCCGGAAAATATGAAATATATAATACCGGCCATCCCGAAAGCGACTATCACAATCTTTTCACGATGGATGACAAAAGTAATCTGAAGGAAGCTATTCTATATATTGATTATATAGAAGACAAACGTATGCACAATATGAGCCACGGTACCTTGGAAGCCAATGCCGGCTTCTCTAAAGACTTCGTAGACTGTATTTTATATGACGACGGACTTCCTAAAGGAGTGACCACCCAACCCACAACAGACAATACCATCGCAGAAGAAATGGCGGGTCGTGACCCTCGTTTCTCCCAACTCATCAAAAACGATGCATACCTGACAGACGAAGAGAAGGAAAAAGCTAATTATGATGACAATTATGTAGACAAATTCCACCTGACCGGCTACCATACTATTAAGGGGTATATCCCCGACTTGCCATCAGGCTATTATGTTGAATTTACAGACGGCATCGCTTATCGTTATGCAGAAACATTATTAATCAACGCCGAAGCCAAAGCAGAGCTTAAGACATTAACCCAGGATGATTTGGACAATACCATCAATGAATTACGCGACCGCGCAGGGATGCCACACTTGAAAATAGAAGTAGGATTTACAGATCCCAATTGGCCTGACTACGGATACACCCTTTCTCCCATATTACAGGAAATACGCCGCGAACGCCGCGTAGAACTGGCAGGAGAAGGTTTCCGTTTTGACGACCTGCGCCGCTGGAAGGCCGGTCATTTACTGGATAATGTAATGACATATGTCGGCAAGAAACTATCCAACGGAAAATATGCAATTGTATATCCCAACTATACCAATGACGACCTCTCCTATCAAGAGGGAAAAAGCCGCAAATGGGACGACAAAATGTATTTATATCCAATAGCCACAGGTGAATTGCAGCGCAACCCCCAATTATTGCCGCAAAATCCGGGATGGTAATAACTTGACACAATCCCCCAATTGTTTTTTAGTTAATAATTTAAGGTATCAGATTCTTTTTTATTCGAGCCCGGTAGATTGCCGGGCTCTTTTTACATAATCATTTTCATTTCTTTACTTTTATTTCCATGAAAAAACATTTTAAGATTAAACCATTTCAAAAATGCGGAGTCTAATCAACGAAAGAATAATTATTCAATAGCTATATACTATACTAAACCATGAATAAGAAAACTAAATGGGGCATCATTATTCTTGTCGGTGCCGGTATCATTGGTGGAGGAATCTACTCACAATTACCAAAAGAGAACGACGAACTAGCTGCTGCCGAAAAGGTGATGGGTGGCAATAAGAAAAAGGGAAGGCAGATTTTGAATGTGAACGCTAAAGTCATAAAGCCACAATCCCTGACAGATGAATTTACAACCACAGGTGTACTTCTGCCCGATGAAGAAGTGGATTTATCTTTCGAGACTTCCGGAAAGATCGTCGAAATCAATTTTAACGAAGGTACACCGGTGAAAAAAGGTCAGTTACTTGCCAAAGTGAATGACCGGCAGTTGCAGGCACAATTGCAACGTCTCGTTTCGCAATTGAAGCTGGCGGAAGATCGTGTGTTTCGCCAAGATGCGTTATTGAAGCGGGATGCTGTCAGTAAGGAAGCCTACGAACAGGTTAAGACGGATTTAGCCACCCTGAATGCTGACATAGAAATAATCAAGACCAATATTGAATTGACTGAGCTTCGCGCCCCGTTCGATGGGGTTATCGGACTTCGCCAAGTCAGTGTCGGTACATACGCCTCCCCTACCACGGTTGTTGCCAAGCTGACTAAAATAGCTCCATTAAAAGTAGAATTTTCCGTACCGGAACGCTACGCCAAACAGATTAAAAAAGGGACTAACCTGAACTTCAGCGTTGAAGGAAACCTGGATGCTTTCGGTGCACAGGTTTATGCCGTAGAATCATCTATTGACCCTAACTTGCACCAGTTTACGGCACGTGCGCTCTATCCCAATGTTAATCACATCCTGCTTCCCGGCCGTTATGCTAGTGTATTATTGAAAAAAGACGAGATAAAGAATGCCATCGCTATCCCGACAGAAGCGATTGTACCGGAAATGGGTAAAGATAAAGTCTACCTGTATAAATCAGGAAAAGCCGAACCGGTAGATATTACCACCGGCATCCGCACCGCATCCGAAGTACAAGTGATAAGAGGATTGCACATGGGAGATACCATTATCACTTCGGGAACATTACAGCTCCGCACCGGACTCGCTGTGACACTTGACAATATTGATTAATACCAGCGCCTCATGAATATATCCGAATTAAGCATACGCCGCCCGGTATTAGCTACCGTACTGACAATCATTATCCTACTCTTCGGATTCATCGGATACAACTATTTGGGTGTCCGCGAATATCCATCAGTGGATAATCCGATTATTTCCGTCAGCTGCTCCTACCCGGGAGCCAATGCCGACGTTATCGAGAACCAGATTACCGAACCGTTGGAACAGAATATCAATGGTATTCCGGGCATCCGCTCTTTGTCCAGTGTCAGCCAACAGGGACAAAGCCGTATCACGGTAGAATTTGAATTGTCTGTCGACCTGGAAACGGCTGCCAATGACGTGCGTGACAAGGTTTCGCGTGCACAACGTTATTTGCCGCGAGACTGTGACCCGCCTACCGTATCTAAAGCTGACGCAGATGCCATGCCTATCTTGATGGTTGCCCTTCAAAGCGACAAGCGCACCCTATTGGAATTGAGTGAAATCGCCGATCTGACTGTCAAGGAACAGTTGCAGACTATTTCCGACGTTAGTAGTGTATCTATCTGGGGAGAGAAACGTTTTTCCATGCGCCTCTGGCTAGACCCTGTAAAGATGGCAGGTTACGGAATTACTCCTATCGACGTTAAGAATGCAGTAGATAATGAGAATGTGGAACTTCCTTCAGGCAGTATCGAAGGAAACACAACCGAACTCACGATTCGTACATTAGGATTGATGCACACCGCAGATGAATTCAATGATTTGATTATCAAGGAAGCGAACAACCGTATCGTACGTTTCAGTGATATCGGGCGTGCCGAACTGGGTCCTGCCGATATCAAAAGCTACATGAAGATGAACGGTGTGCCGATGGTGGGTGTGGTAGTCATCCCGCAACCGGGAGCCAATCATATCGAAATTGCAAATGCTGTATATCAGCGCATGGAGCAAATGAAGAAAGACTTGCCGGAAGATGTACATTATAACTATGGTTTTGATAATACCAAGTTTATCCGTGCGTCTATCAATGAGGTGAAGTCTACTGTATATGAAGCATTTATACTCGTTATCATCATCATTTTCCTTTTCCTCCGCGACTGGCGTGTCACATTGGTACCTTGTATTGTAATTCCTGTCTCCCTAATCGGTGCGTTCTTTGTCATGTATCTGGCAGGATTCTCTATCAATGTGCTTTCGATGCTTGCCATCGTATTGTCCGTAGGGCTAGTGGTAGATGACGCTATCGTTATGACGGAGAATATCTATATCCGTATAGAAAAAGGAATGAGTCCGAAAGAAGCGGGAATAGAAGGAGCAAAAGAGATTTTCTTTGCCGTTATCTCAACGACTATCACATTGGTTGCCGTATTCTTCCCTATTGTCTTTATGGATGGAATGACGGGACGACTTTTCCGGGAATTCAGTATCGTAATCTCCGGTTCGGTTATCATTTCTTCGTTTGCCGCACTGACTTTCACACCGATGCTGGCAACAAAACTGCTTATAAAACGGGAAAAACAAAGTTGGTTCTATGCGAAAACAGAGCCTTTCTTTGAAGGTATGAACCGGCTATACAGCCGTTCACTGGCTGCTTTCCTGCGGAAACGATGGATTGCACTTCCCTTCACGCTCATCACAATGTGTCTTATCGGCATCCTTTGGAATGTGGTTCCGGCGGAAATGGCTCCTCTTGAAGACCGTTCGCAAATCAGTATCAGCACACGTGGCGCTGAAGGGGTGACTTATGAGTATATACGGGATTATACGGAAGACATCAATCAACTTGTAGACTCCATTCTTCCTGATGCAGAAGCTGTTACTGCCCGTGTGTCCAGTGGTAGCGGAAATGTGCGTATCACTTTGAAAGATATGAAGGACCGTGATTATACGCAGATGGATGTTGCCGAGAAAATCTCGAAAGCTGTACAGAAAAAGACAATGGCACGCTCGTTCGTACAGCAGCAATCTTCTTTCGGCGGACGCCGTGGAAGTATGCCTGTCCAATATGTACTTCAGGCCACTAACCTGGAAAAACTGGAAGAGGTATTACCTAAGTTTATGGCTAAGGTGTACGAGAATCCGGTCTTTCAGATGGCGGACGTTGACTTGAAGTTCAGTAAACCGGAAGCCCGTATTCAGATTAACCGTGACAAGGCCAGTATCATGGGAGTAAGTACCAAGAACATTGCTCAAACCTTGCAATACGGATTGAGCGGACAGCGTATGGGATATTTCTACATGAACGGAAAACAATATGAAATCCTTGGTGAAATCAATCGCCAACAGAGAAATAAACCGGCTGACCTAAAAGCCATTTATATCCGCAGCAATAACGGGGATATGATACAATTGGATAACCTCATTGAATTAGAAAGTGGTATTGCACCTCCCAAATTGTATCGTTACAACCGTTTTGTATCGGCAACTATTTCAGCAGGATTGGCTGATGGAAAAACAATCGGGCAAGGTTTGGACGAAATGGATAAGATAGCGAAGGAAACATTGGATGACACATTCCGTACCGCTCTCTCGGGTGATTCCAAGGAGTACCGGGAAAGTTCTTCCAGCTTGATGTTTGCCTTTATCTTGGCTATTCTTCTGATTTACTTAATTTTGGCAGCACAGTTCGAAAGTTTCAAAGACCCGCTGATTATCATGTTGACAGTGCCGCTGGCTATTGCCGGAGCGTTGGTATTCATGTATTTCACCGATATTACAATGAATATCTTTAGCCAGATTGGTATTATCATGCTGATTGGCCTGGTGGCGAAGAACGGTATTTTGATTGTAGAATTCGCCAATCAGAAACAGGAAGCCGGAGAGGACAAGATGAGTGCCATCAAAGATGCCGCACTGCAACGTCTCCGACCGATTCTGATGACAAGTGCTTCTACGGTTCTGGGACTTATTCCACTGGCATTTGCCACCGGAGAAGGTTGCAATCAACGTATTGCCATGGGTACGGCGGTAGTCGGCGGTATGGTAGTATCCACATTGCTCACCATGTATATTGTACCGGCTATTTACAGTTATATTTCGACAAACCGAATCAAAAAACTAGGAGAATGAAACAGAAAGATATTCGTATGAAACGTATCATATACATCGTCACCTCATGTGTCTTCTTATCAGTTTCTACTGTAAAGGCACAACAGGTGCTTACCTTGAAAGAGTGCCTGGAAGAAGGATTACAAAATAATTATTCTTTGCGTATCGTCCATAATGAAGAGCAAATCAGCAAGAACAATGCGACATTGGGAAATGCAGGTTATTTGCCGACTTTGGACTTCTCCGCCGGATATGCCGGAAACTTGGATAATATTGAAAGCAAAGCTCGTGCTACCGGAGAAATAACCAAGAACAACGGAGTATATGACCAAACGGTCAACGTCGGTCTCAACCTTAACTGGACTATCTTTGACGGATTCAATATCAGTACGACTTACAAACAGTTGAAAGAGTTGGAGCGACAGGGAGAAACCAACACCCGCATCGCTATCGAGGACTTTATTGCCGACCTGACATCGGAGTACTACAACTTTATTCAGCAGAAGATTCGTCTGAAAAACTTTCATTACGCAATGTCACTCTCTAAAGAGCGTCTGCGTATCGCGGAAGCGAGCCACCTTGTCGGTAAGTTTTCGGGATTGGATTATCAGCAGGCAAAGGTTGACTTCAATGCAGATAGCGCCCAGTACATAAAACAACAGGAGTTACTGCACTCTTCACGTATCCAGTTGAATGAATTGATGGCTAATAATAATGTCAATCAAGTTATTATCATCAAAGATTCTACCATTGATGTACACAGCAATCTAAAGTTCGAAGATTTATGGAATTCTACGTTGTCGACGAATGCTTCTTTGTTAAGAGCTGACCAAAACACCACGTTGGCACAACTGGATTATAAAAAGATAAACTCACGCAACTATCCCTATCTCAAATTGAATACCGGATACGGATATACCTTTAATAAATATGACATTAACGCTACCAGTAGAAGGGGCAACCTGGGGTTCAATGCCGGAGTAACTGTCGGATTTAATATATTCGACGGAAATCGCCGCCGCGAAAAGCGTAATGCGACTCTTTCTTTTAAAAACAGACGCCTGGAACGGCAGAACCTTGAACTGGCACTTCGCTCCGACCTCAGCAATTTATGGCAGGCTTATCGCAACAATCTTCAATTGTTGAATCTGGAACGACAGAATCTTATAACTGCCAAAGATAACCATGATATTGCCATGGACCGTTATATCCAGGGAGACTTGTCAGGATTTGAAGTGCGTGAAGCGCAAAAGAGCTTGCTGGATGCAGAAGAACGTATCCTCTCTGCAGAATATAATACCAAACTTTGTGAGATTTCCTTGTTACAGATTAGTGGAAAGATTACGAAGTATCTGGAAGAATAAGACTTTATCATTCACATTTTTAGGCACGGATTACACGGATTTCACGGTTTAAGATACAGCACAGCTAAAAACCGTGAAATCCGTGTAATCCGTGCCTGATTTATCCCATTATATATTTTGCAGGTTTGCCAATGCGGTTCACCCAATGTACTATCAACCAGGAAGCAGCAAACGCAACTATTGCAGCAATCGGAATCTGCAAAGGAATAGGTACATTAAGAGCCCTCATTAATACCACAGACGGACCGGTAAAGAAATAATGTATCATATAAACTCCGAAACCACACACGGTCAAATCTGCTAATGCTTTCCGTATTCTCTCCGAACGGACATTGACTTTTTTAGCCAACATAAATACAGGAATGGTCATCATTACCACATTAAGAGAGCAGTAAGTAAAGAAAAGCTCCAACATTTCATCTGTACAATCCGGCAAAGCCGTCATATGACGGAAACCGAAGAACGTCACAACATAACCAACTGCAAACATCGGAATACCGATTAACAATGTTTTCTTTAAACTCCAGTCGAGGTCTTTCAGATAATGCCCTAATAATAAATATCCGTTGAATCCGGCAAATGCATACAACATTCCGAAAGAATTCCATGAGCAAGAGCCCCACAAGTAAGGAGAAACAAACTGATAATAATAAGGCAGAAGCAAGGTCACGCCCCAAGCCAGCAGAAACATAAGTTTAGCACGCTGCGAAGCCTTTTCCACCCATGCCGAGAATATGGGCAAATAAAGATAAAGCCCGATAAGCAGATAAATATACCACATATGCACTGCCAATACTGAGAAGTTGAAAGGAATTGCCAGGATATACTGCACAGCCACCGAAAAGGATTGCTGCATCACTTCCTCGCCGGCATAAGGAAAGAAATCAAGAATAACCTTAGGCTCCAACCCCAATACGCCCGTTATCCAGGGAAAAAGATTGTAGATAACAGACCAGATTAAGAACGGATACAGGACACGGGTAATACGTTTCTTATAAAAAGTGGAAGTATCACCCCGGACAGGTAAAAGCAAGGCACCCGTTATCATCACAAACAAGGGTACACAGGGACGGAGAACAGATCCATAAATAGCTCCCCATAATTTGATTTCCCCGATATTGGGAGCAGTGCCCGGATAAAAATTAAAAGGATCGGTGCAATGGCAGCAAACAACTGTAAACATTGCGATAAGGCGTACAACATCCAGCCATACGATATGTTGGTTCTTTTGATTAGACAGTTCGATTGTCGGTGGTTTCATAATAGTTAGTAGCAGAAAGGAGAAGTTAGTAAAAAAGGGATACCCATATAAATAAATGACAGGTATCCCTTAAATGAATCGTTTTATATAAATGGAATTATCGACTAATTATTTAGTGCAATTCCAGGGTTTCAACTGTTTGAAGAAGTCGTTGCCTTTATCATCTACCAGGATGAATGCAGGGAAGTTTTCTACTTCAATCTTCCAGATAGCTTCCATACCCAGTTCCGGATATTCCACACATTCAATGCTCTTGATGTTATTCTGAGCAAGAATAGCAGCCGGACCACCGATAGAACCCAAATAGAAACCACCATATTTCTTACAAGCATCCGTTACTTGCTGACTGCGGTTACCTTTTGCCAACATAACCATGCTGCCGCCATGACTTTGGAATAACTCTACATAGGAATCCATACGTCCTGCAGTAGTCGGGCCCATAGAACCACAAGCCATGCCTTCCGGTGTTTTTGCCGGACCTGCATAGTAAATAGGATGATCTTTGACATATTGAGGCAGGTCTTCACCACGGTCCAAACGTTCTTTCAGTTTGGCATGTGCGATGTCACGACCTACGATAATCGTTCCGTTCAATGACAGACGAGTGGATACCGGGTATTTAGTCAGTTCTTTCAGAATTTCAGCCATCGGACGGTTCAAGTCGATTTTTACGACATCGCCTTCTCCTGCCTTACGCAATTCTGCCGGAATAAGTTCGCCCGGATTTGAATCCAGTTTCTCAATCCAGATACCTTCCTTGTTGATTTTACATTTGATGTTACGGTCGGCAGAGCAAGATACGCCCAAACCTACCGGGCAAGAAGCACCATGACGAGGCAAACGGATGATGCGAACATCATGAGCCAGATATTTACCGCCGAATTGTGCGCCAAGACCAATCTTGTGAGCTTCTGCCAATACTTCTTTTTCCAGTTCGACATCACGGAATGCACGACCATATTCGTTTCCTGTTGTAGGCAGGTTATCATAGAAATGAGTAGAAGCCAGTTTCACTGTCAGCAGATTCTTTTCAGCAGAAGTACCACCGATAACGAAAGCGATATGATAGGGAGGACAAGCGGCTGTTCCTAATGTTTTCATTTTTTCAACAAGGAACGGAACCAGTGTACCCGGATTCAGGATAGCTTTTGTTTCCTGATACAGATAGGTTTTGTTGGCGGAACCACCACCCTTTGTAACGCAAAGGAATTCATACTCCATGCCTTCGGTAGCTTCGATGTCAATCTGAGCGGGAAGGTTGCATTTTGTATTTACCTCATCATACATATTCAGAGGTGCATTCTGAGAGTAACGCAAGTTCTCTTCAGTATATGTCTTATAGACACCCAGCGAGAGAGCTTCTTCGTCAGAATAACCGGTCCATACCTGCTGGCCTTTTTCACCGTGAATGATAGCAGTACCCGTATCTTGGCAGAAAGGAAGTATCCCCTTTGAAGCAACTTCCGCATTACGCAAGAAAGTCAATGCCACATACTTGTCGTTTTCACTTGCTTCGGGATCACTCAGAATCTTAGCAACTTGTTCGTTGTGCGAACGGCGGAGCATGAATGATACATCACGAAAAGCTGCGTTAGCCATCGCAGTCAAACCTTCTTTCTCAATTTTCAGGATAGGATTTCCTTCAAACTCGCTTACTGACACATAGTCTTTTGTAAGCAGATAATACTCAGTTGTATCTTTTCCCTTTTCAAACATGGGCTGATACTTAAACGGAGGTGTTGCCATAAGTCTCTTATTTTATTACGTAATGTTAGTTAGTGTGGCAAAGGTAATGATAAATTGAGAATTGAGAATTAAAAATTGAGAAATAAAGCATTGTAACGCATAAAAAAACAAGCAGGCTAATAAATGAAATTCCTATTTATTGCCTACTTGTTTTTTATGCGTTATAGTTATTGTCGTTTGCCGTTATTCAATCTTTTCGATACGTTTAATCAGTTCATTTCCAAGAGCTGTTTTTTCTTCAATATGTTTCAACACTGCCGTCACGAATGTATTACTTTCGAAATCTCCGCGCACTTGTTCGAAGTCCTGCTTCATCTCGTCGTGAGAGCCGTCGGCACCAAATCCGGTCATGGAGGACAGTGAGAATTCCTTCTTTGCGTCCTCATATACCATCTTATCCAGTCCGACTACGGCTTCTTGCCAGGATTTCACGATACAAATCACATCCTGTGCCGTAATTGTCTCCGGATTCAAGCCATAGAATTCCTGAATCTTATTGTAAGCCCATGTCCATTCGTAGGTGTAATAATTCTCGTGCATCTCCGCAAAGCAGGCATTGATTGACTTCAAACGATTGATAGCACCATTCTCAATGCCATCCAGCAAACGGTCTATTTCGCTCTTTGGAGCAATTAACCCTGACACGTCCACCCATTCACCGATTCCTATCTCCGTATCCGGTTTCAGACGTTGACGGATTTCTTCATTACTTTGGAAGTTAATGCCTTCCAATCGCTTAATGATTGAATTACCCAGAAATTTATGAATAGCTATTTCATAAAAACGGATACCGTTATTCAAGGAAGAGTTCCTAATTTTAGCGCTCTGATAAGAATAGATTTCGGATGTTTCACCGGATACCCGTCTCAGTTCTTTCAGGATAGAACGTCCTTTGAACATCTTCTGAATGGTATAGGGACTCAAAAGGTTGTAATTGATGTAATCCAGCCGGTTCGGGTCTTGCCGTTTATCACGCTTCGGCCATTTCTGGGCATCACGGATAGTACCGACACTTCTCAGATTAACGCCCGGAACCAGATAAGTCGTATTCCGTTGCTCTATCAGATAGGAGAAAGGAAGATTGGATGTATCGGCATGATTGACATGGCGTCCCATTACAAGGGAAAAAGCCCCGACACGTGCCGGCCACAGGATGTATGAATCGGAAGTCGTTTTCGCTCCCCTTTCCATCGTTCCCTGATGAATGGGACCTAGCTTATACATATGGTTACTCTGATTGGAACCCGAACCTGCATTCATAAACGAGAACATTCCGGCAATCAGCAACGTAGATTTGTGGTGCGTCACGGTGAAAGGACCTGCAAAGATGGCGCATGCTTCTCCGTTCTCTCCCTGGCAATTACTAAAGAACAAGGAATCGGAAGCGGAATAGTTATGTCCCAATTTACAGGACTGCCCCACAAAGCAACGGCTCAACATGGTGCCATCATCTACCCGTGAACCGGATGAGATTATAAAATCGTCGCAAATCACACCATGTCCTATATACACAGGGGCTGTCACGTTACTATTAACACTGCCATTGGACAGTCGGTTGGTTCCGCAGATATGGCAATAATCGCCAATCCGGACATTCCTGATGGAGCCTGTATTGAGAATCATCACATGATTACCAATACTGCCAACGGCAGATGCATGTTTGTTGGAATAATAATCCGCAATCGACTTCATGCGGCTGATCAGTTCGGGACGATGGCGGTACAGCGCAAGTATATACGCCTGATGTGCAGACAGTTTGTCATTTATCAAGACCTCACGTCCCCCGGTTTCGTTGAGAACCGCCACTTCTATCCCGTTGCCGAAAGTAGTCAGCCCATCCACCAGGATGATGTCTACATTTTCGATAAAGGTATCACTGCCAATCTCATAATTTGCGATGTAATTCTGGATATTCTCAATGCAGCAGTTATCCCCTACTGTCACATTGTGCAGCGTCACATGGCGCAATCCCGAATGTTTCTTAATGCCTCCCCGCAGTGTGAATTCTGCTTCAAATACCCCTAGCTTCACTTCTCCCGAAAAACGGGTGTGATGGACATACTCACAATTAAATCCATCGGCTACCAAAACATTTCCCCAATCATCGGCCAGACACGACTGGCTCTTCAACTGAAGCACTTCATCTTCAGTCAATCTACGATAGTCTTTCATATAAATAAATATAGTAATGTGCTGCCTTCCCCCAATTAGCAAAGCAGCACATTGATTAATTATTCTTCCTCTTCTTCGTAGGTCTGATAAAGAAAATCGTTATAGGGATATTTCTGAACGTGCAATTCTTTCACCCGTCGGTAAACTACATCTTTCAGTTCGTCCATATTGATTCGTTCGCGGGCGGAAATAAAAAGGCAGTTGTCTTCCATCTTTGCCATCCACGTCTTCATCAGTTCTTCGAGTGTTAAGTTTTCCTTTGTTCGGGGGGTAAGGTCGTCCGACGCTTTTTCCACGTAGGTGTAGGCGTCTATTTTATTAAATACAAGTATCATAGGTTTGCCGGCACCGTCAATTTCGGCCAGCGTCTTGTTCACCACCTCAATCTGTTCTTCAAATCCGGGGTGTGAGATATCTACCACGTGCACCAACAAGTCCGCTTCGCGAACTTCATCCAGGGTAGATTTAAAAGATTCAACCAGGTCGGTAGGCAACTTACGGATAAATCCTACCGTATCTGATAACAGAAACGGAAGATTATCAATTATCACCTTACGTACAGTGGTATCCAACGTAGCGAACAGCTTGTTTTCCGCAAACACTTCACTCTTTGCCAATAGATTCATTATGGTCGATTTACCCACATTGGTATAACCAACCAGTGCGACACGTATCATACGTCCGCGGTTCTTACGCTGGGTAGCTTTCTGCTTGTCTATTTCCGCCAGACGTTCTTTCAGCAATGACATACGGTTCAGGATGATACGACGGTCCATTTCGAGCTGCGTTTCACCCGGGCCACGAAGTCCCACGGAACCTTTACCACCACCGGCACCGGAACCACCACCCTGGCGTTCCAAGTGAGTCCAGAGTCTTTGCAGACGTGGCAACATATATTTATACTGTGCCAGTTCCACCTGCGTCTTCGCGTTGGCAGTCTGGGCACGCATGGCAAATATATCGAGAATCAGCGAAGTACGGTCCAGTATCTTCACTTTCAGTTCGGCTTCTATATTACGAAGTTGTTTCGCGGAAAGCTCATCATCAAAGATGACCATTCCCACTTCACGTTCTTCTTCCTCTTCGTTACGGATATATTGTCTGATCTCCTCCAGTTTTCCTTTTCCTACATAGGTCACCGAATGGGCTGTCGGCAACTTCTGTGTAAATCGTTTCACTACTTCCGCCCCAGCCGTCTCGGCAAGGAACGCCAGTTCGTCCAGATACTCGTTCGTCTTACGCTCATCCTGCGTCTGCGTGATGAGTCCGACAAGTACTGCTGTCTCTACTTTGGCTTCGGATATTACAAATTCTTTCATTCTTTACTCTTATATAATAATGTGGGCACAAATATAACAAAAAAAAGAGGACAATGTTATAAAAAGGCATCGAAAAAAGTCTGCCCCAGTCAAACCGGGACAGACTTTCACGTATAAATTGTCTATTATATTTTATCTGAAAAGATTAGTATTTCAATCGGTCACACCGTCAGTAAGTCCGGCACCATCTCCTTGTACCGGCATTTTTCCTTCCTTATTGTTATCACTTTCAGAGATTCCATTGTTTGAGTTAATCTCTTTCTGCGGAATACGCAATAACAACCATCCATCGTCTGCTTTAAGATTAAATTTGAAAGCATCCGGGAAGTTACTTTTTTCTACTTCGCTGCTTTTGAAACGAACGATGTTCTTTTTCAGACGCATAACATCCGGAAACGCAAAACCTTCACCCCATAACTCAATACGGCGTTGTAACCATACAGCATCCTGCACTTCTTCTTTGGAACTTGCTGTACAAGTATATTCTTCATCACGGTAAGCCTTTATGAAGTCTTCCAGTATTTTCTTACCACCGCCCGGGTTACCGGCCATCGCTGTTGCCTCCGCCTGAATCAGAATCATTTCTTCCGCACGCATCAAGCACCAGTCGCCACAATTAATCGTAGTTCCGATATTGCCTTGGTAAACTCCAAACTTGACATTGGTATATGGAGTAAACTTCTGTTTTACATCCGGAATCTCCAGTTCCGGAATAGATTGGCCGTCATACCCAGCCCATGATAATCCATCCAGATTCTTTGATTTCAAGTTCTCGTCTACCCACCATCCTTTACGTACGTCTTTGTCTCCTATCTTGGCATAAAGCATGGAACTAATCATTTTATAACAGCCAACTCCTGCAGTATAAGCATCTCCGGAGAACGACGAAATAGTCGAAATCCATGAAGGATAGGCAGCAGGCATATTAGATGGATTTAATAATATAGCCCACATCCAGTTAGCGCTTGCTTGTGCATCAACAAAAGCCGGTTTAGAAATCTCTCCTTTGCTAGCCGGTGAATAACCACTAAGAGCCTTAGTAGCATCATCTGCTGCCGCTGCCCAATTCTGCATAACCAAATTAACACGTGCACGAAGTCCATAAGCAACGTTCTGGTTAATGAAGTTCTTAGAAGCTGCCGGTCTGTTATACCCCTCAAGTAATGTTACGGCTTGGTTCAAGTCACTCATTATAAGTTCATAAACAGCCTTCACTGTTGCACGGGGATTATCAGAAGGATTTCCGGCTTCTTTATCTGTCACGATAGGTACAGCCGGCTTATCCTCGTTCCCTACATAAGTAAACTGATAGTTTTGCACGAGAGAGAAATAGTCGAAAGCGCGTGTAGCCAATGCCATTCCACGATAATATTTCAATTCGGCAATCTCCGTATCTTCCGG
Source organism: Bacteroides faecium (assembly GCF_012113595.1). Classification (NCBI taxonomy): domain Bacteria; kingdom Pseudomonadati; phylum Bacteroidota; class Bacteroidia; order Bacteroidales; family Bacteroidaceae; genus Bacteroides; species Bacteroides faecium. The sequence continues at coordinate 148,027 of NZ_CP050831.1, forward strand.
AATAGAAGACAGAATATCATTCGCTTGCTTAATCTGCGTGTAGAACATACTCCAACGCATATATGGGTTGGCATAGTTGTATGTACGGTCAGAATATTCGCTGGCTACAGAAAACCAGTTGAAGTCATTATTCGGAGCAACCATATCCGCCGAGTTCAAATCCTGACAAAGTGCTGCCATAGGATATCCGAAATCATCGTCACGCGGGTCTGTCATTCCATATACGCATCCTTGCTTACCAATAGAAGCAAACATTCCTAAAACATCACTTGCCACACGGCTGGGCAATGCTTCTGCTATCTCTTCTTTCTGTTCAGAAGTTATAATATCCCCCTCGGGCTTAGTATCCAGATCAGTGCAAGCTCCAATTACAAGGCTTACCAATCCTATTGCTAATATATTGTACTTTTCTAATTTCATAATTTTCAGTTTTATTCTACAAATAATTTAGAATGTAATAGTAACTCCACCGGAAATCGTTCTAAGTGAGGTATACATACCGGCACCTGTCTCCTGGAAATATTCGGTTCCTAAACTTTGACGTGGGTCAACACCTTTACGCGCAGTCAATAACCCCAAATTATCACCTACAACGTAGAATCTTAATTTGTTGATATTAAACTTCTGACTCAGTCTCTTAGGGATAGTATATCCGACTGTGATATTATTCAAGGATAAATAATTAGAGTTAACCAAGAATCTGGAAGAAAGCAACTGGTTGGATTTATCCGCTGTACTGATACGAGGAACGTCCGTATTTGTGTTTTCCGGCGTCCATGCTTTCAAGATATCCTTGTGCCAGTTTTTACCAGGGCCATCTCCCGAGTGCATTAATTCCTGATAAGAGAAATCATAGAATTTGCCACCTAACTGATAAGAAAGTGCCATAGATATATCAAATCCGTAAAGACTTACTGTAGTACTTATACCACCGTATATTTTAGGAAGTGACGAGCCCAGATCCGCTTGTTTGGCAGCAGACCAGTCATCAGTTGTAGTTCTGTCCCCTTTATCTGGGTCAACATAATATAAAGCCTTACCTGTTTCTTTATCAACTCCCGCATATTCACGCAGATAAGAGTTAAACAATGAACCGCCAACTTTCCAGATGGTAACAGTTCTGGTGATACCATTTTCTGCTACACTAGAATCCAAAGTGAGGATTTTGTTCTTATAGTGAGTTCCATTCAAACTAAGTGACCAATATACCTTATCAGTATTTAGCAATACTCCGGTTAAATCAAATTCAACACCGGAGTTACGCATTGAACCTACATTCTTAGGCATATAAGAATATCCCTGCGTCAAAGATACCGGCTGGTTGTACAGCAAATCTGTTGTTTTACGATTGAAATAATCGATGCTACCGGTTAACCGATTGTGGAACAATCCGAATTCGACGCCAAGATCGACACTATGAGATGTTTCCCAAGTGATATCCTTGTTTCCTTTATAAGTAAATGTAGGAGCAAAATCTCCATTACTGCTTCCAAGAGTGTATTGATCCAAATAAGGATAGTAGTTGGTTGTGCCATCGCTATAATTCAGATTATCATTACCCTGCACACCATAACTAGCCTTCAACTTTAGCATATTTACCCAGTCAACATTAAAGAACTCTTCTTTATTGATTAACCATGCCGCACCTACACTACCGAAATTTCCCCAACGATTATCCGGATGGAAACGTGATGAAGCATCTCTACGATAAGAAGCAGAGAAGAAGTATTTTTCATCATAATCGTATTGTGCACGGAACAACCATCCCTTGGTAGAGTAACGATCGGTGTAAGATGTCGCTTTGGGAGTTTCGAAAATAGCATTACTAATTTCACCTACCCATGGGTTATACAGTTTTTTACTTTGTACGTCCAGGTCTTGCAACTTCAAGTTGTATGATTCGTAACCTGCCAAAATATCTATACCATGTTTCTGGGCAAAACTATTCTTATAAGTAAACAGGAATTGTTGATTCAATCCTATTTTTCTATAATGCTCAACTTCTACTTGTCCACCTGCTGACACAGAACCACCATAGAATGGATTATATAAAATTGAAGAACGCTGGTCACTTGTGTTCACACCCACATTAGCGTTAAACTGCAATCCTTTATACAAATCCACTATTGCATAGAATTTCGCATTAATTACATTAGTCAAAGATTCGTATCTATCCAGTTTCAGCGATACTCCCGGATTCGACATTGCCATGAAAGCACGTACTTGCCCGGTAGAGTTACCAGAGTCATAAACAGTCATTCCATTATTATCAACTTTGACATTTCCGTCAGCATTTCGCACATACATCGGATAGATAGGAGCGATCATGGAAGTAATATAAAACAAGTTTCCGGTTGATCCCCAGTCAGTCTGATTCGTCGGTGCTTTGCTATTATAATAGGTATATCCCATATTCGCACCCACTTTCAACCATGGTTTAGCTTGATAATCAGCTTTTAGACGACCGGTATAGCGTGTAAAACCTGATCCCTCGACAATACCGGAGTCGTCCAGATAGCCTAATGACATATAGAAGTTCAATTTATCACTCGAACCGGAGATTGAAGCATTGTACTCTTGTCTTAAGTTGCCCTTATCGAACATTTCATCATACCAGTTGTCCGGAGTGTAGTAATAATTACCATCACTATATCCTAACTTTGCATTTTTATTAACTTTACCGTCTGTTCCAATGAAGTCTTCTCCAACTGGTACATTATACACCTGATAGCCTAAGCCACCATTCTTTACATCCAACATGTTTTTCAAAGCATAGGCACGTGCTTCACTAGCCGACTTTCCATTATAAGCCTGACTATTATACATTGCTTTGTAGAATGTCTCATAATACATGGCAGGATCTTTCATTACATTATAATTAGGTACAGCACGTGAGTTGCTACCCCATTTAGCGTCGACTGTAACTACCGCATTACCACCGGACACGCCTTTCTTTGTTGTTATCAGAACAACTCCATTAGCTCCACGCGCCCCATAAATAGCACTGGCAGATGCATCTTTCAATACGCTAATAGACTCAATATCCTGTGAGTTGATAGCGGAAATACTGCCATCATAGGGTACACCATCTACAACATACAAAGGGTCATTGCTAGAACTCATTGAGCCAATACCACGAATCTTGATTTTAGCATCCTCTCCCGGTTGTCCGTTAGCACTGGTTCCTTGCACACCTGCAACAGAACCTACTAATGCATTTGTTACATTAGAAACCTGACGCATAGCAATCTTTTCAGCTTTCATTGTTGATGCAGAACCAGTAAATGCAGCTTTCTTTGCCGTACCATAGGCTACCACTATAACTTCGTCAATCTGCTTTGCATCGGACTTCAAAACGACTTTCAAACGAGGTTTAATAGTAACTTCCTGTGTTTCCATTCCAATATACGAAATCTGCAAAGTCTTTGCAGAACTTGGTACATTCGACAAATTAAAGTTACCATCTACATCTGTGATTGTACCTTGGGTGGTACCTTTTACTAACACAGAAGCGCCAACAACCGGCTGCCCATCTTCTTCAGAAATCACAACGCCTGTGACCTTCTGAGTTTGGGCAGTTACCAGACTTATGCCCACAAAAAGGCATGCCAATAACAGCATTAATTTTCTTTTCATAAATTCTCTCTTAAAGTTTAACTTTACATTAATTGTTTCTTTACTCTAACATTTTGCAAATATATTAATAAATATGAAACTAACAATTACTTTAATGAAAAAAGGTTGCAAATATAACATATTGTTATTTTAATGGTTGTTTTTATGCTAAAAGACATCTTTTTAAAGTTCAAAGTTGATTGTTTCAAAAGCTGACAGTGATATTTTGTTTGAGCAAAATGTACCTTTTAAGAATTCTTTCACTCGTTTATCGTCACAAAACACCTTTTGTATGGCTACTTTTTGCTTTTTGCACAAGAATAGCTATAAAAAAGTGGCATTTAATTTAAAGTTTTGTGAATACTCAATTATTAAAAGATTATTTTTTTAGAGATATTAATGCATATTCATCTCTGATATAGCACAGAACTACGTTTAATTTGTTCTATTATTAATTAAAAAGGAAAAGTATGGAAAAGATTAGTTACAATCTTGTGTTTAACAGAAAAAAGAAATTGAATAAGAAGGGAATGGCATTAGTACAGGTAGAAGCTTATCTCAACAGGAGGAAAATGTATTTCTCTACTAAAATATACCTCAAAGTTGACCAATGGGACGCTAAACGGAGAATGGTAAAAGGCCACCCTAATGCTGATGTTCTCAACCGCATGTTATATGAGTATATAGCTGCGATTGAGCAAACTGAACTTGGACTGTGGCAACAAGGAAAATCGATATCTCTGGATTTATTGAAAGAGTCTATTGATAAACCTGTAAGTAGTGGAAGATCATTTTTGAGTTTCTATAAAGAAGAAGTTGCCAACTCTTCATTGAAAGAAAGTACTAAGCAGAATCATCTTTCTACGCTTGAACTACTTCGGGAGTTCAAAAAAGATATATCGTTTACGGACTTGACATTTGAATTTGTTTCTTCATTTGACAATTACCTGCAATCCAGAGGGTATCACCTTAACACTATAGCCAAGCATATGAAACACCTAAAACGGTATGTCAACGTTGCTATTAACAAGGAACATATGGATGTACAGAAATATGCCTTCAGAAAATATAAGATTAAAAGTGTGGAAGGCAATCATACACATTTGTCACCGGAAGAATTGCATAAATTTGAAGATTTACAGTTAACAGGAAAATTTGTAAAATTACAAAAGACAAAAGATGCTTTTTTATTTTGTTGTTATGCAGGGCTGCGATATTCCGATTTTATAAATCTGACATCAGCGAATATTGTTGAATTCCATCAGGAAACCTGGCTTATATACAAATCTGTAAAAACAGGAATTGAAGTACGCCTGCCATTATACCTATTATTTGAAGGTAAAGGAATTGGTATATTACAGCGCTATAAAGAGGGACTGAATAATTTCTTCAAGTTAAAAGATAATTCCAATATTAACAAAGAGTTGAATATATTAGCAAACTTGGCAGGTATTGACAAACGGGTATCTTTTCATACCGCCCGTCATACAAATGCTACCTTATTATTATATAGTGGTGCAAATATTACCACTGTACAAAAATTATTAGGTCATAAAAGCGTGAAAACCACTCAGGTATATGCAAATATAATGGACATAACTGTTGTACGTGATCTTGAGAAGGCAGCGTTATTGAAGGGAAATGGTACGCATAAAATTTAGACTAGAATGTTTCATTTCTAAAATTCTTGTTTTATAGCCAAGAGCGATCAATTTACAGACTAGTTGTGTTAAAAGACTTATTCATTTCGGTACGGAAATGAATAATGAATTGATGATTCCTGCTTTCACAATTGAGCATGATTAGTAAAGCTATTTTGTAATTAGTTTCAACCCTATTTGAAACACTTTGTTTCTCGGTGTGAAACGAAGTGTTTCACTGCTTGAAACGAAGTGTTCCACACCGAGAAACGAATGGTTTCACTAGGAGGAACAATTTTTGAAACTAATCGCATACAGGTGAAGTTGTTGTTCTTTACCCGCAATCCCTTTATTCATCGAAGAAACAGGAAAAAGGTGGAGAGGAAGACAGAAAGATTGAGAATAAATATCCAGTGAGAAAATGCATTCAACTTCTGTAATGTTTCATTACAATCAATGGCGACAAAATGGTTACCTGGCATTAAATGGTAACAATTTGTATTTATCATTACACCTAAATATTAAGACCATACCTCTGATTACCAAATAAATACACTAATTAATTTGGTGGAAATATAGTAGAATAAATCACTGATTCAAGATTCTTTCTTAATATTAATATGTTGATTGTCAATACCATATATTTAATCTATATTTATGCTATGTAAATATAGCATAATCTGTTAATCACTCATAATAAAGAGGTTACGCTAATATTTAGTTCTGCAAAGACTTTGCAAATTTCATACATTGGTATGCAAACGCAAGAGGTCGCTATCAAACCACAATTAAAAGTAATTCTAAAATCCGATGCTGAAGTTTTGGATGAAGTAGTTGTTACTGCGTTGGGAATTTCTCGTGAGAAAAAAGCATTGGGATATGCAGTCCAGGAAGTGGGTGCAACAGAATTGACTAAAGGCGGTCAGCTAAATGTAGGTTCAGCATTGTCCGGCAAAATGGCAGGTGTACAAATTACACAGTCGGGAGGTGCAGTCGGTTCTTCACAACGCATCGTAGTTCGAGGAAACTCATCATTCGGAGAAAACCAGCCTTTAATTGTAGTAGACGGTGTTCCTATCATTAACGATCAGGCAACTTCTAATGCACGTGGCAATGACGTAGGAACTAATAACAATGGTGGTGTACTTGACCTGGGCTCCGGAATGAACGATATTAATCCGGATGATATTGAATCTATTTCAGTATTAAAAGGAGGTTCAGCCGCTGCTCTTTATGGTATGCGTGCCGGTAACGGGGTAATCCTGATTACCACAAAATCCGGAAGAAAAAATGACAAGGGGGTATCTGTCTCTTACAATATGGACTTTACCGTCGACCGGGTTTACAACCTGCCGAGACTCCAAAACAAATACGGGCAGGGAGCTAATGGTAGCGAATATATATACAACAGAGACGGTAAAGGCTCATACAGTTCATACTCCGACTATGTATTGAATGAAAGTTTCAATTATGTTGACGGAACCGGAAACGGTGTTAACGATAATGACGACGAATCGTGGGGGCCGCGCCTGGATATAGGATTAATGATTCCACAATTCAACAGCCCGATCGTTAATGGAGTACGCCAAGCAACTCCTTGGGTGTCCAATCCGAATAACATCAAGGACTTTTTTGAAACAGGAACATCCCAAAATCATAATCTTTCTGTTACCAGCGTGAAAGAAAATTCAACTGTACGTGCTTCGTTGGGCTATCGTAACCAAATCGGTACTATTCCTAACACTGACATGAGAAAGATTACCGGGCAAATGAATGCCACTTACAATGTAAACAAATACATTGACTTTGACATAGCAATGAATTACACAAACACAAACAGTGGAAATCTTATCGCAACGGGATACACTGCCAGCAACCCGCTTCAATCCATTCTCCAGTGGTTTGGCAGACAAGTAGACATGAAAGTGCTCAAAGAAAAATACAATGAACTGGACGAAAACGGAAACCGTTATAACTGGAACCAATCTTTTCATGTAAATCCGTATTATAATGTGTACAACAATCCAAATAAATACGACCGCAACCGCTTCTTCGGGAAAAGTTCAGTATTCGTTAAGCCGTTCAGTTTCTTAAAAATAGAAGGGCGATTGGGATATGACATGTACAGCAGTACACTTAATTCGCAGATCTTATATGATACAGAGCACACTAACGGCTGGTTCCGTGACATTCGCGAAACGCAAAAGGAACTGAATGCCGATGTAGTCGCCTACTATAACGATCAGTTCGGTAAACTTTCCGTCAACGGACTGGTGGGAGCTAATTACCGTGACCTTAACTTCAGCCAAAGTTCGCAAGGTGCCGGTTCGGAAGGGCTTACCGTACCGGGATTATACACAATGAGCAATGTCAAAGGCTCTCCATATACAAATATGGACCACTCCCACATTCGCTCCAATTCTGTATATGGAAATTTATCGTTAGGTTGGGACAGCCAAATATATGCCGACGTGAGCATGCGCAATGACTGGAGTTCAACGATTAAAGAAGACTTCTTCTATCCGGCTTTCAGTTTGAGCTGGATTCCTACAGAAACATTCAAATCTTTACAATCGGACGTTATGAACTATTTAAAGTTCCGTGGAAGTTGGGCAAAAATAGGTAATGCTACCGATGCATATATGATTGGAAAATATTATTATACAGACGATTATACCATTAACGGAACATCACAGTTCTACAAACCGACTACGGCACCTTATGAAGAGTTACGACCAGAGAAGATTTTGACTTACGAACTGGGAGTTGAAGCCTCTTTCCTCAAAAACCGCCTGCGTGTAGACTTGACTTACTACAATAAAGAAACTTCCGATCAGATTATGACTATAGAAGTTCCGCGCTCCACCGGTTACTCATGGTCACTAATCAATGCGGGAAAAGTTCAGAACAAGGGTATAGAATTACAGATTACTGCTGATATTATCAAAAATCTGGGTGGGTTCAGTTGGACTGCAAGATTCAACTGGGCTAAGGACAAGAGTAAAATCCAGGAATTATCGGAAGGGTTGGACACTTATACTATCAACAACAACTGGGGAGTATATAATTATGCCAAAGTGGGAGAATCTTGGGGAACACTTTATGGAGCATCATTCAAATATGACGATAACGGGAATGTCATTATCGGCGACAACGGTCTTCCCGTATTGGCAGCTAACCAAAAGATTGGCAATGTAACGCCGAAATGGATTGGAGGTTTCCAAAACGAATTTACTTACAAGAACCTGAGCTTGGGATTCTTGCTGGATTTCCGCAAAGGAGGAGACTTTTTCTCTGTAACTCAAATGTTCGGTGCCCAAACCGGTATTCTGGATTTCACGGCAGCAGGCAATATCCGTGAAACAGGAGTGATTGTAGGAAAAGATGTTTTGAAGGATAAAAAATGTGTATTAGCAGACGGCTCAGAAAATAATATAACTGTCAGTGCTCAAGACTATTATCAAAGTTATTATTCAAATAAGCAAATGGCGGTTTGCGACGGCTCTTTCCTGAAACTTCGCGAAATACACCTAACCTATACTTTCCCGAAATCACTATTGAGTAAAACCAAATTCATTCAATCGGCAAACGTGTCATTCATTGCCAACAACGTTGCCATACTGAAACTATCCAAACATAATGAGGCTAAAATTGATCCGGAATCAAGCATTGCATCAGATAATAACGGAGTAGGCTTTGAATCAAATTCTGTTCCTCCGACACGTAGCCTCGGCATCAAACTAGGTGTAACATTTTAATTAAACCCGTATAGAAATATGAAAAAATATATCAACCAATTATATGTACTTCTGCTGGTCAGTTCGTTAATGACAGCCGGATGTACTGACTCTTTTGACGAAGTAAATACCGATCCCGACCGCCCCACCACAGTGGACGCGACAAATATACTGGCTCACTGTTTACGTGATGCATCAGATAATCTTTTTGATGAATGGTTTGATTTGAACGAGTGCAGCGGATTTGCCGGTCAAATATCAAAGCTCTCTTACACGGAAGAAGGGTATTATAATTTTCGTCCGAATGTAAACAACAACTCATGGGCAATTTGCTATCTTATTATCAGCAACTTGAATGACATCATTGCCATGTCACAGGAAGATAAGTCCAAGAACATGGAAGCGGTAGCTACTATTTTCCAATGTCAGATCTTCCAGATCACAACGGACCGTTGGAGAGATATTCCATATACAGAAGCTTGCCAGTTGGAAACAATCAAGAAACCTAAATATGACAAGCAGGAAGATATATACCCGGATTTACTTGCCAAGTTGAAGGTTGCAGCCGACGCTTTAGACGAAAACGGAGATGACATAGGCAGCGGAGACGTACTCTACGGAGGTAGTATAAATAAATGGAAGCGTTATTGCAATTCTCTCCGTCTCCGCATGGCTATGCGTATTTCCGGAGTATCCAAAGACTTGGCAAGAAGTACGGTAGAAGAAATTCTGGGTAATCCGGCCAAATATCCTCTAATCGAGGAGAATTCACAAAATGCTTTCTTCACATGGGGCAACGAATACCCGGAGCCTTGGGCAGACTATTATCGCGAACGTGCCAATGAATATGGAACCAGCGAATTAATGGTGAATAAACTGAAAAGTTATAATGACCCTCGTCTTTCTGTCTACGCACTTCCTACTGCCAACAGCGAAAAGGAGGGAAATCCTGAATATATTGGCTATCCCAATGGGAAAAAGGTTTATGCAACCGTAGCTAATTATTCAAAAGTAGGCAAACGTTTTATGCAAGATTTAGCCGGCTTTACTCCTTGGTTCCGTGCCTGCGAAACTTATTTCGAGATTGCTGAAGCCAACAAACTGGGATTTGCCACTGGAATAAGTGCGGAAGATGCTTACAACAAGGCTGTCAGATTATCTTTGGAAGAAAATGGCATAGCAGAAGACGACATCACATCGTATCTGGCCAATGAAGCTAAATACAATGGCACAGACAAACAGCTCTTTGAACAATTATGGATTTCTTTATTCAAGCAAGGCATGGAAGCATGGTCTTGTCACCGCCGGACCGGATTTCCGACTGATAACGCCGTAGCTCCCGACTGTTACTACCCCGGACATAAATGTCCCCCAATGCGATACGGTTATCCGGATACAGAAGCCAACCTGAATACAGAGAATTATAAGATAGCTAATGCATCTGTTGTGGATTACTTTTGGGGAAGCACCATGTGGTGGGATACACGCGATGCTGACAAATAGAAATATCTAATTAAATTATATAAAAAGCGTCTTTCTGAGAAGTATTTATCAAATTCTTGGAGAGACGCCTTTTCATGTATGGTCGTATACAAGAAAGTACCTGCGAATATAGAGTTCTCCTATTCTATTTAAAACAAGTCCCCTCTCTCACAATATCCACCAATATCGGCTTCGCCCCGCTCACGAAACATTCCACAGCAATCACCATCAGAATCAATCCCATCAGACGCATCATCACATTATTCCCCGTTTCACCCAAGACATTCACTAATTTCGTGGAAGCACGAAGAATGAAAAAAGTCAATAGATAAATCAATGCAATAGTACCTATCAGTATCCCCTTCATTTCATAAGAATGGGCATCCTGCATCAATACGATGGCGTTGGCAATCGCACCGGGTCCACACAACATAGGTATACCGAGAGGAGTAATAGAGATATCGTCCGCATACGTCTTGATTTCCTCATCTTTCAGTTTCATCGGCGTATAACGGGCTTGAAGCATATCGAAGCCTATCTTGAAGATAATCACTCCCCCGGCAATACGGAATCCGTTAGTAGAAATACCGAAGAATTTAAAAAGAAACTGACCGGCAAAGACGAAAACCATTATCGTGATAAACGACACAATAGTGGCACGACGAACAATTGACTGACGCTCTTTCTCCGTCATTCCATGAGTCATTGTCAGAAAGACGGGCATTGTCCCCAAAGGGTTGGTCAATGTAAAAAACGAAGTGAAACAAAGCAAAGCAAAAGGCAGAAGTGCACTATCCATGATTATATCGTATTTTTATGCATTTATTAAACGCAACAAAAATACGACTTAATCCAGAAAACTTATAATAAATTCATTAATTCTTTCAGAGAATGGATGTGATAAGTAGGAAGAAAAGGAAAAGTTGTCCGTTCTGTCACGTTGTAGAAGGCTTGATGCATCCCTACCCCATGCGCTCCGGTAATATCAGCTTCCCAACTGTCACCAATCATTAACGTTTCGCGCAACTCCGATTGAGTGGCAGACAAAGCAAAATTAAAGATTTCGGGTCGGGGCTTCAACACTCCCAAATCTTCCGAAAGAATCACCTTCTTGAAATAACCATCTACGCCCGCCGAACGCATCTTATGCGATTGCAATTCCCGAAAGCCATTGGAAAGGATATACAGATTATATTTAGGGGCAAGATACTCCAACACCTCTTTGGCATAAGGCATCAGACCGCTTTTAGTAGGAACAATGGCAAAGAAATCTTTCGAGAACCGTTCGGCTAAAACCTCATCCTCTACTCCTACCGCCTGCAAAGGATAAAAGAAACGTTGACGGTTCAATTCTTCTTTCGTCACCTTTCCTTCACCGTATTCAATCCAAAGTTCGGTGTTACGTTTTTGGTAAAGCGCATAATAATGGTCGAACGAATCAAAGTAACGGTCGAATGCATATTTCTGATATACTTCTTCAAAAGTGTCACGGGCATTACGGGAGAAAGCCCAAATAGTGTCGTCAAGATCAAAAAACAGATTTTTATATTTCATCAGTAGCTATGGGTGTGTATAAGAAACAAAAAAGCCAATGTGCTAATTTCTTGAATCCAGGAATCAGCACATTGGCAATTCAAAAAAGGAATCCTACCTTATTTTACCTGGATCACCAAGTATCTGGATACACTCCAGAATTCATTAGGATTAGTAATCTTCAATGTCAGTTGACCTTTGTCATCTTTTACCAACTCATAAGAACCGGCAGGATGAGTAGTCAGCAACTCAGCACGTTTAGAGTATAACTTGATTTCTTTCGTCGTACGGATGTCGATTTGAGTGAAATAATCCTTGTTGAAATCAGCACTCTTCAGGACATCTCCGCTTTGAAGTATCTTCTGAGCTTTCAATTCAGATTTTGTTCCGAATACGAACCAGGCAGCGTTCAGACTCTTTTCCTGTTCGGCAACGGTCTTAGCTTTTGCTTCGTTTTCTGCAGTCAGAGTTTCTTTAGCAGCAGACAAGTCGCTGACAGCAGCATCCAACTCCTGAATACGGATATTCTTGGAAGCCAGTTCTGTCTGAAGTTCCTCGATACGCTGTTGTTTAGCGTTCAATTCGGCAGTCAAAGCGGCAACAGCTTTTTTCATCTGTGCAGAATTGGTGTTGCTTTTCTTCAACTGAGCTTGTAATTTAGCAATCTGAGCCTTGTTTTCTTCCATCTGTTTAGAGATGAATTCGATGTCAGAAGCAATCTGCTGTTTGGCGCTGGCTGAATTTTCAGTAATCGTTCCGCGTTGTAAGTCCACGCGGCTTTCAGCAGCATTGATCTTACGGAAACCTTCCTGTACTTCATTGAAAGTTCCCATCATATCATCCAGTTCAGCATTGCGCTGGGTCAGTTCCATCAAAAGAGAATCATTTTCAGCCTTCAGGTCTTTGCTTCCACCTTTAAAGCCATCACACGAAGCCAACATGGCTGCGCATACAAATAAAACTGCTAACTTTTTCATACGTTTACGTTTTACGTTTTTAAATGAAGTTATTTTAATCGTCTATTCCTGCTAATACTATCACAATCTCGCCCCGCGGCTCGGTGGCGGTAAAGTGTTCTATCAGTTCTGCCAAGCTGCCGCGAACCGTCTCCTCATGAAGCTTGGATATTTCGCGCGACACGGTTGCCTGACGTTCAGCGCCGAAATATTCGGCAAACTGTGTCAACGTCTTCAACAGACGGTGGGGCGATTCATAAAACACCATGGTACGGCGTTCTTCTGCCAATGCCTTCAGTCGTGTCTGACGTCCTTTCTTTTGGGGTAAAAAACCCTCGAAGCAAAATTTTTCGTTCGGCAATCCCGATGCTACGAGTGCCGGAACAAAAGCCGTTGCTCCCGGCAAGCATTGCACTTCGATACCATTGCGCACACATTCACGAACCACCAGGAATCCGGGATCGGAAATCCCAGGCGTTCCGGCATCCGAAATCAGCGCAACCGTTTCACCTGCCTTTATTCTATTAACAACACTTTCCACCGTTTTATGTTCATTAAATTTGTGGTGGGATTGCATTGCGTTCTTTATTTCAAAGTGTTTCAGCAAGATACCGGAAGTACGCGTATCCTCTGCCAGAATCAAGTCGACCTCTTTCAGAACCTTGATAGCCCGAAAGGTCATGTCCTCAAGATTTCCTACCGGCGTAGGTACTACATACAACTTTCCCATATATTTCTTATTTATGCTGATTGATTAAAATACTTTTTCAATAACTCCAGAAAGTCAACTACCGCTTCCTTCTCTTCGTCTATTTCAACTTTGGAGGAAAGAAACGCGACAGCAGTCTTGTAGGAGCTCATTACTGATATCTGCTCAATCACACGATTCATCAAATCAGTATCCCCTTTAAATAATTCGCGTGAGAAACGGAAAGAATCATTCAAACTGATAGAATGACGCAAGCCGGCAGCCAGTTTAATACTTTCTCCCAACACTACGGATTTTGGTTCTTCCTTCTTTATAATAACTGGTTCTTCTTCGGTGACGGGTTCCTCTTTAATGACGGGGGCTTCTTTGACGACGGGTTCCTCTTTGACGTCAGGCTCTTCTGCAATGACGGGGTTTTCTGCAATGACGGATTTTTCTTCTAATATAGCAGATTCTTCCTCTATAATAAGAGAACTGTCCTCCTCGTCTTCCTCTACAATAACAGGTTCGGGAGATTGGATAATAACAGATGTATTCTCTTCCGGATCGGTAATGTCATTCGTTTCCACTACCGTTTCTTCTACGACAAGAGAAGATAAAGAACTCAACTCAACAGAATCTATTTCCTGCGACAATTCATCCAGACGTCCCTGCATACGCATAATACTCCGCTTCAACAGTTCAGATAAAGTCTGAGTCGGCTCTTTGGAAAAAGACTCCATGAGATACTTCAACTCATGAACATCCAATTCGATATCTGTTAATAGCTTCTGTTTCATGTTCATCTATTATTAATATGGTGCGAATGTAGGAATAATTTATGCAATAACTTAAAATAATGGATATTTTAACAGTTCTTGCACATTGAATTGTTTACCTTTGTGCAGTCATTTATTTAATCAAGAAAGCACGAAATCACATGGTATTATTTTCAGAAGACCACATACAGGAGACTAAAAGAAGAGGTAGAATCGAAGTTATCTGCGGCTCTATGTTCTCAGGAAAGACAGAAGAACTGATTCGCAGAATGAAACGGGCAAAATTTGCACGTCAGCGTGTGGAGATATTCAAACCGGCTATCGACACCCGTTATTCGGAAGAGGACGTCGTTTCACACGACAGCCATTCCATCGCTTCCACTCCTATTGATTCATCGGCAAGTATCCTGCTGTTTACTTCCGAAATAGATGTGGTAGGCATCGACGAAGCGCAATTTTTCGACAGCGGACTGATAGACGTATGCAATCAGCTTGCAAATAATGGAGTTCGCGTCATTATTGCAGGCTTGGATATGGACTTCAAAGGGAATCCTTTCGGACCGATGCCACAGCTTTGTGCCATAGCCGATGAAGTATCCAAGGTGCATGCCATCTGCGTAAAATGCGGAGAACTGGCATCATTCTCACATCGTACAGTCAAGAACGACAAGCAAGTCTTTTTGGGTGAAACTGCGGAATACGAGCCTCTTTGCAGGCAATGCTACCTCCGGGCGTTGGAAGAGGACGGGCAAAAGATATAAACTCAACAGAAAACAACTATGGAAAGGAAAAAGATAACATTCGACAGTTTTATACGTGGTGCCATCGGATGCGTGATGGTGGTAGGAGTCTTAATGCTTGTAGAACGACTGAGCGGAGTGCTATTACCTTTCTTTATTGCCTGGCTGATTGCTTATATGGTTTATCCGTTAGTCAAGTTCTTCCAGTACAGGCTAAAACTGAAAAGCCGTATCCTTTCCATTTTCTGCTCTCTATTTCTGATTAGTATTATCGGAGTAGCGCTGTTCTATCTGCTGGTTCCGCCTATGGTTTCCGAAATAGGCAGGATGAATGATTTATTAGTGAGCTATCTCACGAATGGCGGCGGCAGCAATGTCCCCAAAACACTTTCCGAATTTGTCCATGAGAATCTCGACTTGGTTGCATTAAACAGAATGTTGAGCGAAGAGAATATTCTTGCCGCAATCAAGGAAACTGTACCCAAGATGTGGACTTTACTTGCAGAATCCATTAATATCCTGTTCAGTATCCTTGCTTCCTTTATCATATTATTATATGTAATCTTTATATTACTGGATTATGAAGCCATAGCCGAAGGATGGTTGCACCTGCTTCCCAACAAATACCGCAAATTCGCTTCCAACCTGGTTTATGATGTACAGGACGGCATGAACAGATATTTCCGTGGGCAGGCATTGGTCGCATTCTGCGTAGGTATTCTTTTCAGTATAGGTTTCCTGATTATTGATTTCCCGATGGCTATTGCTTTGGGGCTTTTCATCGGAGCTCTCAACATGGTTCCTTACCTGCAAATCATCGGTTTTCTCCCCACCATTGTATTGGCTATCCTCAAAGCAGCCGATACCGGACAAAATTTCTGGATTATCATCGCATGTGCATTGGCTGTTTTCGCCATCGTACAAATTATACAGGATACTCTCCTCGTCCCCAAAATCATGGGAAAGATTACCGGACTGAATCCTGCCATCATCCTTTTATCTCTTTCTATTTGGGGTTCTTTAATGGGAATGTTGGGAATGATCATCGCGTTACCTCTAACCACTTTAATGCTTTCCTATTATCAACGCTTTATTATCAACAAAGAAAAGATAAAATATGATGAAGCCGAAATTACTGATAATCAAGAAACAAGCGGTATAGAGAAAAAATAATTGAAACTTTTTTCTACGAAACACTTGCAGATTAAATAAAAGTCACTACCTTTGCACCCGCAATCAGGAAATAACTGATTCGCAAATAAGGATTGATTCGCTAGCTCAGCAGGTAGAGCACAACACTTTTAATGTTGGGGTCCTGGGTTCGAGCCCCAGGCGGATCACTGAAAAAAAAGTAGTTGTCTAAATCAGATAGCTGCTTTTTTCGTTTAAAAGTTCTATCCATTACGCTCAAAGTTAAACTCAAACAAGTATGAGCGAAACGATTAAAAAGGCAAGTTACAGTTATTTTTTTTATTCCACTTCGCTCAAAATACCGTATATCGAATTAAATCTGAAGAATATTTATTGCTAACGTAGAAAATACTCAAAAAAAATACTTAACTTTGTAAAACATATAGGAGTACATAAAACACAATGCTAACAGGTTTGTTCTAACATATAAGGAATAAGCTTAGTACATATTGTTTTATTAAAAAACGCTATAACGGAATTACTAAATGGCAATATTAGAAAGGAAAATAAAGAGAAATATAAAATCCATTAGCAGTGAAGTGCTAAATGGGACAAACTATAGTAGAAGTGATTTTGCCCGTAGCCTCCTTAATTATCCGGCAATGATGGTTCCATCAGTTCAAGAACCAATAATAGAAGAACTTGCGGAAGTATTAAATAATGAAGTTTCGTTATTAGACCCATTCATGGGAGCCTCAAATACTTTAGTGACGGGTATGAAATATGGAATGAATGTTTTTGGACAAGACATAAATCCACTTTCATTACTATTAAGCCAAGTGAAAACTTCCTATTATTCAAAAGAAGAGCTTGATGAAGCTGAAGCTAGAATAATCAATCATATCAACACAGATCAATCTTATACCGTCGAAATCAACTTTACTAATATAGATAAATGGTTTACCAAAAATGTACAAATTGATTTATCTAAAATTTTTCGAGCTATTAGTAAAGAATCTATAATAAGAATTAGAAAATTTTTTTGGATAGTTTTGGCTGAAGTAATTCGCCTTACGAGTAATGATAGAACTTCCACTTTCAAGATGCATATGAGATCACTTGAAGACATTAAATCAAGAGAAGTATCTGCTATAAAAACATTTACATCTATATCTAAAAAAAACATTAAGAACATTAGTGATTACATCACTATATTGGTACAGAATGGGCATATACAAAATGGAAAGTATCTAAAAGAAATAGAAGTTGTATGGGGAGATACAAATAAAGAAATTAGAACAGACAAGTCATTCAATTTACTTGTGACTTCTCCTCCCTATGGGGATAATCAAACAACTGTTACTTATGGCCAATTCTCGTATTTACCATTACAATGGATTCCAGTCCATGATATAGATAACAGTATTGATATTAATTATTTAGAAAATGCTCAAATAATTGACACTAAAAGTCTAGGTGGGCAAGCAAGGAGTAACATTAAGGATCTTGAGGAACTAATGTTTAACAAATCGAGATCTTTGAAAAAGTTCGTTACCCAATTTAAAGATACAGAAAGGAAAAAAGCAGAAAAGGTGACGAGGTTCATTTATGATTTAAATAAAAGCATCGATAACATGCTTCCCAAAATGGAAAAAGACTCTTTTATGGTTTGGACTATTGGTAATAGAAACGTAAATAAACAAATAGTTCAGAATGATTTAATTTTAAAAGAGCTACTTGCTTCAAAAGGTGTAAAAATATTCACCAATTTAGAAAGAGAAATATTAAGTAAACGAATGCCTGGAAGAAATAATTTTTCTGATACAATGAGCAAAGAAAAAATTCTAATCTTCAAAAAGACGGAATAATGGATAGTCCTCAATATCACTTTGACATAACTCCACATATAGTCAAACAACTTGGCGAACAACTAGTTTCAGACGAAATCACAGCGTTGTTAGAGTTAATAAAAAACTCATACGATGCTGACGCTTCTTACGTTTCAATAGAAATAAATACAAAAGGACAGTATACTAAAAACAATCTTTTTTATCCTAACCATGATGGTTTTATTGTTATTGAAGATGATGGATTTGGTATGGATAAAGAGACCATCATGAAATCATGGTTACTTATATCCTATTCTAACAAAAGAAGTTTAAATGGCCCAAAAGAAAAGACTCCGGAAGGGCGAACCCCCCTTGGTGAAAAGGGACTTGGAAGACTTAGTACCCAACGTCTCGCAAATATATGTGAGATATACACAAATAAAATAGAACAAAAGGGAATTCACATAGCTTTCAACTGGAAAGATTTTGAAGAAAAAGAAGCCCTAAGCAAAGTTGAAGTAAAATACGAAAGCTTTTTAAGCAAAAAAAAGAAAGGTACAATACTACTACTCAGCCACTTAAACAACGCAGAAGTTTGGAAAGGCAAAAATTTAGAAAAATTCAAGGGACAAATATTACAAGTTATATCTCCATACAAAGAGAACAGACCATTCGAAGTTTATCTCAAAGTAAATGAACAACCAATAGAACTAGATAAATTTAATGAAAGTTTATCAGATTTAGCGATTTCTAAATTCACTTTTACAGTAAAAGGAAGCACTCTAACTATCTATGGTCAGACAAGATTAGCGAAATTCTTAGGAAATGAATTGGAAGCTAAAGAAGCATACCATAATTATGTAGAAGTTGATAATGGAAGGAAACTATATAATTATTTAAATAAGAAAATAAGTGATCTGAAAGAATCAAATAGCCCTTATTTTATAAATTTTGAAAGGGTATATGATATAGAAAAAGATTTAAAACTTGAAATATTGGATGGCAAAAGAGCTATTCCAGGAAATTTTTATGGTATTATAAACGAGTTCTCTTACAAAGAAGAACAACTTAAAAATGAGTATTCCATCAAAAGTATTTTTGGAAAATTTGAAAACTATAGAGATTTTGCCCAAGCACAAATTGGTATCAAAATCTATAGAAATGGATTCGCAGTCTTACCATATGGCATTAACAATAATAATAAAGACTGGTTAGGACTATCAAGTTCACAAACCAAAACATCTTTTTATGACTTAAGACCTGATAACGTAATTGGATATATTTCTATAGATGAGGGAGAAAACTATGAATTAAAAGACAAGACAGATAGATCAGGGTTAAATTCAAATCCTTACTCACGAAACTTTTTTACTATAATCTATTTTGTTAGAGATCAGATAAATTTATATCAAAGATCAATTAGAAGAGGTTATAATAATTTTCTCAATACATATAAAACAGAAAACAATGGTATAAAAACAGTTTATCAGGCTTTTAATCAACTCAAAGAAACTAAATTAAAAACAGAGGATGTAAAGATTGAGTTTCGAAATGCAGTAGTTACAGTAGAAAAAGCGATTAATGATTCTGAGCTAATTGTAAGAACTGTAAAAAATAATCCGATGTTTTCTACTGACTCAGAAAGAAAGACTGCGGAAAAAGTAGATGTTCTACTTAATGAATTAAAAAAGATTCAAAACACTCTAGATAAACTTGAAAAAGTAATAGCAAAAACCGAAAATTTAAATGAGGTTATTGATATACTTGAACCTAAAATTCAAATTCTAGAAGAACAGTTAGGATATTTTTCAGAACTGGCTAGTTTGGGATTAACAGCAGAAGCTGTAAGTCATGAATTTGCTATTATAGCAGATAGATTAGCAGAAAGGGCGTCTCTCTACACTACTAAGCTTCAAGGTAACAAAATCACAAATTCCGATATATATATTTTTATAGAATACATAAACTCGACTGTTAGTGGATTAAAAACACAATTAAAGCATCTTGATCCAGCTCTCAAATACAGCCGAGAAAAAAGAACGACTATCAGTCTTATTGATTTTTTCGAACAAGAAAATGAATATTATAGAAATAGACTAAAGAAACAAAATATTCAGTTCAATATTGACCTGAAAGATAATTTCTCAATTATCATAAATAGAGGAAAGCTTGTTCAAATCATTGACAACATAGTCAACAATTCAGAATACTGGCTTATCGAGCAGAAAAAAAACGACAAAAATTTTCTACCGAATATTACTATTAAAATTGAGTCACCTTGGATCTATATAAATGATAATGGCTATGGCATACCTCCAGCAGTAGAAAATCAAATATTTGAACCTTTTGTAACAACAAAACCAAAAGGAGAAGGAAGAGGTCTTGGGTTATTTATTATTCAACAATTATTGGATTCTTCTGGGTGTACAATAACATTAGAACCCGTCAGGAACGAACATAAAAGAAAATACATATTCGCTATTAATCTATCAAATATTATTACAGAGCAATGAATGAGAAAATTATCATAAATAATAGTACCGAATCTTTAGAAATCATTCCAAAGAATATTTCAATTGAAGAATCACGTAGGAACGCGATATCATCCATTGAACAATTATTTAATGCTGAAAAGATTGCATATATAATTTATATAGACGATAAGTTTGATATTAATGGGCAAAAAGAAGAATTCAAAGCTCGTTTAAAACAAATCAAAGATAATGGAGATTATTTAACAGATAATGATTTTCAATCATTAGACTGGGATGGTCCTACCCTTCGATTTGAAGAACAAGCTATAAATTTGTGGGATAACAATGAAAACAAAAGAGAGTTATTACATAAAGTTTGTACTCATTTACATGATGAAGAAAGTGCAAACACTATCCCAGCCCTAGAAATAGAAAACTGTTTAGGTGACAAAATAAAGAAACTAACACCAGATGAATGGATACGCAATGAATATAAGTTAATAAAATCACTAACAGAAGATCAGAAAGCTCTGTGCTTATTTGATTTTCAATTTCACAATGGGAATAATCTCATATCTGATAAAAATGGAGCACAACTAGCTCAAATGTTATTAGAACAAGAAGAACTGTCTAATAAAATTATATGCGGCATTTTCTCTCACACATTCTCAGAAGAGGATGAAGATGAGTATAGAAAAAAATATTCACGCGACTTCAATATTGAATCAAGCAAGTTTTATACAATTTCTAAATCTAGATTTGCATTTGATCCCAAAATCAGCGCTTTTGCGGAAGGGATTAAAAACATGCTTCTCTTGCCTTATGTTGAAGATTTAAAGAAACAAGCTATTGATGTATTTCAGACTAGTAACCAAACGGCAACTGAGAAAATAAAGAACATATCACCTAAGACGTTTAATCATATTATTCAAAAGTCTTCTTTAAAAGAAGGTATTTGGGAAATCAACACCTTATTCCGCCTATATGGGATATTGTCTAAAGAAGAAAATTTGAGACATATATCTGATCCCTCCAAAAGATGTTCCTTTAATAATTCAATAAAAAAGATTCGCAGGATAGATGAGATAGGAACAGGCTATCAAGCACATTTAAACAACAAACAATTAATAGAGCTACGTAAAAGCGAGATTTATCTTCCTTCTGAGCTTATCAACCCATTATATTTACCAATATCCTGTGGTGATATATTCTTAATTAAGAATACAGAATATATACTTTTAGTTCAACCTTGCAATCTAGCATTAAGAGCTACTGATGGCTTTTGTGGAAAAAGAGCATATAACTACAAGAATGGGCTTTTGGTTCCTCTCAAGAAAGGCGATGTCAAGAAAATAAATTCTCCTGCAATAGAACAAATCATTGATCCTAATTTAAAAGAAACAATTAAATACGCAGACTTTTCTAGTTATAAGAATATTTCATTAGACTTATTAGATTTGATTGTTTACAATGTATCAGGAGAAGCTATTTTAAACATGCATCAACCAACTTTGACTAATGAAATGATACATTTTCCTTGGCTAAAAAGATATGAGTACATTTTCAAAGAATTTGAGAAATATGAAAAGGCATTAATTTACTTCAACAACATAAAGTTAAAACTGGAAACTAATGACCAAGACATACGAGGACTTAAGAAATTCATATATGCTCCTGAATGTTTAAAAGACTTAAAGATAAATGGAGATGATATTTATGATTATAGTAATAGAAAATTTAAATTTAATATAAAAAGAATCTCTCATTATAAGTCACCTTATTCTGATGATTTATTGCAAAAATTTATGATATATTTATCTCGAAATTCCTTTGAGCATGACTTTACTAAATCATAAAATATCAAACATTCCAAAATAAAATGGATAAAAAGGGACTCTTCATAGGGATATTCTCAAAATAGAAAAGGGCATTTACTGAATATCCCTAAATATAAAACCACAGGATTCAGGTTTTATACTTGAATCCTGTTTTCAAATATAGTAATGAATGTAAGCATTCTCGTAAGCCCCCGATAAAGTCCCCGTATAAACAAACAGGGATATTCCTAAGTAAAATGCAAAAAAGTTCGCCAAATCCAACAATCGAATTTGGCGAAAAATACTATTTATAAAGTTTCAATGAAATCTTAATTATGCGTACAGCATAAAAGGAATAACTATCCACAAATAACAGACAGTGGTATCTCATATAATTAGAGTTGTAGTATCATCTGTTTTTTGTGTTTCGAATTGTGCATAAACATTCTCAATATCATTAACCAGCATAATACCCAAATCTATATAATCATAAGATTCGTCTATAGTAAAGAAATCCACAAGATACTTTGTCGCAGAAGTTTCACTACTAAAATCGGTTATTTTATACACTTCAGAACTTCTAAGTGCATTCACCAAATCTGTATTTCCAAAATCAACTAACCATCCTTCTTGTGTTATTGTCAATGTAACACCTAATTGGATCATTACAAACGGACTGGAAGCATGGAAATCTAATGAATATTTATTGGGATTCCATAATTTACTGATAAGTATATGATTAAGAACTTTCCACTCTATGTTACTTTCGCTATGATAAGAACTGTTTAAAATAACCATTTCCAATGGTCTCTTTTCCTTATCATCCCAAACATAACATCCATATTTAGTATCCTCCCGGTTTGATTCAACCGGATATTTAGTCAAATAATACTGCCAATTGGTTATCTTAAACTCTAAACACTTTCTAAAAGGATCTTTTAAATTTCCAAGTGAAATAAATTTCAGGGAAAGAATATCAAGAATCGCCTCTTGATTCCTTCTCAATTCATTCTTAATAAAAAAGTGACTAAGTTCATCATTTCTATGTAGAAAGTATCTACGAGTCATATTATCCTCATTTGCCATTGACGGATGATATTGCATATATTCAATATCAGCATCAATTAAGCCAATACGGATTAAACTGAACTTTTCTTTGTATTCATTTGAAAATATATATTCGAATTTATGTAACTGTCTAAATAGTTCTGAATTTTCACTATCTTCTAAACTCATATATTTATCAATAAAGAGCATCACAGAACCTTGAAGAATCTGGTGATTTTCGTAGCGAAGAAGATGCTGGTAGTCCTCTTCCTGGAAACATTTCAATTTTAAACGTTCTTCGTCACAGGCTGTTGAGATAAAAGTATTATTTGTATTAGGAATAATTTCGTTTGTTATTATCATTTCTGCATCATTCAGAAATCCTGCCAACTGCTCATAACGAGCAACGTTACTTCTAACATTCGCGGTAACCAGATTTCTAATGATACGCAACCGCTTCAATGCTATTTGTTCATTGATGTGATTTTTCTCTATAAGATGTAACGCATAGAAATAAACAAATTCAGGTACTGACAATTCACGTTCAGTTGCCAACAAAAAAACAGACTTATGATTCTGTTTTAACTGCCAAAACAGTCGTATTCTATTATCCTCTCCAATAACATCTTCCTGTGAAAAATAAAAATACTTATACCAATCTTCTTCAATACCACAACGCTTATGGATAGAACTTATTGAATTAAAAATGGAAATAATCGATTCTACAGCTTCTTTATCCGTGATAATCTCTGCTATTTTTGGGTCCCGATTTTTCCTATCTTCAATTCTTCTGCGGAATAACTCCAACCGGAAAACATTTCTAAACAAACACATAAATCCACTGTCAGCACGTTGCACAACTTGCTGATTATCATTATTACTATTTGCATAATCCCATAACATATCCATCCATTCATTGTCAATCATTCGAGACATGCTTTCTTTGATGTCCTGATCTATAGCAGCAACAGCTTTCTCCAAATCAGACTTAAAGATCTCAAATTCTGTCAATTTTTTCCCTCTGGAATTCATCTTAATATACAAATCATCAGTCAGTCCAAAATCGTCAAGTGAAAGAGAATAAAATTGTATATTGTCCCGCATTACCAGTTTTGTCCATAAATCATGTATACTATATTCCTTGCACTTTCCCTCTATTTTATTTAAAACATTAAGCATTGATTGAATAGTAGGGTCAGACTCATAACTGGGAAGGTATTTAGGATTATCCTTTATTATTTCACTTATACATTTGCTCTCATCAGCATTGCTAGACAATATATCGGTACGTATGCCGCCAATTAAGGATTCGCAAAAATCTGTAGCTGACTGTCGAGTCTCATATCGAAATTTCTTTAGACATTCCACATCACTCCCCTGCACATCTTTTTGAAGAATGGATGCATAGAAGTGCAACAAAAATAAAGTCGTAAGACGTTGTTGCCCATCAAGTGGAATAAGCCCTATTGATTTATTATTGTTTCTAATATATGAACCTCCATAAATGAAATCAAATATTTCCGTTGCATTGTTTTTCACAGCAGCCAACATCGTATCCAGCATACCATCAAGCACTTCTTCCACTTTCTTTTCCTGGCGTCCATAAGCATAATCCCGTTGCACCTTGGGAATCATTATCACCGATTCATCATTAAGTAATCGGCAAAAGGTTGTAAGTTTTCCAATATTACTCATTACATTCCTCCGTTCTTTTTTCCATGGCAAGCGAATTCTGCCCATCAATAACTACAGTTTCAGCCACACAGGGAGTATCTATAAATACCCTCAATATATTCTTTATATCATTCAAATAATTTCTACGATCTTTCTCACTCCAATAGAAGTTCTGTTGTACCATAAAATTCTCGTCCTTACAATTGTAATATTTTAAAAACACTTTACGCGTACAATACGGAATATATGCACCTTTGGCATCTTCATCCATTATTTTCTGACGCTTAACCTCAAAAACAGAGTTCCCAATAGAAGAATTTATATTTCCACTCAACAATGCCATATTAGAGATATCATGAATCTCAGTAGGTTTTCCTTCTTCTTGAGCCATCTGATCAAAATATGCTTGGACCATATCAAAAAGAACGACTATTCTGGCAAATGTATATTTATCCTTTTGCGATGTATTCAACACATTTTTTGCATCATCAAGAACACTCACAAGATTAGATAGCTGTCTATCGTTTACCAATCGTGACTGCAACCTTCCCAAAACTTTTAGATTCTCCTCAAGCCACTCCAACCATTTACTTTTATCGCTTTGATCCAGACGTTCCGAATTTTGAGCATGAATATGCTCCAAGGTCCAATCTACCTTTTTATATTCCTCAAAAGGGAAATAATCCATACAAACTCGCTGCAAGGTAGATTCCACGTTATACAAGAACAAAGTTTTTCTTAGTAAATCATAATCACTATCATAACTATAAGCCCAAATATTCCGTTGTGGATTTCTTTTATCTGAAATAACACTCTTTATTTTTTTATCAATAATTGATTTGAATACGGTTTTGCTACTAGTAGAAGATTCTGCTAAGAGTTCCATTAATACACTAGCTCCCAATTCTGTAATAAGGAAGCCCAACTTATGATAATAATATCTATCGTCAAACCATGCCTGAAGTATAGAAAAATAAGTTTCGACCTTCAACCATAGGCTCCATAAATCGCGTACTTCATTGGTTCTCAAAGATCTCTCGAATTTCAAATAAGTAAATAAGGGATCTTTTTCTTTTGTATCCTTTTTTGAAATCAAATCAAAGATATATTCAATTCGACAACTATACTGTTCGGTACTATTGTCATCCTTAATGAATGCCCAAAAACGATGATTACGCAACTTGCTTTCTATAATATCCCATTTCTCAATAATGTGACTTTGCTTACGAGCTTGTTCACGTTTCTCTACAATAGGCTTGATATCCTCATTAAAATCATTCAACAAACTATCTTCACACTTGTATTTGGCCGAATCTGACAAAAACAACGCCCTGATAAGTTCTGCATTATTAAGTGAAATACTCTTATCATTCAAACGCTTAAACATTTCATAAGGATCACTATCATCTCTCAACTCATACCAAATGACCTGAACCGACTTATTCTTATCCTTCCCATTAGTAAATTTCTCATAAAATGATCCTTTAAACTCCGAAATAGATGGTAGATTACCTTGTTCATCATTTTGAAACCATTTAATAATCAAATTGGCTGCCTGAAGTATATGCCAAGAATCTATATCTAATCTAGCATCACTCTCCGTATGAATTGTATATTTTTTGTTTTCATCTTTCGTTTTTATCAAATTCTCAAATAATTCGCCTAACAAAGGCCTAGTCTGATAACAAATATTGAATAACTTGTCTTTATCTTCATCAAGAAGGGTTTCCAAAGCAAGAATAATTCTTATTGTTGTCAATCGTTGTTGACCATCAATCACCTCATACCATATATTATCATCAAAGGTCGAGTCCAACCTATACTTGTCAATGTCAGATGAATTCATTTTTTTAACAACAATAGGCTGTAAGCAATAAAAATTGCCAGCAGCATCCATATTATAAAAGAAAGTATATAAATCTTCTAATAATTGATATATTTGTGTCTCCCCCCATCGATAACCTCTCTGATAATCAGGTATAAAAAAATTCTTATTGCATAATTCCGGTAATGCATATAAGTTCAAATAATTTATAGATTCCAATATTTCCATCAGTATTCCTTAAATAAAAATGATTATGTTAATCAGGAAGCATTAAATAAAAAGTCACAATCAATTTTGTGACCTTTTAGTTCTCTAAACACTTAACCTTTAACGATTTCTTTATAATACAACTTTTCTTCTTTTTCAAAAAATGCAAGAAATAAAAATTTTGCTCCCGTATTTAGAAGAGTATAACTTTGTATCGCTTTATTAAAATACTCCCCTAAGTCATCTAAATCAGTTCGCTTTTTGATTCGAAAAATCATTAGTCTAAGTTCTGCATTACATACCACTAATTTCTGAAAATCATACTTAAACCCACTAAAAGGGGTTTCTCGTAATTTCCATGTAGAGTCCCATTCCAGTTTTCGACTAGATTTCCAACGCTGACCCCATTCACATTCAACAGCTAACTCCATACGATTCATTAGAAAGTGTTCATTTTCTGTACACCAAATTAAATCATAAAGCAATTCACGTTGTACATAAGGCTGTTTTATTTCTGATAGATCCTCTTTCGTTAAATTGTTCGCATATGCTATATATCCCAAATCAAGACCTAAAGTTATCAAATTCTTCTTTATAAGCCGAGTTTTAACCAGTCTTTCCTCTCGAAAAATGTCATTACAAATCTTACCGAGCCTTGACACAATCTCACATGCATTTAGCATTGACAGACTTTTAGGGTCTTCCCCATTATATTCATGCCATTCCATAGTATTATTCAAATTATATTCTCCATTTATATCTTTTCATTCACAATCCGCAGCAATCTTTCATTCTCCTGTCTTAAAAGACTAATTTCATCTTTCAGCCAATCTATCTCCTTGTTTTTTGAAGAAACCAACCCACCTATAATTGTATTAGGAGTATAATTACTGCTTATGAAATTCAATATCTTGGAGATATTTAATTCTTCTCTTTTTTTAAATGCTCAAATTGTTCCTTCTGTTTATCCAACAACTTTTCGAAAAGTTCAATCACCTGTTCAACAGGGAAGCTATTAAAGATCTGATTGTTGCCTGTATTACTGACAGCACTTTTAACACCGCAATTCTCGTAAAAGTTATTCGTATTGTACAGAATTGTCTCTTCGTTAAAATTCTTCAGACCATCTGCAGTAACTCCTAACGCAGAAGCAATTTCTTCCAATCGGTCATCATCAAACTTTTCGGTTTGTTCCATTTTCGAAACAGCCTGTTTTGTTATACCTAGCAAATCACCGAGTTCCGCTTGAGTCATTCCCCTAAGCCGACGTACCCGTTCTATTTTTCTTCCCAAATGAATCGCATTTGTGTACTTTTCCGTTTCCATATTCCAGTCTGTTGATTATTTGCCTTGCTTTATGCACTCTCTTAGAATCTCTATTTTCTCCTGTTCGCTTTTCAGCAAGCGTTCATACAGTTCGACCACCTTTTCAATAGGATTAATTTGTTGCGTATGAGCTGCATAAACTGTTGCTGTTGCTCCCGGAGAAATCGTAGCATCTTTATAGTTATTAATATTGCAGATGGCTTTTTCAACATCAAAATCCTTAATGACATCAGTAGATATTCCCAAGACTTCAGCTATTTTTGTTAGCAGTCCGTCCTCTATTTCATCTTGTTTTTCTATTTTCGAAATCTCCTGTTGACTAATACCCAAATCGGAAGCTAACGCCTCCTGTTTCATACCTAGATACACACGGATTCTTTGAAGGTTGCGACCGACATGCCTTTGATGCGCTTTGTCTTTTACTTTAATATCCATATCATTGTTCTTTTAGTAAATTCATTGAGACAAAGATAAGGAAAATAAAATACGCAACTACATATCATCCATTGAAAAAGACAGCTTTCCATCTGTTTCTCTTTTGGATATAATCTGATTACATCTATTTTATCGCAATCTTTATCTTTTTTACCTTATAAAATCAAATGTATAACTATCCGTAAGAAACAACCCTATCTTATTAAAAGTCAACTTTATTTTTTTCAATCCCCAGCTCCATATGCCTAATTTTGTCCTGTCAGTTTTTTTACTGATATGAATCGTGGCGCCACATTCAAAACAATAGTAGAGTAATGTTCAATTAACATTGGCATTCAAAATCATCATTTAACTACTAAAATCTAATAGCCTATGGAGTAAATAAAGTCATCACAATCGAAACATAGCTTTGAATCGTACGGAAATTCAGCTATTCAGAAACAAATTAATAAACATACAATTAAACAAAAAGCATGAAATCATTTTCTGATAAAACAAACATAGGGTGGAATAATCCCCTAAAGACTGTTTATGGAATGAAGTTTTACCTATTATTCCTATTAATAGGTTCATTATCAATACTTGGAACAACACGGGCTTATAGCCAACAAGTCAAGACAATCTCGGGTATAGTGAAAAACTCTCAGGGAGAGACTATTATCGGAGCAAACATTATTGAAAAAGGTACAAGCAACGGGACAATTACGAATGTAGACGGACAGTTCACCTTACGGGTGTCGCCTAATGCAATATTAAAAGTATCTTATATGGGATACACGGAACAAGAAGTCAGGACACATAACAGAAACAAACTGGAAATCATAATGATAGAAGATGCCAGACTGATTGACGAAGTGGTGGTAGTAGGATACGGCTCGGTCAAGAAACGGGATTTGACGGGTGCGGTAACCTCTGTCAAGAGTGCGGAAGTTCTGGCTGCTCCTACCAATAATGTGATGGAAGCCCTTCAAGGAAAGATACCCGGAATGGATATCACCAAGACTTCAGGACAGGTAGGCGGTGATGTCACTATCCTGCTACGCGGCTCACGTTCTATCTATGGCAGCAACGAACCGTTGTTTATTATCGACGGGATTCCCGGCAGCTATAGCCAAGTCAGCCCGTCGGATATTGAGAGCGTAGATGTATTGAAAGATGCAGCTTCCACCGCCATTTATGGTTCTGCGGGAGCAAACGGCGTTGTAATCATCACCACCAAAAGAGGAAAAGAGGGAAAAGCCACTGTGAACTTCGATGCTTATTACGGATTCAGCGGCGCACCCAATTACAGGCATGGGATGACGCGGGATGAATGGGTCACTTACCAACGGGAAGCGTATAAGTATAAAAACGGTGACTATCCTACCGATATGTCCGCCCTGTTGGGAAAACAGGATTTTATAGACGCATACAACGACGGTAAATGGATAGACTGGATAGATGAAGTGTCAGGCAATACGGCTACCACACAGAAATACAGTCTTTCGGTCAGTAGCGGCACTGAAAAGACAAAAATATTTGCTTCGACTTCCTACAACCGGGAAGAAGGTTTACTGAGCAACGAAAACTTGAACAGATATTCGTTACGTCTCAATCTGGATCAGCAGATATTTTCATGGGCAAAGGTAGGCTTTACCTCCAATTTAGTCTACCGGGACTTGAATTCCGGCGTGAAAAACACATTCACCAAATCTCTCTCCGCCATTCCGTTGGGGGATACTTATACCGAAGAAGGGGGGATTAATCACGAATACATCACGGGACAATATTCCCCGATGAGTGATTTCATAGAGAATCAGTATGTAGACAACACGCGCTCCACCTATTTGAATATGAATGGGTATGTTGAGCTGACTCCCGTCAAAGACCTGACTTTTACCAGCCGTATCAATGGTACTTTAAATCACTCACGCCACGGGCAATACTGGGGAGAGAAGTGTAATGCCAACCGTCCGAGTTATGCCGGTTCACCACATGCTTCCATCACCAACAACAATACCTGGAATTACACATGGGAGAATATTCTTTCTTACAACACAACCATCGCAAAAGACCATAACCTGGGTGGTTCACTGATTACTTCCTGGAATAAGAACCAGTCGGAAAGCAGCATGGCTGCCGCCAGCGGTCAGATGGTAGATCAATGGTCTTTCTGGCGACTGACCTCGGGCACTTCCCAACATGTGGAATCCGACTTCGCACAGACGCAAAAAATGTCTTTCGCTTTCCGTCTGAACTATTCGTACAAGGGTAAATACTTATTTAATTTCTCTACCCGCTGGGACGGTGTTTCACAATTCTCCACCGGGCATAAATGGGATGCTTTTCCCGCAGGCGCACTGGCATGGAGAATATCCGACGAGGCGTTTATGAAAAAGACACGCAGTTGGCTGGACAACCTGAAATTGAGAGTGAGCTACGGTATCACGGGAAATTCGGGAGGAACAACCGCATACAGCACCACAACACAAGCCTATGTATATACAGCTTCGGGAATTTCCATTAACGGAAAGATTGTTCCATTCACGCAATACTCAGGCACTTACGGCAGTTCCGGCCTCGGATGGGAGAAGTCATACAACTGGAATGCAGGTCTGGATTTCGGCATCCTGAACGGCCGCATCGACGGTTCGGTAGAATGGTTCAAGACGACCACCAAAGGATTGTTATTCAAACGTACACTGCCCATCACCAGTGGTCTGACCGGATGGGGCTCACCTTTGGCTATCTGGCAGAACATCGCCCAAACCAGTAACCGGGGTGTGGAAGCAACCATAACTTCGCACAACATACGGCACAAGGATTTCACATGGAACACAACCTTATCCGTCACCTGGAACAAGGAGCAAATAGATAATCTGCCTGACGGTGACCTGATCGCCGAAAATCTGTTTGTCGGTGAACCTATCAAAGCCGTTTACGGATATAAATATGCCGGTATCTGGGGAACCGATACTCCGCAGGAGACATTAGATGCCTACGGCGTCAAACCCGGATTCATCAAAATAGAAACCCTAGACCAGAAGGGCGATGGCGGCGTACATAAGTACAATACGGAAGACCGGCAAATCCTGGGACATTCCAATCCGGACTGGATTATCGGATTCAACAACTCCTTCACCTACAAGAATTTTGATTTGTCCGTCTTTGCCATGGCACGTTACGGACAGACAATCAACAGTGACCTGCTCGGTTATTATACCGCCGAACAGAGCGTAACCAAGAATCAGTTGGCAGGTGTGGACTACTGGACGGAAGACAATCAGGGAGCCTATTTCCCCCGTCCCGGAACGGCAGATGAGCAAAAGACCGTATATCCTTCATTAAGGGTACGCGACGGCTCCTTTATCAAGATCAAGAATATCACGCTGGGATATACACTGCCCGTCAATATTTCACGCAAGGTTCTGATGGAGAAATGCCGCATCTATGCCACAGCCTACAATCCGTTCATCTTTGTAAAAGACAAGCAGTTGAAAGATACCGATCCCGAAACCAACGGTTCGGACGCATTCCCCACCTACCGGCAATTTGTTTTTGGCGTTAATTTGACATTCTAACAAAAGACTATAATCATGAAAAGTATATATATAAAATTCATATTTTGCAGTGTGCTACTCTCGGCATTGTCTCTACATTCCTGCACTTTGGACGAGTACAACCCGGGCGCATTTACCAAAGAAGCTTTGGCTACTTCCATAGACGGATATGAAACCCTGATTAACCAGTGTTATTTTGCCATGGAAAGATTTTATTACGGTTCTGCGGACTGGATGTCACTGACTGAAGGTGACACTGACCTTTGGACTTATAAAGCCAACGAATCGACAAGTTACACACAATGGTTCTGGTTTTTCGCAGGAACATCGCCCAATACGACTTACACCAATAATTGGTGGAACGGAACGTATGACGGCGTGGGAGCCTGCAACGAGGCTATCGCATTAGGAGACAAACCGCCCTACACCACGGAAGAAGAGCGAAATGCAAAGATTGCGGAAGCCCGTTTCCTTAGAGCTGTCTATTATTTCAACGCAGTGGAGCAATTCGGAGCGGTGACGATGCTCACAGAACCCGTAGTGACGGAAACGATGACCTACTCGCCCACCCGCACCGATCCAATGACTATCTATCAGGAAGTTATTCTACCCGATTTAAGATTTGCATCCGAATGGTTGCCGACAGGTACTCATGCAACGACTACCATCCCGACAAAGAAAGCAGCTCTCGGTTTTCTGGCTAAAGCCTGCTTGCAGACGTACGAATATGGAAGCACCGAATACTTGCAGGAAGCACTGGACGCAGCCGGAAAATTAATTACCGATTGCGAAACCGGCGGCGGGAAGTACAATACGTATATGTATCCATCATACAGCGAAGTGTTCAAAGAAAGTAATAACTGGGAAAACAAAGAAGCCCTTTGGAAACATCGCTGGTATGCAGGAGCAGACGGTCACGGATCAAGCAACGGAAACTATAAGTTGAATCGCAACGACGAGTATTTCTTATGTAATATCAATAAATTCGGTGCGCGTGAAGACAATCAGGAGACACGGCTTACTTGGGAAGGCTCAATCACCGGCATTTTTATGCCCACACAGCATTTATTGAATTTATACGTACAGAAAGACGGGACATTGGATCCCAGATTTCATGAATCATTCACTACTGAGTGGAACGCAAACAAGAATTACACGTGGGACGAAAGTGCCGCACACATGTATGACAAGGAAGAAACAGTTATCGGCAAAGCTCTGAATAAAGGCGATTTAGCCATTAAGTTCATCATGCCACAGGATATGGATTATTCCGCAGAAAAGCAGAAAGAACACATTTCTGATTATTTACTCATTGATTATCACCATGTATATAGCGACGACAATAATAACGTGAACATGAATTATGCTTATACAAACGTCACAGGCAATTACAAGAATGACGGCACGAATGAAAACCAGTTCCGTTACTACTACCCGTCACTGAATAAGCATAACAGCAGTAATTACTATGTAGCCAATGCTTCCAAACAGAGAAACGGTAATTTGAACGCGACATTTATCATGCGTATGGCGGAAGTTTATCTGATTGCGGCAGAAGCTGATATTTACCTGAATGGCGGTGCGAATACAGCCGGCTATATCAATAAAGTTCGTGAACGTGCCGGAGCAAATCCGCTGACAGAAAGTATTACGATTCAAGATATCTTGGACGAAAGAGGCCGTGAACTTTGTGGCGAATATTGTCGCTTCTACGACTTGAAACGGACAGGAATGTTTAAGGACTCCGGGTATCTGGAAAAGACTCATCCAGATTTAGCCCGATTCTTCCATCCGAATTATGCGTTACGTCCCATCTCAACCACTTTCACCGCTACAATCACGAATGGCAGTGAGTATCAGAATCCGGGATATTAAGTAGACATTTCAAAATGTACAGATGCCATGGAATCAATCCCGGCATCTGTACATTATCATAATTTCAGGTTTAAGTGTTTTTCTAAATAACACTTAAATCTTCACGCTAAGTTCTATCTCCCACCCTAAATATTGCTATATTGCAACAAATCATGACTGTACTAACTATTAATACACAAAACTGATAAAGATTATATGAATATCATTTCACTAAGAAAGTCACCTCAATATTTGGAAAGGACTATTGCTTATTTTCAGAGCAAATGGGCGGACAATGATTCTAAGATGGTTTATGACGACTGTTTCAGACATTCCATCACAACGGAAAGCCCTATTCCCCAATGGTATCTTTTAATGAAAGATGATGAAATCATCGGGTGCGTAGGTCTTACCACTAATGATTTCAATTCCCGCATGGACTTATACCCCTGGCTGGTCGCTTTGTTCATAGAAGAAAAACATAGGGGAAATAATTATGCAAACCTTTTAATAGAACAGGTAAAGAGAGATACACTGGCGATGGGATATTCAAAATTATATCTAAGCACACATCATACTTCATATTATGAACGTTTTGGCTTTACGTATATAGGAGAATGTTATCATCCATGGGGCGAACATTCCCGAGTATATGAAATTGATTTGAAATAAACAATATATTAATCAAGAACTAAAAAGCAAGTATATGAAACTTTGGAAATACAGTGGACGTTTTTTAACAGTAACGGGAGTTATTCATACGATTTATGCACTATTCATCGGGAAAGATGCATTTTCGGAAATGTTCGGAAAGGGATTGGTAAACTCTGTCGGGGAAAATTACAACCTGGGATTTGCTTTTTGGTTCTTAATCTGCGGAATAATACTTATCCTTTGGGGAGAAACACTTCAATATTACATCAGCAAAGAACAGAAACCGGCACCTGCATTTTTAGGTTACGCTATTCTGTTGTTCACCATAATCGGCTGCATTATTGAACCAGTTTCCGGCTTTTGGCTCTTCTTGCCGCAAGCAATAATCATTATTTGTTCAAAGCGGAATTGAACGTGAAACAATATATAGTTCGTCCGATAAGGATACAAAAAAATAAGAGGAATAATTTGTCATGCCAATAGAAATAAAATATTTTGAAGATAGGAAAGACTGGCGAAAGTGGCTGACCGACAACTTTGAGACTGCCAATGATATTTGGTTTGTATTTCCCAGTAAGGCTTCGGGCAAAAAAAGTATAACGTACAATGACGCTGTTGAAGAAGCCCTTTGTTTCGAGTGGATTGACAGTACAATAAAGGCACTTGACGAAGAACATAAAATTCAGCATTTCACGCCCAGAAACCCTAAAAGCACATACTCGCAAGCCAATAAAGAAAGACTTAAATGGCTACTGGAAAATAAAATGATACATCCTAAATTTGAAGATAAGATACGGGATGTCTTGTCTGCTCCTTTTGTTTTCCCCGATGATATAGTCGACAGACTGAAAGAAGACAAAATAGTATGGAAGAATTATCAACATCTTTCCGAACCATATAAACGTATCCGAATTGCATATATTGAAGCAGCGAGGAAACGACCGGAAGAATTTGAAAAGCGATTGAATAACTTTATCAATAAGACGAAAGAAAATAAAATAATAACAGGGTTTGGCGGAATTGAAAAATACTATTAATCCAACTAAAATATTGGTTCCAGAAAAAATACCGGTCCCAGATAAAACTATATATGATGACGCTCGCAACTTTAATAAAGACGGCAGCCCCAAGGCAGTCTCCAACAATCTCTCCAACAATCTCTCCAACAATCTCCCCAACAATCTCCCCAACAATCTCCCCAACAATCTCCCCAACAATCTCCCCAAATATTTATTATGAGTGTTTTACCCTCATACCCTCATAAATAGTCCGTACTCCCCTATTCATCGGCTTTTCAGCTATGAGAGCAAGTTCCATTTACCCCCTGAGGGTAAGTTTTACCCTCAGGCTACCTACAACAGTATCGCGAAGATGCTTATCCCCGTCACTCTATCCTCACCAAATGATAAAGCGTCCCCCGATAAGACTTCCGACAGGGAATATTCATCTTCTGAAGCGTACGGCCGAACTGCGCTACCTTATTGATAGCCAGCTTATCACGCGTCTTTGTCTGCAAATAACTCAAGATTTGCATAGACGTCAACCACTCGCCATCCTCTTCTTCCGCCACCGGACTGAGATAACAATGGAATAACTGCTCCAACGGACTTATCTGCTCAAATTCACGGTTTGTCTCTTTCAGAATCTGCTCATCGTCCTCGTTCAGCCAGTAACGTTCACCTTTATAGATAGCATCCATCGCCTGTGCATAAAGCTGTTTGTAGTTGATGGTGACGTTCGTGCTGATAGGAGCCGTCACTTCAATACAGATAAAACGGCGGCTGCCGCTGGGATCGGTCAGCAAATCTTTCTGATTGCTCGTACCGATAAAAGAAGCGTAACGGCGCATTTCGCGGATAGTGTTGCCGTAAGGCTTGCGCAGATTGGCGACCGGCTTCTGCAACAGATGTTTCAGAAATCCCTGCTGGCTGACATTTATCTGGTCGAACTCATCAATGTTTATCAGGAAAAAACGTCCCAGATAACGCTCCGCTTCCTGCTTGCTTTTGAAGTCGATGCTGTCCGTATAGCCGAAACGTAGTTCCGGCGGCAGGATAATACGGCAAAATGTTGACTTACGAAAACCTTGCGGGCCGACAAGCAAAGGCGAAGTATTATTTCCATGCTGCCGGTCTACCCCACGCCAATGCGCCACCATGCTAAGAAACCATCGGTAGAATAATTCCTGCCAATGCGGATTATCACAAGGAACCAGACCTGCCAATGCACGGATACGGTCTTTGCCGTCCCAACGCCCCACCTCATAAAGATATTCCTCGACGGGATTGTACAAAGGAACATATTCCGAATTCAGGAAACGGTCTACATCACGGTCCCATGCACTGATACCCTCTTTCAAGGCACAGATAGAAATACTGTTGCGCACACGCTTGTCCACAGGCTTGAAATAAAAATGGATGGAATCACGCTGACGGTATTCCAGGTCGTCCAATACCGTGTTATAACGAAGTTCGTAGCGGCGGTTCATAAATTCTTCCAACAGGAAAGCCGTCTCCTGCTCCCTGTTGATACTGCTTTTCTTGCCGAATCCCTTACATTCCTGATAGAGATTATGTAATTCGAGACGGACGACCTGCTCATCTTCCTCACGATAATAGTGGATAAGCGTTTGCCGTACCGCTTCCTCTTCGGGGATACCCGCTTTGAAACAATGTTCGCCAAGACGCACGAGCAAGGGTTGAAGGTCATCCCCACGTTTCCAGTTCTCCATTTCCTGAAGCGCACGGTTCAGTGCAGCTTCATAAATCTTCTTGAAAGTCCGCGAGGATTCATATCCCGGCTGCAAACGTGACAGAAGATTTTTCTCCCCCTGCTTGCGCTGCCTGAAAGTCTCTTCACCCGCCATGGAAAGCGGTTGTTCCAGGCAGAACGGCACCGCGTCCGGATTATAATAAGGAGTCTCATCCAATGTCATCCGGCACCTTTGCGTCAGCACCGGTTCTTTCAGGTCAATGTCAAAGGGAAATAGCGGCTGATAACATTTCACCGCCAGCCAATAGGCGTGGATATGGAACAATTCCGCGTCCGTTTCCTTTTCAGGAAGTCCGCCGGCATCCGGCAGGGCAAAACGCACCCATATCTTTACACTGCGACCACTGGAGCCACAGAAAGCGGCGAAAGTCTGCGGTAAAAGCGCCGCCTGCCGCTTCACAAACTCGATTTCGGACAGACCCGCCAAATGCTTCACTTCCAGTTGCACCAGTCCGTTATATTGTTTCATCTTCCGTTCACCGTCCTTAGTACGGGTATATTCCACGGCGGAATAAATATAGGGCAGCTTGTCTATGTGTTCATAGTGCCCGTACGAACCTTCCATCAAAGGTATCAGTTCGCGCAAAGCCGTGATATGTCCCGATTTTGTCTCCGTCTTCATTTTGTCGAACAATGTGCTTGCTTCACAAATGCTGAGAGTCTCTTTTCCACTCCCGCTATCCTGTCTGATTAAAGTAAATTTCATCCTGTTTTTGTCTGTTTTTTCTACAAATACAACATCTTGTTTATTTCCTGTAAAGATACGCTATTAATTTGCAGGAAACAAGCATTTCTTCTGATTAATACCCGCATTTTATTTGCATTACACCTATATTTCATGTATCTTTGCTTAGTAGTTATCAAGGGCTCACTAACGTGAACAAACAGGCTATCAGTTGTAAACAAAAACGTCCACAGATGTTAATAGCTTTGTTCACATTAGTAAGCCCTTGTAAAGCATTAAGGCTTAACAAAACAAACAGTAAGCATTAACGTACGACTATATAAGAGAATACATAACAAGAACAGTTACTTTAAAACAAAACATGAAGCTATGGCAATATTATTTGACTGGTATGAAGACCCGAAACCTTCGGACAAAGAACAAGGAGAGAAAACACTGCATCCACGTTTAAAATATAACGGTTCGACAGGGACTGACCTGTTACGCCAACGTATTCAGGATCGTTGTTCACTGACGGCAACGGATGTCACCGCCGTACTCGACGCCCTTTCCCACATCATGGGACAAGAATTGGCGGACGGGAAGCAGGTGCATTTGGACGGTATCGGCTACTTCCGCCCCTGCCTGACCAGTACGGAACCGGTAACGATAGGCACGAAACGAAAGGCGACCAAAGTTAAACTGAAATCTATCCAGTTTCGTGCCGACCAGACATTGAAGAATGAGTTCGGCATACTGAAAGTCAAAAGCCTGAAAGGCGGACTGGACTTCTCACAACCCACGAACGAAGAAATAGACCGAAAACTGACGAAGTACTTCCAAACACATCAGTTTATGCGGAGATATGACTTCCAAAATCTCTGCGGAATGGCAAGAAGCACGGCTATGCGGCATATCCGACGGCTACGTGACGAAGGAAAGCTGAAAAATGAGGGTGGAGTGATGCAACCGATTTATGTACCGGGAAGTGGTTATTATGGTAATAATGAACTGGTTACGAAATAAACTAGAAATTAGCACCCTGAGGGTAAAAGTTACCCTCAGGGTGTTTTTCAGTTCTGCCCTCATAGCTGAAACTACCATGAACAAAGAAGTTCAGGCAAACTATGAGGGTATGAGGGTAAAATCAACAAAAATATTTTTTGGAATCGCAAGTCAAAAACTGCAATGAACCCGTGCACCAAGCACCGTGAAGTTTCCATTCCCGTTCCCGACATACTGGAAAATGGGCTGGATGAACAAAGATTCATTGATGGCCTTGCTCCACGTCAATTCCAGCGACCACTCTTTCCCCTGATGAAATCGGGCATGCTGTCCCGATACCCCAACCCGGTTACTCCGGCCGGCATACACACAGCCTATCTCCGCATACCGGTAACAATCGTTCGACCCGTATGTGTTCTCCGAATACTGAGCCATCAGGATAACTTTCTTCTCATCAGTTTTCCATACAGGCTGTTCCCCATAAACCCACCAGGCACAACTAGTCTTCTTCAAGGTTTCCTCCACAGGAGCCATTTCCTCCTCTTTATCAATTTTATCAATAGCCCACTGCCTGTTGTGTACAGCCATCCCCGCAAAATAATGCCCGTTTCCACATTCATACTCCAACTGTGCCATATCGAAAACGCCATCCCGTTTCGGTCGGACGAGGAACGGATTGTCATTCCGGTTCCATCCGTTATACCCCACACCGTTGTACAGACTATTCTTAAAAGTCCATCTGCCCAGATTCACGTCAAAATATATAGTCATTCCGGACAAAGGATAATTGGAAATCGGATAACTTGCCGAAATCGTGGGAAAAATGCCACAGGAACTACCTGTAAAGAGAGAGGTGGCATCGGAAGTGAAAAAATCCTCATTCACATTGCGTACCCCGACAAACAAACGCGCTTTTTCCCATGTGTGCATATACCCCAGTATGGCGATAGCTGCAAAATTATTGTCTTCTTCAATATTGGAGAAAGTCTGCCAATCATCAATGATACTTTCGTTCGTCTTTGCTACATGGATGGTAGCAGTCTCCAACGCTCCGCCTTTCCATAGAGACAAGTCCATATCCAACCGGAGCAGGTTTACCCAGTTAGTCTTCTTCTTCGTATCCCACTGCCACTCGGCGGTATATTCACCACTGAAAATCTGGGTATAAGCCATACCGGGTATCGTACAGCCCATAAAGAAAAGTATTGTCTTTAATTTCATAACCGCAGTTTTTGTCTACGGAACATTCGCCCGCTGAAAGCGAGTATCCCGCAGAAATGTTTTACATACTGTTTTATAACCAACGTTTGAATGCACGGATATAGAGCACCTTCAGTCCCTGCGTCAGCATACAGTAGGCGAGCAGGATACCGACCAGCCAAGGGAAATAAGTCCATGGAAGCGGGGTCAGACCGATAGATGCGCCAAACGAGGAGAATGGTACATAGATGCCGATAGCCATAATCGAGAATGTCATTATCAGTACCGGCCAGGATGCCGTGCTCTGGAAGAACGGAACCTTGCGTGTACGAATCATGTGTACAATCAACGTCTGCGACAGCAGTCCAACGACAAACCATCCTGATTGGAACAAAGATGCCATTTCAGGAGTCCGGCAACTGAAAAACCACCACATCACAATATAAGTCACAATATCGAAGATGGAACTGATGGGGCCGATCCAAATCATGAAACGGCTCAAGTCGGAAGAATCCCAGATACGGGGTTTACGCAGATATTCCGGATCCATGCGGTCGAACGGAATGGTGGTTTGGGATATATCGTAGAGCAAGTTCTGAACCAGCAGATGGATAGGCATCATCGGCAGGAAAGGCAGGAATGCACTGGCCACCAATACGCTGAACATATTACCAAAGTTAGAACTGGCGGTCATCTTCACATACTTGACAATATTCCCGAACGTCTTGCGCCCTTCAAGCACACCGTTCTCCAGCACCATCAGGTCTTTTTCGAGCAGGATGATATCGGCGCTTTCCTTGGCTATATCCACAGCCGAATCTACGGAGATACCTATATCCGATTCACGCAACGCAGCCGCATCATTAATGCCGTCTCCCAAGAAACCGACCGTATTCTCCTGTTTCTGCAAGAGTTGGATAATCTCCACTTTCTGCATCGGTGTCAGTTTGGAAAATATGTTACCCGCCGTAACCGCTTTCATCTTGTCTTCCTCGTTCATTTTTTCCAGTTCGGAACCCGTAACGGCAGTTGAGGTATCAATCCCTACCTGCCGGGAAATAGTCTTCACCACAGCATCGTTGTCACCGGAGAGCACCTTGACTTCCACGCCGTGTTCGTGCAACTGGCGGATAGCCTGTGCCGCAGATTCCTTGGGCGGATCGAGAAATGCCAGATAGCCTATCAGTACCATCTCCTGCTCATCCTCTACGGCAAAATTGTTCTCCTTGCTCAGAAAACTCTTATGGGCAAGGGCAAGGACACGCATCCCCTGGTTGTTCATCTCCTCGACAAACTTTTGCGCTTTCCCCTGCATTTCCTCAGTGAGCAGACGTACCTCGCCGCCAAATTCAGCATAAGTACAGATGCCCAGCATTTCCTCCACGGCTCCTTTGGTGATAATCTGCCGTTTGCCATTGTTATCCTCCACTACCACCGACATCCGACGGCGGGTAAAGTCGAACGGAATCTCATCCACCTTCCTGTAAGAACTACTCAAAGACTCAAGATTCAGCTCCTTGACGTGTGAAAGGATGGCACGATCCATCAGGTTTTTCAGTCCGGTCTGGAAATAGCTGTTAAAGTAGGCGTGCCTCAGGATACGGTTCTCCCTGTCCTCAGTACCGTCAGCATTGACATGACGTTCCAACACGATATGGTCTTGTGTCAATGTACCGGTCTTGTCGGTACAAAGTATGTTCATGGCACCGAAATTCTGGATGGCATTCAGATCCTTTACAATTGTTTTCTTCCGCGACATGGCCATGGCGCCCTTTGAAAGATTCGCCGTCACAATCATAGGGAGCATCTCGGGAGTCAGCCCCACTGCCACTGAAATAGCAAAGATAAACGCTTCCATCCAATCTCCCTTCGTAATGCCATTTATAAGGAACACTATCGGAACCATAACCAACATGAAACGTATAAGCAGCAAACTTACTTTAGTGATGCCCTTGTCGAAAGCCGTAGCCGCGCGATGTCCGGCTATACTTTTGGCAATGGTTCCCAGATAAGTGTTGTTTCCTGTCTCGAAAACAATTCCTTTCGCCGATCCGCTCACCACGTTAGACCCCATGTAACAGATGTTGTCCAGTTCCACCACACTTCCCTTATGGTGCTTCTTCCCCATCACCTTAGGAGTTTTTTCTATCGCATCAGACTCACCCGTCAGGGTAGACTGGCTGACAAACAAGTCTTTCGACTCGATGATACGAATATCGGCAGGAATCATATCACCGGCTGCGAGCATCACGAGGTCTCCCGGAACCAGTTCTTCTATACTTATTTCCCCCTCGGAAACTCCCGTACGTTTTACGTAGCAAGTATTTGTCACCATTTTCTGCAAAGCCTCGCTCGAACGGTTGGCTTTCCATTCCTGGGTGAAACGCAGGATGGCACTCAATATAATCATTGTCGTGACGATGATTATAGAAGTCCAGTCCTGGTCGCCGGGAGCAGCCATCAGCACGTCCATCACGAAGGATATGGCGACCAGTGCCGTCAATACGCCTACGAAGGGGTTGATGAATGCTTTGGCAAACATGATAAGCGGCCTTTTTCTTTTCTCATGCACAACCTCATTCTTCCCAAAAAGAGATTGTCTTTTCTCTACTTCATCTTCAGTTAGTCCGAGTTGGGTTGTCCGGAAATAATTGAAAACTGATTCAAGTGGCTGTCCTGCGGCCAAAAATACCTTCTCGGCATTAAAGGCAAATTGCTCCTTACGCTTTTTTTTCTTCCACATGTTGCTTTTGTTTAATGAATTAATTACTTTGTTTTGCCATTCACGCCGCAAAAGTAGGAAGCATTCTTGTAAGGGACTGTTAGAAAAGTATTAGAGTGGTATTAGAAAACTATTAGAGAAATGCGGGCATTGTCAGACGTGGGGTAGTTCCACTACAAATGTAGTACCTTCTCCCCGTTCCGAGTGTACGGCAATGTCTCCGCCGTGCAAACGGATAATCTTTTGAGACAGTGCCATGCCGATGCCGTACCCCTCCACCACTTTGTCATCTTCTCCTCTATAAAACAAAGTGAAAAGATGCTGTTTGTCGATTTCCGACATGCCGATGCCGCTATCCGACAGGCGGACAACAGTCCATTTATCCCAAAAAGAGATTTGCACAGTCGAGGAGTTATTAGCAGAATATTTGCAGTTGTTCTCTATCAGGTTGGAAAAGGCGATATTCAGCAGATACGGATTTCCCGTCACGGTAATCAAACGGTCGTCGTCCGCTTCTTCCTGTCCGAAAAGCAGTTCTATACTATATTCCGGATGCGCCCTCAGTATCAGCTCTCTTACATCAAGCAACAGTTCATCCAACCGTACATCCCGCATACTGATTTCCTCCTTCCGGTAATCGGCCTTGGCAAGATTCAGCAGTCC
The DNA here is from genome assembly GCF_012113595.1 of Bacteroides faecium. Classification (NCBI taxonomy): domain Bacteria; kingdom Pseudomonadati; phylum Bacteroidota; class Bacteroidia; order Bacteroidales; family Bacteroidaceae; genus Bacteroides; species Bacteroides faecium. The sequence goes on from NZ_CP050831.1 coordinate 192,035, forward strand.
GTCGATTAGCCTGGTCATCCGCCTGGCATCCTGCAACATATTCTGCATGGCACAACGGTACTGCTCTGCTGTCCTCTCTTTTTGCAGAGACAAATCCAGTTCGGCAATAAGGGCCGCCAACGGTGTACGCAATTCGTGTGAGACATTACTGACAAACATCCTTTGCGAATTGAATGAAATTTCCAACCGGTCGAGCAACGCATTGAAAGCTGTACTAAGTTCGCCTAACTCGTCTCCTTCGTTCTTCACCGGAAGACGCCGGTCTATCCGCGAGACGGTAATCGTTTCCGCCTCGTTCACGATATTGCGTATCGGCTGTAAGGAAACTCTGGCCAGGAAATAACCGGCAGCGAACAGCAAAGGCAATCCGACAATAAACAAACCAAACAACGTTTTCTGTAATCCGACCAGGTTGTCATAACCATAACCGTCATAGGCAGCGGCCGTGACTATATACTCCTTTCCATCGAACGGATAGACGATGCCAATCCCCTGATACTTGCCGATATGAAACTCTATCTCCTTTTTCTGCAGAATGTCGTCTATCATTTCCTGCGTCTCCTTGATAATATCGTTCTGTATGGCATCGTGGTAAATCATCCGGAAGTCGGTCGTATAAACGGCTACCTCCACTTCGTTAATGAATTTCTTATTATTCAGGTAGATGGACTGCATAGTCCGGGCATCCACCTGGTCGGCAAGAAACAGGTGGGCTTTAGTGATTCCTTCGCTTTTCAAATCCCTGAAAAAGGTTTTAGCGCGTGTCTGTTCGCTGACCAGATAAATCAGAAGCATGCACAGCAAGAATGCAGCAGCCGTTATACCGGTATTCTTTAATGTAAGCGCCGTTCTTATTTTCATAACTTGTCTGTCAGGATAAATCCTACTCCCGGTTTGGTATGGATAAGTTTCACGTCAAAATCCCTGTCTATCTTCTTACGCAAATAGTTGATATATACATCTATGAAATTGGTTCCCGTATCAAAATGGGTATTCCACACTTTCTCCGCTATCTCCACGCGGCTGATTACCTTTTCCGCGTTCTCTACCATATACACGAGCAGGTTGTATTCCTTGGGGGAAAGCCGGATATGAACGTTGTTTCGCGTAACTTCCTGCCGTTCCAGATTGATAAACAAATCTGCGTAAGCAATCTGCTTTACAAGGACTTCGGCTGATACCGCCTGCCTTTTCAACAACACCCTGACTCTTGCCGTCAACTCCCTAAAATCAAAGGGTTTCACCATGTAATCATCCGCTCCGACATCGAAGCCTTCCAGCTTGTCGTCAGCCGCACCCAAGGCAGTCAGCATCAATATCGGAACACGGTCGTCAACCTTGCGGATTTCCTTGCACAGTTCGAACTCATCCATCTTGGGCAGAATGATGTCCGAAATGACCAGTTGGAAAGTGTTTGACTGAAAAAGACGTAACCCCATTGCACCGTCATAAGCTACCAAAACCTGATAACCGTTCTCTTCCAAACCGATTTTCAGCAAATCAGCGACTCTCTTTTCATCTTCCACTATTAATATTCTCTGCATATTCCTTTAGTCTTTGTATCTGAAAAAACGGATTGATTATATTGATTATTCTGAATGCGGACTCTTGCATATATAAGGCAAAAGTACAAAATAATCTGTTTTTCAGCATCATACAAATTATATTTTATGCGTGTTTAACAAGAATCACTTCTTGCATATTGACTCAAAAAGCTGTCGGGCAATCATCTTCATCCCTTTATCATTAGGATGCGTGATTATAAAATCCTGCTTTACCTTATAAGGTTTGTTTGAGGTATTATACAATGTGTCCCCAATCTTGGGATACAACCGGTAATGATAATACCAGACCATAGGAGATTATATGCTCTTTTGCGCGTGAGGCCAAGTAATTCATATAAGCTTTCATAGCAGGATAACAGGTGGACAGAGCCTTGTCACCCCCATACCATAAGTATGTATACCAGGAAGATATGATAAAGGCGCTCCCCCATTCGGGCGTGTCTTCAAATCCTTCCTTAAACCTCACATATTCGGGCGAGTCTCGACGCTCCACCCATTCACGACAGTAGAAAATCCACGAAGCCCCTTCCGAATCAATGTAAAGAGAACCGTCCAAGCACGTCCAGTCCTGTGAGGTAACAGCCCTGTTGACCAAAGGCTGGAGAGTTCCCGTCACCCTATCCGACACCAGTATGGAAGTACCCCTCTTTACTCCCGGTGCACTCAACGTGATAAACAAATAATATTTGTCTTTATATTTATAAAAATCGGGAGCCCAAAAGTCTTCTTTTCCCCAGAATCCGGCAGAAGGAAGAAACGAGTATCCATTCTTTCCATTGACTTCTATTGCCCTACTAATTTTTGTATGGCTTTATAAATCCCACTATAGGATTCACTACCATCATATTTTTCAGCCAATTCACAAGCCTTTTCCATTCTGCCATCGGCAATCATATCTTTAACCCATTTCTCTTTTTCCATAAACTTACGACTCTTATCATAAGTAGGAATATATCGTTTCAACGCTTGTTCGGTGGCTGCCGAATCATTAAAATGACGGCAAGTGTCCTCATAATGTAATAAGAACCAATACTCAATAGATTGCAGGCTGTCACAAAGAAGGACATTCTTATTTTTCTCGTAACGTTTCTTCAATGATGAAAGTTTCTTGTTCTCAGCAGCGGAACGACGACTAACATCGGCGTCGAAAATACAAATCACAAAGACATCCTCTCTTAGTAACTCAATCACTTTCTTCTCTATTTTCTCGATGCTGTTATTTTCAAATAAACGAGGTGAAATAGAGCAGCGATATCCTAATAACTTTTTGATATGACTGAAATAAAACAACTCTGTTAATCCTTCTCCAACGATATGAATCACTTGACGGATATTCTGTGTATGTTTTTGCTTCCTCATGACTAGCTTTGATTATATATTAGGAATTGCTCCGAATTTACCGAACTTATATGCTTTCTGTAAAGAACTAATTCTGTTCAGTCCTTTAAAATCAGTAAGCGGATAAAGTACAGAATTTCCATCACTCCCCTTCTCTGTAAACCAAACATTATCTTTGCGAAGCAAATCTTCCTCAGCCAATAATCCATCATAATGAGTAGTCAAAAGTAACTGAGCACATTTCGACTCTTTTAGAAAACGTTCAATAATATATTCTATTAACTTAGGATGGAGAGAAGATTCAATCTCGTCCACTGCTAAAAATGCATTATTAGAAATGGTTTCTTGAATACACCCCGCAAGTCCCATCGTACGAATAGTTCCCTGTGATTCAAACATTTCTGAAAACTCATAAAATGAATCCACTCCTTTTTCGTCCCGAACTTTATGTTGGAAAATAGTATCTTGTATCACTCCTACAGGAGTTTCTTTTTCTTTTGCCGAAATATCAGAAATATTAAAATCCGCTTCTTGCAAATATTGCAGAATATAATCCTTATTCTGCGTTTCTTTTATACGATTCTCAGCATATTTCCTTAATGGTAATGCAGGTGTCACAGCAGGAAGCACATTATTCCGAAAATAGGCAAGCACTTCTTCTATTTCAGGAACATTCACGTTTACCTGCATATATGCGGCAAAAACAGACATGTTAGGCAGACACTTCAGAGAAACTTCTTCTTTTGCAGCCGCTCCCAATTTTAATTTACTTCCAAACTTTATGACAGAAACTCCATTCTCTAAAGTCCGTTCAAAAATCGTTGCAGGTTGCTGACTGGGATAGTAACACAACTCTTCTTTAATCACATGCATTCTTGTCAGAGAAAGTTTATAGATAAATTTTACAGGCTGACATTTCTCTTTTATGATATAAAATGAAATACTTAAATCCGAGGTTTCAGTTATACCATTCTTATTCATAAGAAATGGGACAATTCCTGTCTCCTCTCCTTTAGTAGTCGGCGTACGCACCAAAAACGTCTTAATATAGTCACATATCTTTATGAAATTACTTTTCCCGGAAGCATTTGCACCATAAACAACAGCCAATTTAAGCAATCGGATTCCAGGAGCCAAATCAACAACATGGTATGTCTCCATATCTTTACTATTATCTGCTTCAAAGCTAAATATTGCTTCATCTCTAAAAGAGAGCAAATTCTTAAATTTAATTTCTGCAATCATTATAGGCAAACTTTATTTTCTACAAATATATAAAGAAAAACAAGAATGTCATCATTTAGTTTGATAAAACAGCACATTATATGCTATTTCCGCATTCTAAGCATAGAAATTAAAAAATAAGCATAATAACATTTCAACATATGTTTTAAATATAAGATAGCCATATTGGATAATCTTTTGGTTCCCGTTTATTTCGCTGTCCATTTACTAACTATTCTACGCAGCTCGGGCGGCGAGACAGGCTTAGTCAGAAAATCATTGCAACCCGCATTGAAAGCCAGTGATTTATCGTTGGCATAAGCAAAGGCCGTAAGTGCGACAATGGGAACTTGAGTTCCGGTTTTTCTTAACAGGCTGGTCGTTTCTATTCCGCCCATACCCGGCATTTTCATATCCATAAGTATGAGGTCGGGAGTTTGGGCGTTGAAAAGCTCTATGGCTTCGCTGCCATCGTGTGCTCTCAATAAGCGATAATCTTTTCTCAGTAACGCTTCAATCAGCAAGTAGTTGCTGTCTATATCCTCGGCTACCAGAATCAGAGGTTTATAGTTTCTTGGGGTAGTCTTTGGGATTGGAAGTTGTTCGTTTTCCGCTACTATTTCCAAGGAAGATTGGGTATCGGATAGGTATGGGTGTGTGAACCAAAAACAGGAGCCTTTTCCTTCACGGGATTCGACCCCAATTCTTCCGCCCATCCGTTCGACCAAACTTTGGCATATTGAAAGCCCAAGACCGGCGCCTTGTGCGAATGAGTCGAGTTTCACAAAACGATTGAAGATTTCATCTCGCTGTTCGGCAGGAATACCTTTGCCCGTATCCGTTACACAGAAACGTAGCTGACCGTTATCCTCTAAAGTATAGGAAAGAGTAATCGAGCCTTTGGTGGTAAATTTCAAGGCATTGGTCATGAAATTAGAAAGTACCTGCACGATTCTATTTTTATCGGCATCCATCACTATCTGCGGTGAACTTTCATCAAAACGAAGTTCTACTGCTTCATCATGTTTCTTATGCAAGAAAGTAGCTATCACTTCTTTGCAAAGTTGATGTAAATCTACACTTGATATAGTGAGTTCTATTGTTCCGGCTTCTATTTTGGAAATATCCAGAATATCGGAAATAAGGTTGAGTAACAGTTCATTGTTCTCTTGTACCAGTGACATATATGATTGACGCAGTTCCGCCTCATCAGTTTCGGCAAGCAGGCTCGAAAAGCCTACAATGGCATTCAGGGGAGTGCGTATCTCGTGGCTCATGTTAGCGAGGAATGCCGATTTAAGCCTGTCCGCTTCTTCGGCTTTTTCTTTAGACTGAATCAATTCCAACTCTACGTGTTTGCGGGTAGTGATGTCGGTGGCAAGTTCCATGATTGCCCACCGTCCGTCGAGCCATTTAATCGCCATACTTTGGATGGTGTACCAACGTTCGGTAACAGGATTATAGTCTTCCCAAAAATGAACGCCTGTGAGCTTGCGGTCGGCATCGAGTAATTGTGGTTTCGGACAATGCACGCATGCACCTTCCAATCCGGCATTCAACATCTTCCAACATTTCGCTCTTTCCGGCACTTGCCCGGCTTCTTCCCTAAAAGGTTTATTTGCAAAAAGCACTTCCATTGTATCATAATCACAGACAAAAACATTGGCATTGATATTATCCAATACCTTTTGCATGGTACGTTGCGACTGTTGCAGGGATACTTCGACCTGCCAACGCTTCGTAGCGGTAGATACAATTTGTGAAATTTGGCTCATGAGTTCCACATCTTTCTCATCCCATTGCTTGTTCCAGCAAAAGTTGAACGAAAGGAAGCCGAAATGTATCCCCAACTGTGACAGGGGAAAAACAGCAATGGCCTTTACTCCTTGCACTTCGAGCATTTGGGAAATGAAAGGGTCGAGCGAATAAATATCGGATGTACAAATGATGTTGTTATCTTCGAACATATCAAACCAAGGTTTTCCCGCTTCGATAGTCATACTCCGCAAGTAATCTATGGCAGGTTCGATTCCTTCGTTACACCATTCATAAGTGCAGCCGTAGGTTACACCGTCCAAATGATTTTCCCATGTCGCCAAACGGTCAACACCTGTATAACGGCCGATTTCGGCAAGTGCCATATTCATGGCTGTGGGTATATCGGGTTCCAATTGGAGTATTTGCAGTACCTTGATGAACAATGCCTGTCGCCGGTTGGTCGCTTCGAGATTTTCCTGAATAGCAATCAGGTCTTTAGATTTTTCTTCGACCATTTGTTCGAGCCGGGTACGGTACTGCTCCAGTTCCATATCGGTTCCTTTTTGCTCGGAATCGGTAGTTTTCATAATAAATTTAGAAGTGGTGATAATGAATAAAATAGTTATTTCAGACTCTGACAATACATTCTCTATATTCTGCAAATATATAGATTAATTTTAGATTCCAAAATATTTCTTCTTAAAACAATATACTCCTAAAATTCTAATATTCGGAGACTTATGGAATAAATTATGACATAATACACCTATTATCCCCGGATGTGATTATTCAGTTTCTTCTCTCTACACAAAGATTACACTAATTTCAATCCTACAATCGAAATAATCAAAGTTGTCAGAAAGTTATACCGTTCCCTTTTTCCGGAAATTGGAAGGGCTGCATCCTCTATATTTCTTAAATAACTTATTCAGGTGACTTTCATCAGTAAAGCCCAATTCGGTTACTATTTCACTGATTCTCATTTGACTGTGAAGCAATCTATTCTCGACTAGTTTTAGTTTGTAATTCAATATATATTGCTGCATTGTCTCATTCGTATGTTTTTTAAAGTAACGTCCCAAGTAACTTTCTGAAATACCGAATTGTTGACTTATAGCTTTTGCCTTAATCTTATCGGACTGGTAAATATGGGTTTGAATATATTGCAGAATATCAAGTGCTTTTTCTTCCGAACACTCATCGACTTGTTCAGGCAGAAACATCGCAATATTACGCGCCACAACAATTATTATTGTATTAATTAGCTGGGCTATAATCTCTTTACTATACAGTTTTTTATTGATATATTCCCGGATAATAGCTTCTATCATCGGTTTGACCAACAACTTATCAGTCTTATTTCTCAAGATACATCCGGGTTGATGATTGGCATGTTGCAAAATGAATTCCAGTCTATGTATGTTTTCAGCACCCAAAACCGCAGAGTGAATATAGATATCATTAAACTTGATATTGACAAACTTTGTCGTGGTATGTATATCAAAAGAATGGGAATCTCCGGGAGTTAGCATAAATAAATGCCCATCATGGTAGGAAAATTTATTATTATTTATCCATTGAATACCTGTACCCGACAGGATATACACCAATTCGAAAAAGGTATGGTCGTGTTCCTTCAATAGCGATTCGTCAAGTTCACTAAAACTAATCTCAAACGGTTGATGTAGGTTTTCTCTCTTCATAGTGCAAATATAATCTCCAAAAGCGCCATTATACCAGAATAACGAAAAATAATACATAAAATTAGTTCAAAAATTGGTATAACTTTGCTGTGTATCAAAATCAATAGCTTATGAAAACAGAAATGGAGAAATGCCTGGCTGGTGAATGGTATGATTGTCACGACAAGGTATTTATGGAATTGAAAAGTAAAACTCACCGTTTGTTAATGAAATACAACTCGGTATCTTATGAACAGAAAAAAGAAAAATATGAGATTCTGAAACTTATGTTCGGCAGTATTGGAGTGAATGTCTCTGTTGGTCATTCTTTTATTTGTGATTATGGCTGTAATATTCATATTGGAAACAATGTCACCGTAAATACCGGTTGCACATTTGTAGATTGCAATAAAATCACCATAGGAAATAATGTACTGATAGCTCCCAACGTACAGATTTACACGGCAACCCATCCGATAGATTTGAATGAACGGCTTACTCCGGTAGAAACTTCGGAAGGTTACGAATACGTCCGCCACACATTTGCACTACCGGTATCCATTGAGGATGGTTGCTGGATTGGTGGTGGAGTGATTATTTTACCCGGCATCACGATTGGGAAAGGTAGTGTTATCGGTGCAGGCAGCGTTGTTACCAAAAGCATTCCTGCCGACAGTTTGGCTGTAGGAAATCCATGCAGGACGATTCGTAAAATCAATGAAAGCACAAGGATATGATTAAATTAGTTGCATTTGATTTGGATGGTACAATTGGAGATACTATACCAATGTGTATAAGCGCCTTCAAGAAAGCAGCAGCTCCCTATGCTAACCATGAATTAACAGAAAAAGAAATCATTCAAACTTTCGGGTTGAATGAAGAAGGAATGATTAGACAAGTTATTACCGGAGATAATTGGCAAAAGGCTTTAGATGACTTTTATGATGTCTATAAAAAGATGCATGCTATAAAATGCCCACATCCTTTTGAAGGTATAGTAGAATTGATTGGAGAATTGAAAAAGAAATCTATCGTTATTGCTTTAGTCACAGGTAAAGGAGAAAAGAGTTGTACTATTACATTGAAGCAATTTAATATGGAAGAATGTTTTGACTACATCAAAACCGGAAGTTCCGAGAGAAACAGAAAAGCAGAGCATCTTAATAACTTATTGGTTGAATACAATTTACAACCTTATGAGATGGTATATATCGGAGACGCTGTTTCGGATATTATGGCTTGTCAGAAGGTTGGAATAAAATGTTTGTCCGCTGCATGGGCAGTATCCGATATGGATATTTGCAATATAAAAGAGCATAATAAAGAACATCTATTTTATTCGATCGAATCGCTTCGCTTCTTTTTGACGGAAAGTTTTGAATCTATTTGATAACTAATAGTTCAGAAACAACTATATTTGCAGACATATGAAAATCGGTATCGTACAACTAAAACCTCTTAAAGGGGATATTGAGGGAAATCTGAATAAACATTTGAAATTAATAGGTGCTGCATTAGAAAAGCAGCCGGATTTACTTATGTTTCCGGAATTGTCATTGACAGGTTATGAACCCGAACTGGCTAAAGAGTTAGCTACTAATTCAGATGACAGCCGCTTAACTCCTTTACAGGAAGTAAGTGATAAATATCATATCATTTTATGTGTCGGTATTCCTACCAAAAAGGATAATGAGTTATTTATCAGTATGATTATCTTCCGTCCTAATAAAGAAAGGGTTGCTTATTCGAAGCAATACTTATATCCTACTGAAAAAGGGATATTTACAGCCGGACACACCCCTTATATTATTTCTTATGACGAAGCAAACAGAATTGCTCCGGCTATATGCTACGAATTATCCAATAATGAACATATAGACTATGCACGCAAAATGAATGCGACAGTCTACATGGCAAGCGTACTAAACTCAGTCAATGGCGTAGACGGCGATATAGAAAAACTCTCAAAGATAGCTTCTACCAACCAAATGACGACTTTCATGTCAAACTATATCGGAGAATCAGGCGGATATGAATGTGCCGGAAAATCATCTATCTGGAATTCTAAAGGAGAATTACTTGCACAGTTAGATGATAAAACGGAAGGCATACTGATTTACGATACCCAAACAGAAGCCATTGACAGCATAACTAAACTTCCCGTATAACGCGGCAAGGATTTCCTACCGCCAGACTATTCGACGGAATATCTTTAGTCACTACGCTTCCGGCTCCAATAGTCACATTGTCACCAATAGTAACTCCCGGCAAAACAACGGAGCTACCGCCAATCCATACGTTATTTCCAATCGTAACCGGAGCAGTGAGTGACTTCCAGAACTGGCTGTTTGGAGACAGTCGTTCTGTCGGATTCACCGGATGGGTAACCGCGTAGATATGTACTCCGGGACCTATACCGCAATTGTCTCCAATCGTAATGCGGTTGCAATCCAAAAAGACACAATTCATGTTTATCTCAACATGACTGCCTATATGTATATTCTCTCCGTAATCTACAAAGAAAGGCGCTGAAATCCAAACATTATCTCCATGTGAACCTAATAATTCATCCAAAATAGCAGATAACTCTTCACTGTTCCTACTATCCGTATTATTATATCGGAGCTGAAGTTCCTTTGCATAATGCCAACGTTGGAGTAATTCCGGATCGCCGCAATCATATATTTCTCCGGCAAGCATCTTTTCTTTTTCTGTCATAAGTTTTATCTTTTATATTTAGAATATTTCTTCATATCGAAGCAAACATACATAAAAATCTTCAGATTTTATGTATGTTTGTCTTTTGAAAAAAGGAGAAAGGGAGAAACCATGAATATCGAAGATTACAGAGAATATTGCTTGTCGGTCAAAGGGGCAACAGAATGTATGCCATTTGGTGATCATACTTTAGTTTTTAAAGTGATGGACAAAATGTTCACTTTTGCAACTCTGCGACCTAAGGACGGGAGATTCTGGGCTGATATGAAATGTAATCCTGATAAGTCGGCAGAATTAATAGAGCAATATGAGGATATCTTTTATGGACCATTTTCAGATAAGAAGCATTGGATAACGGTCTATTTGGAAGGAGATGTTTCCGATAAACTTATAAAAGAGTTGATTAGTCATTCGGTAGAGGAAGTCATAAAGAAATTGCCGAAGAAAAAGCAAGAAGAATATAGAGTTATGTTTTTGAACGGAAATTCCTGGAAATAGTAAAAACAAGTCAATTGAAGAATTTTATCAAAATGAAAGTCATTTACCAATTCACAATCTTCGTTTCTCATTTGGAGCTCTCTTAGCTGGGCTTCCTGTACTTTATTTCTTTCCTCCGTTACAGGAAAACAGAGAATTATAAAGACTATTTCTCTCAATTAATTGTTTATTATCATAGTTATACGGTATATCCTCTGCAAGTTTCATATGCAGACAGATAATACCTTCTATCATCATCCATAATCAATGAAGTATTATGAATAATTGGAAAAAGAAATTTATCATCATATGGTCGGGACAATTGTTCTCCATCCTCAGCAGTTCTATTGCCCAGTTCGCCATTGTTCTGTGGATTAGTCTTGAGACTGGTTCGGCAGAAGTCCTCTCGTTTGCCACTATTGCCGCCTTGTTGCCCCAAGTTATATTAGGTCCTTTTGCCGGAGTATTCGTTGACCGTTGGAGCCGGAAATGGACAATGATATTAGCGGATAGTTTCGTAGCACTTTGTTCAGCCGTCATTGCGTTGCTGTTCTATCTGGATGTTATCGAGATTTGGCAGATTTATCTGTTGCTTATGCTCCGTTCCATCGGAAGTGCTTTTCATGCGCCTGCCATGAAATCATCCATACCATTGCTTGCTCCTGAAAAAGAGTTGACCCGCATCGCCAGTATCAATCAGACCATACAGGCATTATGCAATATCTGCGGTCCCGTACTGGGTGCCGCACTGATTGTCAGTACGAATATGAGTGTAGTAATGTTGCTCGATGTCGTTGGGGCAGCTATAGCCTGCACCTCACTATTGTTTGTCTTTATCCCTAATCCGGAGAAAACAGAAACGGAAACAACCAATAATGTGCTTCGTGACATGAAAGACGGATTTATAGCGATTCGCAGCAACCAAGGTTTGAAATGGGTGATGGTAACTGAGATTCTCATCACTTTCTTCATCATGCCCGTTGTTGCCCTAATCCCTCTGATGACATTGAAGAATTTTTCGGGAACTGCCTACCAGGTCAGCTTGATAGAACTTCTTTTCGGCTCGGGGGCATTAGTGGGTGGTATTCTACTGGGGGTATGGAATCCGCGTGTCCGAAAAGTCGTGATGATAAATCTGTCTTACGTTATTGTAGGTGTTTCTATTTTTATTACCGGAATGCTTCCCCCTTCGGCATTTATTATTTACGCTATCATGGCGGTAGTACAAGGCATATCCATGCCGTTCTATTCCGGTCCGTTCACTGCTTTACTGCAAACACAAATCGAAGTATCTTTCTTGGGACGTGTATTTTCATTGTTCGACAGTATCAGTTTGCTGCCTTCTTTATTAGGACTGTTGGCTACCGGATTTATAGCAGATGCCATCGGCATCGCTAATGTATTTGTCATATGTGGCATTGCAATTGTAATGACGGGTATTCTCGCATTTTTCATTCCGTCAATAATGAATCTGGAAAGGAAATAAGGCTATCTATTAATATAATTATGTAAAAAAATCCCGATATAGGTTGTATTCATATACACCTGTATCGGGATTCCAATCTCTTGTGTCCGACTATTGATTATTTCTTTTCTGCTTTCTGTGTATAAATCAGATTGCCTCTTTGACTGATTGTCCACAAGCCGTCAACCAAACGTACATTCTTTGTGTCATCATCTTCCACATTCCATGCATAACCGCCTGAAGGTAAACCACGTCTCTCCAGGATTTCGTTAGCCTGCCCGTCAGAGAAGAAAAGTTCGGCACGAGTGGAATCGGGGCTGAAAACGATGAAAGCAGAAGCATTATTTCCATCGATTGCTTCCGTACGGATACCTTTCTCAAACAGACGGATACAGTCTTTTTGCACCTCGCACCACACATAGCCGGCAGAGCCGATACATCCGTGTTCGTCCCGGTCACCACCTAATTTTGTTAGCTGTGGATACTGGACGAGTTTTGTTGCTTTCATTCCCGGAGTATATTTTCCGGTATAGAAGACTTCCAGTGTATCGTTCAGAAGCAAGCCGTTCACTTCTTCTTTGTTTGCATCCATCGTACTGAATGAAAGCGTATCCTTCTTATCGGTAACGATTGATACCGTATTCATACTTGCATCGCAAACGATGCCTTTTGAACTTGTCATTTCGGGCGTGCAACTTGCCATGAAACACAAGGTTCCTACTGCTAATAGTGCTGTTTTCATCTTCCTAAAATCCTGTTTAGTTTTAAATTATTGTAAAGATAATAATTATATGGCAATAAATAAAAACAAAATTTTATCGGCAATCGTTTTCTTAAAAGTATTTTTTAAGTTATTTTGCACAACTAATATCACGAACTCATCAAATTATGGATTGGATTGGCCTTGATTTAACATTCCCTATTACCGACCCTACATGGATATTTCTCCTTGTACTTCTCATCATACTGTTTGCTCCCATTTTATTGAACAAGCTGCGTATTCCTCACATTATCGGTATGATTCTGGCAGGATTGGCTGTCGGCGAACATGGTTTCAATATTTTGGCACGCGACAGCAGCTTTGAACTTTTCGGAAAAGTCGGGCTTTATTATATCATGTTCCTGGCCGGACTTGAAATGAATATGGGGGATTTCAAAGAGACACGAAACAAGGCGCTAGTCCTGGGACTACTGGCTTTTATCGTTCCTATCGGAATCGGGTTTGTGGCAAATATATCCTATCTGAAATACAGTATTGTCACTTCCGTACTGTTAGCCAGTATGTACGCTTCCCATACATTGGTGGCCTATCCCATCGTCACCCGTTTCGGTATATCACGTCATCGCAGCGTAAGCATAGCGGTAGGCGGAACAGCAGTGACAGATACACTTACTTTGCTTGTACTGGCGGTTATAGGCGGGCTGTTCAAGGGAGAAACCGGTGGTTTCTTTTGGGTATGGCTGGTGGTAAAGGTTATCTTCCTGGGCGGGCTTATCATTTATTTCTTCCCACGTATCGGTCGCTGGTTCTTTCATCGGTACAATGACAATGTGATGCAGTTCATATTTGTTCTTGCCATGGTCTTTCTAGGCGCCGGGCTTATGGAATTTGTGGGTATGGAAGGCATCTTAGGCGCATTTCTCGCGGGACTGGTGTTAAACCGGCTCATCCCACATGTTTCTCCATTAATGAATCATCTGGAGTTCGTTGGTAATGCCCTTTTCATTCCCTACTTTCTTATCGGAGTGGGAATGTTGATTAACCTGCGTGTTATCTTCGGACACGGGGATGCGCTGAAAGTAGCTGCCGTTATGATTGTAATGGCGCTGACTGGCAAATGGATTGCCTGTTGGCTCACACAGAAGATATACAAAATGTCCGTTCTTGAACGAAACCTGATGTACGGTTTGAGTAATGCACAAGCAGCAGCAACACTGGCAGCAGTGCTGGTCGGTTACAACATATTCCTGCCCAACGGCGAACGCTTGCTGAACGATGACGTATTGAATGGAACAGTCCTGTTGATACTGGTTACCTGCATAGTCAGTTCACTGATAACCGAACGGGCAGCCAGGAAAGTAGCCATGGACGACTCAGAGCCGGAAAAAGAGTCCTCGACAGAAACGGAAAGGATTCTGATTTCGCTTGCCAATCCGAATACGATTGAAGACATGATGAATCTTTCTTTAGTAATACGTGATACGAAACTAAAAGATAATCTACTGGCACTGAATGTTATCAATGATGATAATACTTCCGATAACCTAAGAATACGGAGCAAACGTTACTTGGAAAAAGCAGCCATGACAACAACCGCTGCCAATGTACCATTGAAACAACTCACCCGTTATGACTTAAATATCGCTTCCGGCATTATCCATTCGGTGAAAGAGAATGAGGTAACAAGTATTATCACCGGTCTGCACCGCAAGGTCAACATCACCGATTCATACTTCGGAATGCTTACCGAAAACCTGCTGAAAGGATTGAACTGCGAAATAATTATCTCCAAATTCCTGATACCGGTCAATACAATAAAGCGGATTGTTATCGCCGTGCCCCCAAAAGCGGAATACGAATCCGGTTTCCCACGATGGATGGAACATTTCTGCCGGATGGGAAGTACGCTCGGATGCCGCGTACACTTCTTCGCAAACGAAAAGACCACCATCCGCCTGCAAGCCTGGATAAAGAAACGACATAAACAAGTGCTGACCGACTTCTCTTCCCTGGAAGACTGGAACGACTTACTGGTCTTGACCGGACAAGTGAGTTACGACCATCTGTTAGTCATTATCAGTGCACGTCCCGGAACACTTTCTTATGACAGTTCGTTTGAGAAGTTGCCGAGACAATTAGGAAAATATTTTTCTAATAACAGCTTGATTGTATTATATCCCAATCAATCGGGAGAGCCGCTAGACAGTTCTTTCTTCTCCAAGTTATACACCGACACTGAAACACAGCACTATGAGAAAGTGGGCAAGTGGGTTTATAAATGGTTCAAGAAGAGTTGATGTTTTTAAGGCTATTGTTAAAATCCCATAGCTTCTTTCACCAAAGACATCTCATGGCGGGAAGTCAGTTTCTCCAATAAAAGGAGAGCTACTCCCGGAGCTGTTTGAGGACCGTACGAAGTTATTATATTATCGTCTACCACTATCGGTTCATTGACGATAATTGCCCCGAAACTTTGAAGGACTCTCTGTTTTACCGCTCCGTTCAGATGATAAGTTGTTGCTTTCCTGTCTTTTAATACGCCACTCTTGCCAACAGGCAGAGCTCCTACGCAAACAGTTGCAATCCACTTCTTCCGAGTATCAAACAGACGAATCAAATCCAGAAGTTTCTCATTATATGCTTCTTCATAGAAGCCAAATACTTCAAAACCGCCAGGGATAGCAAGAGCATCGTATTCGTCTACGGAAATCTCATCAATAGTTTTATCTACCAAAACGGGGATATTAAAAGAACTGATAACTTTCTCGTTCAGCCCGCATGTCACCACCTCAACATCGCAGTCGAAATCTGTCTTTGCCCATCCCATGACATCAATGAAGCCACTAAATTCAATCGTCTCAAATCCTTTAGCAAGAAATACCAGTACTCTCATAATCGGTAGAATTATAAATTAAACAAAATATTAATGTCGCAAAGGTAAACAAAATATTGCAAGACTATTCAATAAAGCAAGAATAGACAAATAGTTCTGATAACCAGCAACTATCTTTGTGGCTTAAACGTTCTGCCATGAATATACAAGAAAAAAGTAAAATAGAATATCGTTCCAGAATCAACCGGGTAATGGATTATATTGATATGCACCTTGACCAACCACTGGACCTGAAAAATATAGCAGAGATAGCTAATTTCTCACCTTTTCATTTCCACAGGATATTCACATTTCTGATAGGTGAAACACCGATTGATTACATTCAACGCCTACGGATTGAAAAAGCTGCAAGCAGGTTACGGGAAGAGCCGGAAGTCTCTGTCAGTGAAATTGCCGATAGTTGCGGCTTTTGCACTATATCACTTTTTAGTCGTGTATTTAAGAAATTCTTCGGTTTAACTCCAAGCCAGTTCCGTAAAATGGAGAAACCTGTTTATGCCCAGGGCGGAATATTATTCAGCAAGAATGGACAAATGGTTAGCAAGAATTTGACACCCAAGACTGTAATATCTCCCCAACTTTGCAGTGTCAAATTTAAAATATCATATTTTATGGAAACAAAAATCGAAGTAAAAGAAATGCCGGACATGAAAGCTGTTTATTACCGGCACATTGGTCCTTTCAAAGAAATCGTAAAGGCGTATGAGAAACTTATCAAATGGGCGGAACCTCGCGGTCTGTATATCCCAAATGTAACAAAATCCGCAACCGTCACACACGATGACCCCTCGGTAACTGAACTGGATAAGGTTCGTCAGAGTGCCTGCATCATTGTTGAAGGAGATATTAAAGGGGAAGGCGAAATAGGAAATCTCGTTATTCCCGGCGGGAAATATGCTGTCGGACATTTTGAATTGGGGACCGAAGATTTTGAAAAAGCATGGAACACGATGTGCAAGTGGTTTACAGAAAGCGGTTATCAACAAGGAGACGGATGCACTTATGAATTATACCACAATAGTCATCGGACACATCCCGAGAATAAACATATTGTTGATATTTGTATCCCGATAAAGCCTCTTTAAATGTTTTTATATCAAGATTGAGCTGTCTTTACAATTAAAAGGAAGTCAATTAAAAAAAACGAGAATAATCGGGGAAAGATAGTTGTTCTTTCATAGTCTGGACTATTAAGAACAATCTTTCCCCCTTATTTTCTCAAATTATTTCCGGCTAACCAATCTATACCATAATTCTCTAACAATCACAACAGGAGATGTGAATAATATAATATATCCCCATGTCTGCCAGGAAAGAGGTACTGTCTGGAAAGCTTCTCCACCTATCTGAACAATTACAATAGTAACAAATAATATTCCCAAAGCTACACCGACGAACTTCAAATTCCTTCCTAATCCATCGAAAATTGATTTATTCTTACCGATAACCCTTGCGTTAAACAAGTTCCACCAATTCAGTACCATATAAGCAGCAAAGAATACAGTCAGATTCATGTGAGAAAGAAACTCCACATTATGCTTCATTCCCCAAAGAACCAATGTACAGAGCAACCAGATTAAACCTCCAAAACCAAAGATGGCTTTAGCCAAAGATTTATTGATAATAAACTCTTTCCTGTCTCTAGGCTTCTCACTCAAAACATTCTCATCAGCAGGTTCCGACGCCAACGCAATAGCTGCCAGCGAATCCATTACCAGATTTATCCAAAGGAATTGAGTCACAGTAAACGGCATGGCAACCCCTACTATCGGTCCGAATACAGCAATAAGACAGGCGGACACATTGATAGAAAGTTGCATATACAAGAAATTCTTTATATTCTTGAACAAAGAACGTCCCCACTTCACTCCTGTCACGATGGACGGGAAAGCGTCATCAAGCAATATTATATCTGCCGCTTCTTTAGCTACCGAAGTTCCTGACCCCATAGCGATACCTACGTCCGCGTAATTCAACGAAGGGGAGTCATTCACTCCATCTCCCGTCATAGCACACACATATCCTTTCTCCTGTGCCCATTTCAGAATATTCAATTTATTTGTCGGCGTGCACCTTGCGATAACATTAGGAAACTCACGGGTAGCATGTTCGGTCTTTATAGCCTCATTAAAGTCTTTTGCCTCAATAGCCCAAATATCCTTAAAACCTGCCTGACGCGCAATTTCAGAACCCGTTTTCAAGTTATCACCTGTCATCATTACCACATCGATTCCAGCTTTATAACATTGCCCGATAGCATGCGGTACATCTGCACGCACCGGATCTTCGATAAACCATGTTCCGATATAGTCATTATCCTTCAGCGTCTCTCCATTATCCAATACTGCTTTCAATTCTTCAAAAGTTAAGCCGTGAATAATTGCTGCTGATATAGCACGACGTCCACGAGCCTGCTGATTGGATACTTCCGCCAAATAATCATCCTTATTGATTAGTTTGGCTATTACTTCAGGAGCTCCTTTTATCATCATCAACCTGCTGCCATCCGAGCGTTTCTCAACATAAGTAACCATGTATTTATACAAACTGGAGAACGGAATACACGAAACAGTATGGTATTCAGAACGCAATTGTTCTGTTTGCTTATGACCGATAAATTTCAAAATAGCCCCTTCCGTAGGATTACCCAGCACTTGAGAATCATGAGACCAGTTGGCTGTAGAGTTGAGCGCACCAATCACGTTGAGCAATTCTTTATTTTCAGGCTTTATATCCGTGTCAACAACGGTCATGCTGTTCTGTGTCAAAGTACCTGTTTTATCAGAGAATATCACATTCACCGCTCCGATGGTTTCACAAGCATGCATTTTCTTGACTAAATTGTTCTCTTTAGCCATCGTCTTCATTGAGAAAGCAAGAGCCAGAGTAACAGACAACGGAAGCCCTTCTGGAACAGCTACAATAATAACAACCACAGCCCCCATCAAAAAACGAACTTCAGTAAGAAGCGTATCCCATGTCCAACTAAAGTCATTGTCCATCCAATGTACGATATTCAGAATGATAAACATGATGGTCGCAATGGTAAATGCAGCAACGTTGATTTTCGCAGCCAACCCGTCCAGTTGTTCTTCCAGGGGTGTTTTATTATTGGTTTCTTCGGAAGCCTGACGCGTGGTTTTACCTATTTCGGTAGAATCACCCACTTTAACCACAATACCTTCGCCCAATCCCTGCTCAATGGTAGTACCTCTCAAAAGTAAGTTGGGAGCAAAGCCCGAACCCTTAAAGTCTCGGCATGGATATTTGGATACAGCCACCGACTCACCAGTCATTGATGCTTCCGAAACCTTCATTTCGATAGCTTCAAACAATTCTATATCCGCAGGAATCTCATCCCCCGCTGCCAATATAACAATATCACCTACAACAAGCTGATCTTTCGTTATCTCAAGCACCGTACCGTCTCTTCTCACTTTCACATGCTCGTAGTCTTTATCAGACTTCATAGCATCAAACTTCTTCTTGGCGTCATATTCCTGCCAGAATCCCACGCCCGTCGCAATCAATACAGCAAAAATAATACCTATAGATTCTGTAAAGTCCCCGTGAATAATACCAAATACTAAAGATATAGCAGTAGCGACCAACAAAATAATTATAATCGGGTCGCCGAATTTCTCTAAATAAAGTTTCCACCACGGAGTTTCTTTGGGTGGAGTCAATAAATTCTCTCCATACTTACTACGACTCTCCAGGACTTCCTGTTCGGTTAATCCCACAAAATGCTTTTGTTCCATTTTTCTAATTTTTAGTTTTCTCGTTTTTAATTCAAACCTATTTTAAACAAACCTGATTATTTATTCTTTTCTCTTGTTACATGTGCATTAATTTCTCAATTTAGATTGATAATTGACACCTTGCTTCAGATAAGTCATCAGTAAAATAACGCCGATAAACGTTATCGGCAAGGCAATAAACATTCCTAACAGTGAACTACAAAAAGTGTCATATAAGCCATGCAGTACCGCAGGAATAGCTATAGCCAAAAAATAGAGAGATATCCTATATTTGGGATAAAGGTTGGCAAATGCAATGAAATATCCGGCTATTCCACACCATATCGCATGCAAAAAAGGAAGACTGGTAAGCCGTGCAATGTTCATAAAAAACGATGCAGTATATCCTAACTCCGCATTAACGCCCATTTGATACTGAACTCCTTCAAAAACGCCGAAAGCAATGCCGGACATCAAACCATAATAGACCATCGTTTGAGGAACTAGTGGTTCTTTGGCACGTTTGCATATAATAAACAGAGGAATGGCTTTGGCCAATTCTTCAGTGATTCCGACACCCAATATGTAGCCAACCATATTCAGAATGACATTCGTTCCTATGATATGATAAAAGGGATTTAGACCTGCCAGTCCCAATAAGTCCCAAATCAGAAAAACGAATAGCTGAGTTAAGAAAAACACGCCTAACGTTACTTTCACGGACACTTGAGAGGTTCTGAAAAAGTAATAGAAGAACAATCCCCATATTCCTGAAAAATAAAGCGCAATAGAATAGAATGTCAGATAGTCTCCTAACGGAAACATCATCAGCATACTGGGAATCAACCCGATGAGCGCCAATGTCAAAAGCCTTTTATCCGATAACCATTGTCTGGACGCAAAAGATGCTTTTGGAATAATTAATTCGGTCCCAATATCTTTCAGTTGGACCAATAAGTTCCCTTTATGTTTCAAATGAACAGAGAGTCCTGCCTCACGAAGAAAGTAACCCACTGTTTTTACCTCTTGACTATTATCTTTTATTGCCCTATCCTGAAGTAATATCTGTCCGTTTTCTACGTAAGAAAGAAGCGCAGCCTCAGTATATGGACCATACTGCTGGTTGTTACGTAATATATAAATCATTCTTGTTTCTTCAGATTGTTATAAGAAGTATGAGTATACATCGATATATCAGCCATTCACAAGTTGAACAATTATCAACCTGCCCCCATCTTCCGTAGAAAGTAATATCTTCTTTCCTTCCGTTAATTCTACATACTCTCCTATTTCAATTTTCTTATCCAAATCTTTATCATACAGACTATTCAACCGCCTGTTTATCAATATCCATTTTCCATTGAAAAGATGGAAATCTCCTACGGGCTTTTTATCTTCCTCTTTCGTCTTTTCGTTTGGGGTGATAAAACGATTCACGTGCCACATATAGAGCGACTGCTGATTGTAAACCATGAGACGATAATTTTCCGGCTTGAACACCCCTTTCTTAGGGGAATAATATAAGTTCAGCACCGGCAATTTCTCATGATATTCCGCTCCGCAGAAAGGACATTTCGGTCTGGTAGAATTATCAAAAACAAACCAATGATATTCACATTTGGGATTTTGACAAGGTTGCATCAAGTCCGTCGTTTTAATCAGGGCTTGCTCCCATTCGTCAGCAGTCGGTCTCATGGAAGGATTATGAAGTCCATCGATAAACGCACGTTTAAACAGTTCCGTCAAATATGGACCACAAATCGTATAAGGCAATTTGATGACATCACCTTGTGGCAGTTCGCTTGGTGCCAACTGATTTACTTTCGGCCGGTTGCTTTTGTCGGTAGGATGCTCTACAAACAGAGCCTTAGCCCCCATCGACAATTCTTCGTCCTTAGCAGCATCCATGTCGTTCACCTTGCCGCCCCTTAAAGGATGACGATAAAGCAAATACATATATATCAATACAGCCAAAGCATGACGATCGGTAGAAATACTGGGCAACTTCTTGTTTGTATCCCCCAAAGGCAACGCTCTTGTTTCCAAAACTTCCGGTGCTATAAAGTCGGGGGTTCCAACCACATCAGGCGGATATTTGCCGGGCACTACCAATCCGTCAATATCAATAATAGCCGCTCTACCCGTAACGGGATCAACCAACACATTCTTGTAAGAAAGATCGGAATGCGCCAATCCCGCTGCATGAAGACGTTTCACCGCACGGGCTATCTGAATGCACATATGATAATGACTCAGCCACGTTCCCTTTTCCTGAACCGGCAAGAATTTATTTCTCAACTTGGCGGAAGCAAACCATTTGCCTTCCTTCTCCTTTCCCTTAAAGTTACCGCTCTTAAAAAAGAAATGAGACTGGTAGGTAGGACATACAATTCCTATTTTCCCTTTCCATTCGACCATCTTTGTCGGCCAGCAAAATAAGTTCTTCCAATATTCTCCACCTATTTGATTGAAAATACGTTCTCTGTAAACGCCTGTAATATTATGTAGACGATCTTTAGCGTTAGCATCCTGCGGAGTGCGGAAAAAGCCTACTACATAAGTCTTATCAGGACTAAAATAGACATCTTTCATCGCTCCGGAGCCAATCACATCATCTACAAATTCAACAGAGGTTCCGTCTGTTGCCGTCAGTTTTATAGTCTGTGCCATAATCAATATAAGATTGCGATTGTTCTGTCATCATGATTTCCGGGCGACCAGAAATCCAACCATTTCAGCAGCTGATATTGTGACTCTGAATTGTCATCAACCAATTCCACCTCCTTGCCTATATTCTCCCACAGGTCGTTCCATTTCTCAATCTTATTCAGATTAGCATCCGTTTCAAACATAGGATCCGAAATTCCATCGGACATCAAAAGCAAAGCTGTAAAATCTTTCTCAATGGAGAATTTCAGACGGCCATAAAAGGACTTTGCATCACTAAATATCTCGGGCATGGTCAGGAAACGAGTCTGACCGGCATATTCCCCACCATCAGGTGTTCCCAGTAATTTGAAATACTGCCTTTCTTTATCATAAATACACATAGCGCCATCGCCTACCCAAAAAGAAGCTACAAACCATCCGAAATCAAATTTCTTGCAAATAGCCAATAGCAAAGTGGTAGAATAATCTTTGGGAGATGCCCCCTTTTCTTTCGCTTTCTCATTAATGGCTTTATGCGCCTTAAATGCCGCATTCCCTACAATATCATAGATATTATCACCTACCCATTTTCTATTCTCCGGTGTTTCTTCCTCTTGCAGAATACGTATATATTCTTCAAAGTCACCCGCAACAGACAATTTAGTCTTGCAATGGTTAATTACCGTGTCACAGGCGATGCGAGATCCTTCTCTGGAATATTTGGCAGAACCCGCTCCGTCGGCAACAGCCATGACATACCATCCTGTATTGTCACAATGATACAACCGGAAATCATCATCCCTCGCTCTTCCCTCATGAGCATGCGAACGCCCCCGTTTACTGGCAGCAACCATGTCTTTTTGAGGTTCGCCACCTTCACTTATTACTTGAACATAATCTGTCGCATAATCTGCTTTAAAGTACTCTATATCAGTAGGAGTAGGAATATCTTTCCATAAGGTGCGCGGGTCAGGGTTTATAGCAATGGTAAAGTTGCGTGCCAAAATAGGTTTGCCATTGATCCATCCTTTATATTTATAGCACAATTTGAAATCAAAACTCCCCGCTTCCAATGGAATCCCTTTCACAACACAACTGTCTCCGTCTATCACTTCTTTCAGCCCTATAGCATCCAAACCTTCAAACCAATAATCGTCCACATCCTCTTTCGAGACATTTACGGTTACCTTATACTCCTTATTTACTGTTCCATTCGGAAATACTATATCAGACGCATCTATTTTATTTTTTATAATTGTATATTGTTCCATACATTCAGCATTATACTCGCTCCACAGTTTTTTTATGAGTCGATTTTCAAAGTCTTCGTATTCCTCATCAGTAGTCTTGACACCTATCTTTTCGAGGATTTCTTTTGCGTTTATCATACTTTCTATCCTCTGGTTCTGTTTACATCCATTCCTCCTTCAGCAAATGTCAGTTCACCTTCCAATCCACACCAGGGACATCGGTTCCTGCGTTCTTCACCTACACAGAATACATTTCCACATTCGCACACCACAAAGCCGTACTGATTTCCGCAGCAAGGACACGTTGGCTGACCTACCAATTCAGATGTCCTGATGTTCTTATTCGTATAAGTGCCTTCAGAAAGTTCCTTATATTTCTCTTCGTCGATAGGGTATGCTCCTACCAATTTGAAGTCGGCAACATTAAACTGCTCCAAACCTTCAAACGGCTTCAGTCTTTTAGCGTACTTCATCAAATACATCTTTTTAGTACTCTGGCATTTACCCGGAATAACCGCAAAGTTCTCATCCACAAAACTTTGTTTGCCAATATCGACTTTTTCCAGATTAATGCCATCCATAGGAGCCAGTTTTATTTCATCATTTGAATATTCACTGACTGATACACTGGATGTTTTGATGGATGCCGTTATCCATTTAAAGAAAGCCTTGAAGGAATATTCGTCCGTATCTTTCAGACGTAAAACATTCTCAGTAACTGTTCCCAGCAATTGCGTATTAACGTTATCTCCGATAGAAATAGCGATTAAATTACAACTCCGGCGATAGTTGGCATTCCACTTTTTGAATGCGCTCTCCGGCTTGTCTGTCGGAGTTCCATCGGTAAATAAGAAGATGATAGGCTTCCAGTCACCTTTTGTTTCCAAGGTAGTTTTTTGAACAGACCGATCGATATCATTCATCAAAAACTCCATAGCAGTTCCCAAAGAAGTTCCCCCGCCAATAGAAAACACAGGCGGATAGAATTTATATAATTCTGTTAAGGGAGACAAACTTTTAGCTTTTCCTGCAAATGCGATCACCGAAACAAAAACTGTTTCCAGCGCATAAGGGTCCATCCTCAACTCCTGTATGATGTTCCTTATCCCGTTTTGAACCTGTTCTATAGGTTCACCAACCATAGATTCTGATACATCTATTAAAAAATATATAGGTAAACGTCTCATAATTTCCTTTATATTACAACATTAACTTCCGCAGGAGGTGGAGGAAGAATCAGTTCGTCCGCAGCTCCGATACTTCTATTACCCACTCCGATAGAATCTGATACCCATTTAAAGAATTGCTTGAAAGTTGAACTGTCTACAGTATCCAAAGAATACACTTGGTCTGTCAGCAGCTTTAACGGTTCTGTCCGGGCATGCATACCGGCGGCACAAGCTATGACACTTGCAAAATGTCTTTTTTTTACTTCCGGTATCATCTGGTTATAAAGTTGGATATCAGAAGGCTTTCCGTCCGTCATAATGAAAAGAAGAGGCATCCAGTCGCCTTTTCTGTCGGGAGTACTCAATCGCACCTCCTTATCTACTACTTTACACAATAGTTCCAAAGCAGCTCCTAAATGAGTAGGACCGGAATCCGGAGTTACAATTTCAGGCAATTGTAAATTTTCCAACTCAGTCAAAGGTAACAACTGATTTACGCTACTATCAAATGTGATAATACTTATATTGACTGATTCTAAAGCAAATGGATCTTGCCGCAAACTCGCTATCATAGCTTCTAGCCCTACTTTTACAGACTCGATAGGTTCACCCTTCATGGAACCAGAAGTATCAATCAATAAATATACAGGTAATCGTCTCATTTTGTCTACAATTAAAAGAGGCTGCGTCAAAAGTGTTATGCTGACATTTTGCTGGCAACCTTTTGAAACAGCCTCTTAAACCTTACTTATAAATTATACAACAATATTCACTTCGGGAGGAGGAGGAGGTAGTTCACTCATTCCGGAAACTTCCTTACCGGTATCTTCAACCTTCATGCTACCTGCACTAACGGAAGCGGACACCCACTTGAAGAAAGATTTAATCGTTGCACTATCGGCTGTATCCAACTGTACGACACACTCTGTTATCTTTTTCAGTGTATCGGTATTCGCACCCTGTCCGGCAGCACAAGCCACCACCATACCAAACTTTCTTTTCTTAAATTCAGCCAACCCTTTATTTAAATCATCCGTAGGTTCACCATCGGTCATAATAAAAACAAGAGGTTTCCAGTCGCCTTTGACTTCGGGGGTCGTTTTGGTAACTTCCGCATCCACTTTCGTCGCCAGCAATGCAAGAGCTTCACCCAATGCTGTACAACCATTGGCATCTATATTCGGCTGCTGAAAAGTTGACAATTCCGTCAAAGGAATAATTTGTTGGGCACTGCTATTAAAAGTGATTATACTCAAATATGCAGTTTCAAGAGCATACGGATCCTGACGCAAAGTAGAAATGAGTACTTGAACTCCATTCTTCACTGCCTCAATCGGTTCTCCGTACATAGAACCTGAAGTATCCAACAATAAATATACAGGTAAACGTCTCATGATTATTTTGCGTAGTTAGTTAGGATTCTCTTTATTGTCAGGCAAAGATTGGCATCTTCATACGCGTCTCCTATAGCAGCAAATTTCCATTCACCACCTTTTTTATATAACTTACCCATAATCAAAGCTAGTTTTCCCTTATACTGGGCTTCTGCAGCAACATCATATTGTGCAAAAACTTCCTTCACCCTGTCAGGTGTTCCTTCATACATTCTTATAGCAGCATAAGGAATCTGTGAGAAGTCTTCTTTTCCACAATTATTCAGAAAGAAAAAGATTTGCTCAACATCCGGGTTGATTTTATCCAGATTGACTGTGATGATTTCATTGTCCAATCCGTCATCACCACCTTCGTCGCCTTTTAAATCATCACCGGAGTGGTGAAGAGCGTACTCCTTAGAATCCACTTTACCAGCAGGCATGCCATAATGAGCTAAGAATTCCGGTTTATATAAAGGAGAATAGATATGATCACACATATCTCCTGCACTATTCAACATTACACAACTCAAGTCCAAATCGACTTCGGTAACTTTCTTACCTAATCCAAAGAACCCACCGCTTACTTCAATTACTCCCCAGTTACATCCCACACAGAAACTAGTAAGTTTAGAACCATTATTTTTTTCAAGATTGATTCTCTGACCTTTTTCCAAACGTATTGCCATGATCGTATTTTTTAGTAGTTTTTAGTTGTATTTAGTTAGATATTCCTGAAGTCCTTGTTTTTGTCCTACTCCAATTGCTTCAAATTTCCATTGTCCGTTTTTCTTATACAAACGTCCGAATTCGACAGCAGTCTCGACACTAAAGTCTTCTTCCAATTCGTATCTAAGTATTTCCTCTTTGGTATCGGCATTACAGACACGAATAAAAGAGTTATGAACTTGTCCAAAGTTCTGTCTGCGTTCTTCTGCCTGGTGAATGGTAACAACAAAACAAACTTCCGTTGCTTGGGGATTAATTTTAGACAAATCTACTTTGATGCTTTCATCATCTCCTTCACCTTCTCCTGTCAAGTTATCGCCTGTATGTTCGATAGCACCGTCCGGTGATTTGAGATTATTATAAAATATAAAACACTCGTCAGAAAGCATCTTACGATTCTCACCCAAAATAAATGCAGAAGCATCCAAGTCAAAATCAGCTCCTGTACTTGATTGGTTTGTGTCCCATCCTAAACCGATAGTAAATTTTTGCAAATCAAGGTTTACTCTTTGCCCTTTTTCTAAATTTATCATAACATTGATAATTAATTAGTTACTTTTCCTTTTATGAAAAACAAAATCACACATACTTATCAACAAAGTACTGTAATCCACCTTTATACCCGACTCCCAGAGCTTCAAATTTCCATTCTCCGCCTCGTCGGTATAAGCGTCCGAATTCAACTGCTGTTTCTACAGAGAAATCTTCATCCAGATCATATCGAGCAATTTCTTCATCAGTATTCGCATTATAAATCCGAATATATGAATTATGAACCTGCCCAAAATTCTGTTTACGCTGTTCAGCCTCATGAATAGTTACGGTGAAAATAATTTCTTGAATAAGGGTATCTACCTTTTGCAAATCGATTGTCAAAATTTCATCATCTCCATCTGCACTATTACCACCCGTCAGGTCATCACCCGATGATTCTACTGCTTTATCAGGAGACACCGGATTATTATAAAAAACAAAAAAATCATCTGTAGGAAGTTTCTTTCTCTCATTCAGCATAAATGCAGATGCATCCAAATCAAAATCATAACCAGTACTTTGATTAGGATCCCAGCCTAATCCAACTCTCACTTTTGACAGGCCTATCTCTATTCTCTGTCCTTTCTGTAAATTAATCATAGTTTTATCTTTTTATTATGAAACGCTTTTTGTTTTATTCCCTTTATTCAAGGAGTATGCGCTACAAAGTTATGTAAAATACAGAATAAAAAAAGTATTAAGCCATTTTTTTACTAAAATATGATCAGCAACATAAAAATAGTAATAGAAGTTTCCCTTTGAATGGGATATCCTCATGCATTTTTATTTATTTAGATAAAGATTTTAATATATATATTTTTATTCAAATAAAATTATTTCAGATAAAACATACCGTTTAACCTACCTATTTCATGTATTTATTTATATTTGTAGAATTAAGCAATTCGCAAAAACAAATTATTTTAAGAAAGAACCATGGCTAAATTCGATTTTTCGAAAGTAACAGAAGGTATTTATAATGTTATAGAAACCGAAGAGAAAGTATTAATCAGCTTACAAGAAGAGACGATTACGTTAAAACGCAATAAGCAAAACCGTACTATCAAACAGATTCTCGGGCACTTGATTGATTCAGCGTCAAACAATCATCAACGCATGGTCAGGCTGCAATACTGCAAAGACTTGCTTTTCTTTCCTGATTATCGTCAGGATAATGATTTGTGGATAGCTCTGCAAGATTATCAAAATGAGGACTTCCACAATTTAATTCAATTATGGAAGTTCTTTAACCTACATATCATCCAAGTCATAAAGTCCGTAGACCAAACAAGACTGGACAGTTATTGGTGCGACTTTGAGGGTACAAAAGTCACTCTGCAAGATATGATAGAGGGTTACTTAGACCATTTACATCTACACATCCGTGAGATTCATGAATTGATTAACTCCTAATAAATACACCGATATGTCAACTTACACTCATTTCGCAAAACAGCCTGATGTGCTGAAACATCTGGTACTCTGTGAAGCCCTTCGGAACGAAACGCCACAGGTATATGTAGAAACGAATTCGGCATGCGCCATTTATCAAATGGCACATACACCGGAGCAGCAATATGGCATCTACCATTTCTTAGAAAATGCAAATGAGGATACAGCCCTGAAAAATTCCATTTATCACAAACTGGAAAGTACAGAAATGGCAAAAGGACATTACTTAGGTTCTCCTGCCCTGGCAATGAATGTATTAGGGAATCAAGCACAAAGATTTGTATTCTTTGATTTGGAAAAGAGTGCATTGGATAATGTGGCTTTCTACACAAAACAAATCGGGTTGGATGTATCTGTAGAAGTACACAATACCGATTCTTTGGAAGGAACGATGCAACTATTGCCTTCACTTCCCCGATCATCATTCATCCATATTGATCCTTACGAAATAGATAAGAAAGGCGATTCAGGCTACACTTATCTCGATGTTCTGATAAAAGCGACTCAATTAGGGATGAAGTGTTTATTATGGTATGGATTCATGACTGAAGATAGCAAAGAATCTCTGGACAAATATATCACATCAAGTCTAAAAAAAGAAGGTATCAAGAGCTACACATGTGTAGAACTCACGATGAATTCAATAAGGAAAGACAGTATTTTGTGTAATCCGGGCATTTTAGGAAGCGGTATTCTAGCAACAAACTTATCACAAGAATCTCAAAATATGATTCTTGATTACGGTAACAAGCTAGTCAATATATACAAAAATGCAAAATATAAAGAATACGATGGCAGTTTATCCATTCAACATAATATAAACCTTTAGATAATGATTCATTTAGCAACATCATTTACAGCCATTTATAGCTATATATTTTCTCATACATTTTCATACCTTTGAGAAAAAATACTCATCGCAATGAGAAAATTTTCCCAATGCGATGAGAAAGTTTTCTCATTGCAGTGAGAAAAGGCTCTCATCACAGTGAGAATAAATCTTGCACTAAAGACAGCTATATTGGACAACTATCTGTCGAAAAATCAGTCTATCTTTGTGATGTCAATTATTAAAAACAAATATAGAATGTCATGAAAGAAGCTTTGCAGATTCCTACTCCCGAAACATTGGAAAACCTCATAGGTAAAGATCTCTATAATATATGGTCTTCACTTTGCCAACTTATTGAACAGAAGTACAATATGGAACAATTGTGGAATCATGGCGGAAAAGCCTGGAAGTACGAATATAAATATCGCAGAGGTGGGAAAACGCTTTGCGCCCTATATGCCAGAGAGCAGACTTTCGGTTTCATGGTCATTTTAGGCAAAGACGAACGTGCCAAATTTGAATCACAGCGAGCTCTTTTCTCTAACGAAACGCTGAAGATATATGATGAAGCGACCACTTTTCATGATGGGAAGTGGGTTATGTTCGAGCTGAGAGATACCAGTTTATTCAATGATATGGAGCGCCTTCTATCCATCAAACGAAAACCGAACCGATAAATGATTGAATCTGAAATAAACAAGAAGTATTGCCAAAGTTGCGGGATGCCCTTACGCTTTGATATAGAGAAATATCTGGGTACCAACTCCGACGGTTCGCGAAGTGACGAATATTGCTATTATTGCCTGAAAGACGGAAAATATATCGTCGATATTCCGATGTCGGAGATGATTAATATTTGGATAAAATACACCGACAAGTACAATGAATATGCAGATACCACATATTCACCGGAAGAATTGAGAACTATACTCAACATGCGTTTACCTAAACTGAAACGCTGGAAACAGAAGTTGGAAACCAGCAACATTCACCACCAGAAGATTCAGGATATTATCGTTCATATCAATAATCACTTATTCGATTCTTTGGATACAGATATGCTAAGTGACATGAGCGGACTTTCCAAATATCACTTTAGAAGGGTGTTTCAGACCGTTAGCGGAGAAAATATAGGAAGCTATATACAACGGTTACGACTTGAACATATAGCACATTTATTAGTATCTACTGACTTTACAATCAATCAGATTTTGGAGCAGACAAACTATCAGACAAAGTTTAGTCTTGCCAAAGCTTTCAAGAAACATTTCGAAATAACGACTTCTCAATATAGGGAAAAATACAAGCCGATGCATGACGAACAGCATACGGTTATTGTCCCTGAAATCTGGTCAATTCAGCCAATGAAAATATTCTATATTGAAGTCGGTGAAAAATACAAGGATGAGCTTCGATATAAATTAATATGGAACAGGTTGATAAATTATGCCAGGCAGTATAATGAAAGTAAATCGAATTATAAATTTGTCAGTGTCAGTATGGACGACCCATCCATTACTCCTATGGATAAATGCCGCTTCTATCTCGGAGTAACAATAGATAACATGACACATGACTCTCAACCGGGAATCATGGAAATCCCCGGTGGTCGTTACGCAATATTCAGGCATACCGGAGATTACTCTTTATTGCACAAATTCTACCGGAGAATTTACGAAGAATGGTTTCCGAAAAGCAAGTATCGTCCTCAAAGTCCCTTTAGCTTTGAGATGTATATGAATCATCCTGATTCCACTCTCAAAACGGAATTAATTACTGATATTTATATTCCGGTCGTAAAGAAATAATAAATTATCAACACTCTAAAACAATCTATTATGGGAAAGATTTCAGAAATCATGCTATTGAAACAACCGGAACAATTCGCTTTGGCAGTTGAAGTACGGACAGATATGAACGGAATGTCGAAAGCTATTGGGGGAAATTTCGTAAGGATAGACTCTTTATTTAAAGAACAGAGAGAAGTCACAACAGATATTCCCTACGTTGAATATCCTGACTTTGAAAGTTTGACTGAACAGAATATCAGAATGATTATCGGCCTTAAATCACCCAAAGAATTACAAGGTAAAGAGGATATACAATCTATAATAATACCGGAAAGAAAAATAGTTTCCTGTCTGCATAGAGGAACTTATGCCGAGTTGGCTACCCTGTACAATGAAATGATGGAATGGATAAAGTCCAATGGATACAAGGCTTCGGGAACATCTATAGAGTATTATTATACCGGTCCTGATGCACCCGAAGAAGAACAAGTGACAAGAGTAGAAATGCCATTGTTGTAGATATTCCCTTAATACTTCCTTCGACAATGAAGCGGAGACTATTTCTTCATAGTCTCCGCCCTCATTTTTTTCGGCATTTTCTCTATTGCATATCTATTCAGATACTCTCCCAAAGAAGTTTATTCTCCTGGCAGTAGAACGTCAATTTACCACCATCCTTCAACCAGGAAAGATAGGAACGGACTGTACTTCCCACCAATACATATTGCTCGATAGTCATTGTCAGATTATATTTCTCAAAAACCTTTTGAAGAATACTATCACCGTCCAGCGGCTTTTTACAAATATCCAGTAATCCGTCAGCTATCTCGTACACTTTAGCCCGGTTGAGGGCAACAAGTCCTCTAATATCCGAAGTAACTTCCGCATGCGCCGGAACAAACATAGCCGCTTGCATATTTTCCACCTTATCCAATGTGTCGAGATATCGGGCAACATCATAAATAAACGAAACCTGATACTTCTCCAATGTAGTTTGGCTACTAATGCAATCAGCTAGAAAAACCGTATTGTCGGGAGTACGTAACCCTATCATATCAAAAAAATGTCCCGGAAGAGGTATAACTTCCAGTTCTTCAGGAAAATCATTATCCGTTAATTCCACTGCCTTACTTTCTTTAGCAAGCAAGAACTTACTTCTTAACTCTTTACACGGATAACCGCCATATAGGAAAGAAGGCTCTAAGACAGGATAATTAGTAAATGCAGTTTCAATGCCGTTCGTAAAAATCGGACAACCCGTCTGTTGTTGCAGATAATGATTGCCGCCGATATGGTCAGCATTAGAGTGCGTGTTAATGATAGCTTTGATTTCCCAGTTGTTTTGAGCTGCAAGTTTCAAAACTTTCTTACCTGCTTCTTTATCATTACCACTATCTATCAAGTATATATCTTTATCATTTTGTTTATATACTCCTATTTTCGCAGGACAATTTATATAATAGCTCTGCTTTCCGATTTGCTCCAGTTCATACATAAATAAACAGGTATAAATGTTTAACCTACATTTTTTATTTCATTCCATAATACTACTTTGCAACTTGAAAGAGTACAGTGCTTTTATCAGCATCCATCCATTCCGACATCAAGCGATAGTATGCCGGATATTCTGCCGGAGTTATCAATTGCTTTTTCAGTTTCAAGGTACGGACAATTTCTATTTCATCTGCCGTTCTTTTCACTGTAACTTCTATGCTACCGACAGGATTTTCAATCTTTTTATCAGTCGGTAACACTACCGGTTTCATCCCATCGGTAACTTTCACAATACAAGTATAAGTTTCATCGGGCAAGTATCGCAATAGCAGATTAACCGGACGAGTTGTATTCATAGTTGTTGAACGTCCTTCATAAGCAGCCCAGCCGCTCCGCGCCTGGGGCAGTTCGAATCTCCGGTAACCTGCTTCCAAAGCTTTTCCGGTTTTTGCAGTCACCCGCAATGTGTCGGTTTGCGAAATAATATGAGAAACCGTTTTTAAAGCTATTGGTTGAGCGTCCATATTGACAACTGAAACAAAATCCTGCATATCAGCAATTGCATTATCAGTAACAAACAGTTTGCTGACAGCAGCAAGTCCCGCTGCATCCTTATTCACTGTTTTAGGAAAAACAACCTTTATTTCAGTCTGAATATCGCTTGCTTGCTGCAAAGCAGCCAACAAAGCCGCTTTCTCCGCTTCCGTCCCATAAGCCGAGCGAATCACTTCGGCTGCCGGACGCAAACGGTATCCGGTTTGCGACAATGACAAACGGCAGTTTCCTAATCCTTGTACGTAAGCAGTGAGTTGTTTCGTTTTTTGCTCCGGGCTTTGTGCGTTGGCAGTCAGTTTCTTTGCCAATTCTGAAACTTCCCTTCCGTTACTCTCGAATTGTTGTTTAATCACCTTCAAGGCATGGCCTTTTGAAGCATAAGTAGAAGCTACAATAGCCTGCACATTGCCTGCCGGCAAAGAAACGTCAAGCATATAAGGACGTGGTTGCACATTCTTCAATGTCCAGGTCACTGTTTTTACACCACCCGCAGTTTTCACTGCCGGAGCAGTCTTTCCATTCAATAATTCGTAATGCAAAGACTTACTTTCGGGCACTGACAATGAAAGTACATATTCTTTGATTGGAGAAAGTTCTTCCACCTGTTCGCACACGTCCAGTTCGGGTAGATAGCCCGGGCGGGTAATAACAGAGTAATCCAGATAAATAGTAGCTCCCAACTCCAATCCGGTATGGACTACGACCATTTCTTTCAAACCATTATATGCCGGAGCATCGGCTGCCGCAGAAGGAAGTACTTCCACAAAAGCATTTTCGGGTGTCTTTACAATATTGCCGTCTTTCTGACGGGTGTAAGATTCGTGAATCTTCAATTCCTGAAACTCCGGATTATAAATAATAAAACTTTCACCATACAGACGATTCATTGCTGCATGAGTAAATAGTGTCAGTTCCTTTTGTACACGCATCTCCTGGCTACCATCAGCATGCAAAATGTAAGTTTTGTGCAATTTCCCAAATTCGGCTTCGGATGCCGCTTTCACCGGAGCTACTGTAAGCAGCAGTACTACCAGTGTAATTATATAATAATGTATATTTTTCATTCTGCTCTACTTTTTAATCACTAAATATTCACCATATGCCTTATGGGCATTCACTGCATTGCGGAAACTATCCCAGTCGGAAGCCTCATAGACACGTTTCTTCAAGGCTAGTTTGTTGTGAAGCAACACTTTGTTTCCTTGCTGTGCCAATGAACCTTCAAAATCGGCTCCCGTACCTTGCATTGTTTCATTCTTGTCGGCATTCGCCAGTTTGTATCCTGCCGGAAGCTGAATCGTTTCATCCAGTTCGACCAGACGCGAGCATCCATCTTTGAAACCATACTTACGTTCTTTCAGCGAAGTGTCAATTCGCAAGTAAGAACGTACCTGATTATAAAGGTTATTCATCACCAACGGACGGAAGAACATCTCCTTCTCGCCTTTCAATGCATAACCAGGTATTTCGTAACGGAAAGTGATTTTTATAGGTGCTGCCTGATAGTCTTTAGGATTCTTACCGTAGTCTACACTCAACAATTTGGCTTTTGGAGATATGGCTAAGAGCTGTCTTTCCATCGTATTTTTCCATTCGCTCTGAAATCCGGTAGTAAAGATGCGGCGAATATTGCTGTCGCTCTGCCCTTCGGCGGTAAGAGTGAAAGTACCACGCAGAGTACCGTCCACATCCAAACGGTTATCGGCTTTGATACGCATATAATGATTTTCGGGAGCTGAAAGCGGAGTGATGCACAAATCAGAACCTTCGGGCACACCCGGCAGATAGTTCTGCTGCTGTTCGGCACTGCTCCACAATTCGCGACAGAAAGGAACCCAGGTAGGGTCGAGTGGCATATACGTTCCGTTATTTAGTTTCACTACTGCCACACAGTGATTAAAATGGTCGGCAGGAATACTCTCCACACGGCTGCCCGCCATTGTCATAGCCGGATAGGCTTCGAAACCTGCCATACGCAAGAAGGAAATCAGTGTGCCTGCTATGTCTTTACAGACCCCGCAACGGTCGGTATAATTCATTTTAGTATTGTGAAGTGTGAACCCCTCTCCTTTTCCCATGGATATGCCGGAATAACGGATATTATCGGCCACCCAATGAGTCAGCACGGCAATCTTTTCCATCTCGGTTTTCTTGCCTTTTATCAGTTCGTCCACTTTTTTCTGTGCTTCGGGCAGTGGGGCAAAACTGCCATAGTCTTCGTTCACTTTATTGAACCACAAGGACTTGTCTTTCCATTGGGGAGTAGAAGACATCATCAGTTTGGGAGCCGCATCAAAAAAGTCTACCATATTCGGTTCTCTGACGAAAGGCATCACATTATCCATTGTAAAAGTGTACACCTTACTATTGTCTTCATAACGCATGGATGAAGCACATTCGCCCTGATAGAACTGGAATTGCAATTCTTTTTCCATAGGGACAGCCACTTTATAAACTTTACGCACGGTGGGGACACTACTCCAAAAAGGAACAATATCATAGAATTGTCCGCGCATAGGCGGGATAAAACGTGAATCATCTTCATCTCCGGCTCCGAGCAACGCATAAGTAAAACCTTTCTTAGCTATCTCATAATCCACGATATCACCGGGGTGTAAAGCACCGATTTCGAGCATAATCTGTCTCGCTCCCCAATAAATAGCCCGGGCAGGAGCGGCATAATCACAGGTTTTCTTTACATCAAGTTCATCCACCTGCCCATTGGCACGGTAAACGGTCGCACGTTTGAATTCAGCATAAGCGGTCAGAGGGTCATAATCGTATTTAATTACCCGGTTAGCTACTGCCCCTTTCGGAGTTTGCACTTTAATCACTTTGCACACAGCAAACGAGCCTTGTCCGGTAGGCTGGACAGATACCAGCGTGCTATCCAGTAATGTCACGCAATCGGATGTTTCATAAGTCTTTCCCTTCGCAGTATTTTCATAAGGTTTCCAGCTTTGAGCGAATGCCGTAGCCGAAGTAAGAAGGAAACAAGCTAATGTAATTGATAGTTGTTTTCTCATGTTTTTTACTTACATTTTATTTATAAGAACAAATGTAAGTAAAATCTTTGAGTATGCGAAGTTTATCTCCTATATTACTTGTTTCGTCATGAGTAATCAGGGCGTTCGTCGAATAATTCTATGGCTGAGGCTATTTTGACTTACCTTTGCGTTCAGAACAAAAATAAAATAGCAACCATGGAAGAGCAAATACTTATTTTCCGCACTTCAGTAAAAAATGTACGAGATATAAAACATATCTCGGCGCTTTTCACCCTGTGTCCGCAAATCTACAAATGGAATGTAGACCTTGAGAACTGGGAGAAAATATTAAGAATAGAATGTCAGGGAATTACCTCGACTGAAATATTAAAAGCATTACGCGCAATCAACATTTATGCACAGGAATTGGAGTGAAGCAAAGAAAGAGAGACTATCCGCGACTTAATAACGAGGCAAGTCTCTTACTTCTTCATAATATTTCTCTATTCCTATCTCTTGCATCCGCTTATTGATTGCAACAAATCTTTTGTATAGATGCTCGTCAAAGCCTGTATTTTCACAAGGAAACCGGCTGCACTGGAAACAATAATCCACCTGGTTTTCTTCGCTGCACACACGGACATTGCAGGTTTTGAACAACTTGCATTTTTCCTTTCTGCAAACTATGATTCTGAATCCAATCACATCAATTTACATTAAGTTCACTTCAAATATGTAATAAAATTAATATTTTGCATAATAGATTGTTCTTTATAACTTGTAATATTGCATCAATTATTACTAATCTAAAAAAAATAGAAGATGAATCACTTATTAGGTCAAGGGTACGCAATGATCGCCCATACAGGAGATACGCTAGTGAATGTAGGAACTACAATTTGTGGACTTGTTTTAGCATTTACAAATACTTCGAATGAAGTTGCCTGTTATCATTTACCCTATATGGATTGCAGCAGGGTGCATTTAGGCAAGTTAATGGATATTGTAGGGCGGATTGGTCCCGTTTCGAGAATCATCGTTATTTCTAATGACTTTTTTAATGAGGAAGATAAAATTTGTTGTACTGCAGCAGTCAGACAAATAAAAGAGCTTTTTAGAGTCAAAACAGACTATTATATTCAACCAGAAGTGCTAGTAGGAGACATTTATGTTCGCTTAAAACAGGAAGACATTGATATCTTAGGAACTTTACGAGAGGTGTCCTACTAATTGATAATAATGTACCAGTTATTACTTATCTAAAAAAATAGAAGATGAATCACTTATTAGGTCAAGGGCATACAATGATCGCTCATACAGGAGACACGTTGGTGAATGCAGGAACTACAATTTGCGGACTTGTTTTAGCATTTACAAATACTTCGAATGAAGTTGCCTGTTATCATTTACCCTATATGGATTGCAGCAGAGTACATTTAAGTAAGTTAATGGATATTGTGGGACGGATTGGTCCCATTTCAAGAATCATCATTATTTCCAATGATTTTCTTAATGAAGAAGATAGAATTCGTTGCACTATGGCAGTCAGGCAAATAAAAGAACTTTTTGGAGTCCAAACAAACTATTATATTCAATCAGAGGTTCTAGTGGGAAGTATTTATGTTCGTTTAATACATAGAGATATTGACATTTTGGGGACTCTGAGAGAAGTATCTTACTAACTTGTATAAAATACATATTAGACTCTATCACATTAGTGTCCACTAAAAAAAGCTCAATAGTTCTTTGAAAAATAGTTAGTTGCAGAGATTTTCAAAGAGAACGAATTGGGGTACTTCTTCTAATTAAAGGACAAAAAGTCTTTAGCATGAATGTGCTATTTTTAAGATTATGTTGAGAAACAATTGCTCTAAAAGAAACAAGTTAGAGTAAAAACCGCATATATTAGTGTAATATTATGCACAAATACAAACTAATATTGTATAATTTCATATATAATATGCAGTTTTTCCAGCAATTTAATCTTCATTCCCCCTAAACCATCAAGGCGTTCCTCGGTGTGCATCGATAAGTTCCTCACCGAGGAACCTGTCCTTCCTCGGTGAGGAAGATACAGAAGAGTTATTTCAGAGCATTCTAGACTACTTTTTTCTCTATTTCATCATAAAGCCGAAGGAGATATAAAATGACTGAATGATTGATTATTTACCACAAAAACGTTCAGCATGACAATCAAAACAAATATATTATTGCAATTTCATCATATATTTATCCAAATTCTCTCAAAAGAAAAAAGAGTATTAGTAAATGCCGGAGTTTTTCTATTCTTTTCCATCAGTCCATTGGTTATATTGATTTCCTGGCAGTTTAAATATTCCGTTTTTAAGAAAGGTCGTTTTTTCAGTAAATAACAGTTCTTTCGAATCTTATCCGGTATTAATTTGCACGTTGAGTATTCCTTTGAATTTTTCTTAGAATCTTGGGGAACTGCCAAAAGAATAACAGAGTACAGCATATTGCTGCTGTCGCATCGGATATAGCCTCAGCCGCATATACACCTGTCACTCCCATGAAATGCGGTAATATCAATGCTAGTGGAATCAATAGAATTGCCTTACGCAACAAAGCAATAAAAATAGAAATCCGAGCCTGTCCCAATGCTACAAACATATTCTGGCAGGCACGCTGTAATCCGAAAATAGTCATGCCACCCAAGAATACAGGCATCGTCCAACGAACAGTCTCAATCAACCTTTCATCACTTGTAAAAGCGGAAGCTACCGTTGAAGGGAACAGAATCATGAAAAGCATTAATATCAAGTTGAAAGAGAACATGGTTATCAATACAATACGGAAACAGTCTTTTACACGCTGTTTGTCACCATGTCCATAGTTATAGCTTATTATCGGTACAAATCCTTGCGCGAATCCCGTCAATGGTACACTGGCAAACTGCATCGCACTTTGCAGAATTGTCAATGCACTAATGTAGATGTCGCCGAATTCTTTCAAGCTACTATTAAGTACAAAACCAACTAAACTCTCCGTACTAGCCATTATGAATGGAGATACTCCTAAAGCCAATATAGCAAGTATTATTTTCCTGTCCAATTTCATATAACGCTTTTCCAAAGGCAAAGAGGCACGTTTGGAAAAAAGGAAAGTCAGTACCCACGCAGCACTGCAAGCCTGTGAAAGCACCGTAGCCAGAGCCGCTCCTTTCACCCCCATATCAAACCAGAAGATGAAAATAGGGTCAAGAATTATATTCAGTAAAGCACCGATTAGAACCGAAAACATAGCAATGGCAGGACGCCCCTGTGCATTAATAAAGCTGTTCAATCCTGTTGATATTTCTACAAATATAGTCCCCAACAGATAAATGGAAAGATAATCCACTGCATATTCCAATGTATTTTCCGAAGCTCCCGTGAAAAGGAGAATGGGTTCCATAAATGTATATGCGATGAAAGAAGTAAGCAGGGTGAATATTATTAAAAGGACAAAACCATTTCCCAATATTTTGCCGGCACGCAAACGGTCCCCTTGTCCGAGTGCGATGGCAGCTAATGGTGCACCGCCACCGCCTACAATTGCTGAAAAAGAAGATATCAGAATAATGAGAGAAGTAGTTACTCCTACACCAGCCAATGCATCGGTTCCGATGCCCGGAATATGTCCGATATATACACGGTCGACAATACTATATAGCAAATTAACGAACTGCGCAGCTACTGCTGGAAGTGCCATCTTAAAAACAAGCGGCAACATACGTTCTGTTCCCAGCCGTTCCTCGTATTTATTTATCATTCCAAACTTCTTTTTCTAAAATCGGCTGCAAAGTTACAAGAAAAACAGGCTTTCCGGTTGAAGACAGGCAGATAAAAGTTGGATACCATCAAGTATTTTCCAATGAATACCTTTTTGAAATACTAGTTTTATTGTTTAAACATAAGCAGATATTATTGTTTTATTCTAGCTATTTCCTTGTCAGGAATTCATAGACATGCCAATTGATAAGGTTATGTTGTTCTTCCGTTCCATTCTCTCCCATATTACTATGCGTAACTCCATCTAGTTTGATAATTTTCACATGGAATTGTTGCTGTTCTTGTTCGGTGGGCAGCACTCCCGCATCCGCATCATAATCACAACCTCTTAATGTATATAATTGAGGTTTTTGTGTTCTTGGCATAATCATTCTACGATGGTCCATTGATATAGCTTTACTTATCAATTGTGGATATTTACTTGCAAACAACATTGTCATGTCCCCACCGTTAGAATGTCCTATTAATACAAGGTCATCCCAATTTAATTGTGGTTTTAGCTTTTTAAATTCCTGAATCGTAAATAGTATATTATCAGTACCCCGTTCCCAATTCGGCATACGAGTTTGCATAAAATCACCTTCCATTGCCAAAAGAGGGTCATCAGGCAACTCATGTTGTACACTAATCACATAAAAACCTTTTTCTGCAAGAAAACGTGTCAGATAGGAATAAGATTGATTGGACTTACTGTTTTTATTCCCGTCATAACCGTGACTGAATATAATAACTTTTGTTTTTGAATTTACTTTCTGCGGCTGATAAACAGCTATCGGTATAACTCTACTTCTTTCAGCATCAAACAGACAGGTAGTAAACTCTGTTTGTGAAAATCCTTGTAACGATATTATCAATGAAATCAACAAAATAATTATTCTATTCATATTATAGCCGAATATACTTTTATCCATTACGATAAAACTTTTAGATTCATACATTTTTTAGAGTTACAAAGTTACATATAATAAGCAAAAATCAATTCAAACATTTTCTCATTCAACAATATATTCCTACTTTTGCACATGAAATTACAACTGATGAAACAGTCTGAATGCATGTATTACCTTAGTTTCCCTATATTTCAACGTATTTATAAGGAAAAGGCTAAAATCAAAAAGATTAGTCCTGTCTACTGTGACTGTTACGAAGATATCAAACAGAATGTGCAAAAACAAATAATAAGCAAGAAGCCTTGGAATATTCCGAGGCTTCTTTTTTTATCCTCATATCGTCACTCTATTTCTTATATCATAATTAATAAACTCATTTAAATTCAGGTCATGGAAAAGCAAAAAGGATTAGCTATTATTACAGGAGCAAGTCAAGGTATCGGTGCTGTTATTGCAGCGGGGTTAGCAACTGATGGCTATCGGGTTGTATTAGTAGCCCGAAACAAACAGAACTTAGAGAAGATACATGATGAAATCATGCAACCGGACAGGAATATACAAGAACCTGTCGTATTGCCGCTAGACATTACAGATTGCACGAAAGTTGATACCGAAATTAAACGTATCAATCAAAAATACGGTGCCATTGATATATTGGTAAATGCAGCAGCAATGTTCATGGATGGTTCTTTAAGTGAACCCGTTGATAACTTTAGGAAGATTATGGAAATTAATGTAATCGCCCAATATGGAATACTGAAAACTGTGACAGAGATAATGAAAGTACAGAAAAGCGGATATATATTTAATATCGCATCCCGTGCAGCAAAATACGGTTTCGCTGATGGTGGTATTTACGGTTCTACAAAATTTGCTTTCCTCGGATTGGCTGAATCTTTATATCGTGAATTACCCCCATTAGGAATACGGGTCACTACCCTTTGTCCCGGATGGGTCAATACCGATATGGCGAAAAAGGCAGGAACTCCTTTTAAAGATGAAGAAATGGTGCAACCCAGTGATTTGTTAAATTCCATCCGGTACTTATTAAGCCTATCGGAAAATGTATGTGTCAAAGATATTGTTTTTGAAATGAAGAAAAGTATTATTTAATTTGCCAGAGAAGAAATCTATGGAAGCTCCGGCAGCATCTATATTCTATAGATAACATTGGAGCTTCTACTCTATTATATCATCAAAGGTTTTATCAAAAAAGAAATAGACCTATATGTCAATTCCACTAAAGAGGATTCAGACCATCTTTTCATATAGTTTGAACCAATTCAACCCGTAATGTCCCAATCCTAAATCTACCGTATCAACATACTCAAATCCGCATTTCTCATATAATGAGATAGCAGGTAGATTCTTCTCATAGACATCCAGCCGAATAGATTTCATGTCCGTACTTCGAGCCAAGTCCAATGAATACTCCATTAACGCACGCCCAACACCTTTCTGCAAGTAAGAAGGGTGCACAACAAAAGTACGTACCACAAAGATGTGGCTATAATCTACATCTATTTTCCATTTGATGTTCTCATAAGCCTCTTCCGGCTGATGATTCAGAATGACCGATCCCGCAATTTTGCCATCACATCTTGCTACAAAAAGGCTGTTATCATTCACACCGGCAACTGCATCTTCGCGAACCGGATAGATTCCTTTTATCCATCCGGGGTAGTTAACCGTAGTTGCCAAGTAATCGTTCAACTCGTCATATAGCCTTTCCAATTCATCTATATCAGCAGAGGTTCCAAGTTCTATTATTAAATTCATATATTGTTTATTTTTGCATTAATTCTTCAATCTTCCCACCCATTATATAAGGTAAACATTCGGATATCTTTTCAAAACTCCAATCCCACCATTGCAATTCCTGCAATAAAGCAATTGTATTTGTATCAAAACGCTTCCGAATCTCTTTGGCGGGCGTTCCGCCCACTATCGTATAAGGGGGAA
Source organism: Bacteroides faecium (assembly GCF_012113595.1). NCBI lineage: Bacteria > Pseudomonadati > Bacteroidota > Bacteroidia > Bacteroidales > Bacteroidaceae > Bacteroides > Bacteroides faecium. The sequence goes on from NZ_CP050831.1 coordinate 235,073, forward strand.
CATCTTTCGTTACCACTGCCCTTGATGCAATAATTGCTCCATTCCCAATATGTACTCCCGCCATAATAACAGCCTCATAACCTATCCAAACATCATTACCAATCACTATATCGCCTTTATTGTCCCAAGCTGAGACAACCTCTTTTTTATCTAAATTCCATTCTTCAAAGAAGATAGGAAATGTATAGTTGGATAAAGAGCTCAATGTATGGTTTGCACTGTTGAAAAGGAATTTAGCCCCACAAGCAATGGAACAGAATTTTCCTATTATCAACCGGTCTTTGTTGATTGGATAATGATATAAAACATTGTTCTTCTCAAAAAGAACCGGGTCATTCACGAAATCGTTGTATATCGTATAATCACCTACAATAATAGCAGGGTTCTTTATTACTGTATTCAGATAGATAGTCTGAAAATCATTGGTACGGGGATATATTTTCGTATTCATTGTGTAATAGCTTCTTTAATAGGATTTCCAAAATAGAATAATGAAATAACTTGTGACTTATGTGAAGTCACAAAGAGTTGGGACAACAGACTTTTACTTTTCTATTGTTCACAATCCATATGGGCGAAGCTATTTACAGAGTTGCCGTTTCATTACATTCAAAGAATAAGGTTTATAACTCAGAACAAATGTACGTGATAATTCTTAGAATACACAATCACAAGAATATAAAAATCATCATGGTTATTCAGGATAGCCTAAATATGTACCCCATACTGATATTTCACCTCAGCCATCACAAAAAAACAGACTATCAATCGTCCCTATACGCTGTTTATTACTCAACAAAACAGGTAAAAGGAGAAAGGTTAAAATAAAATCTACCCGCTACCTTCTATTAAATTCGTCATTCTATTGACGAATTTAATAGAAAAATCGTCAGTATGGAGATTCTTTTTACTACCTTTGCTGCAAAACAAGTAGATATGGAGACAATCAAACGAATTCTACAGGATAAAATATCGGAGCGAATAGAATCAGGTAAAGTAATTCTGCTCTTTGGCGCAAGACGAGTTGGTAAAACCGTTCTTATGCGCGAATTAATTAAAACATTCAAAGGCAAAACAATGCTGCTCAACGGAGAGGACTATGATACAATCTCTTTGCTGGGTGAACGTAGTATATCCAACTATAAACATCTACTTGAAGGTATAGATTTACTTGCTATTGATGAGGCTCAGAACATTCCGGATATTGGTTCTAAGTTGAAATTGATTGTAGATGAGATTGACGGGATAAGGGTAATTGCCAGTGGCTCATCGTCATTCGATCTGCTCAACAAAGCAGGCGAGCCATTAGTGGGACGTTCAACGCAGTTCCATTTGAATCCTTTTTCGCAGAAAGAAATAGATCAAATAGAAAATGCCCTGGAAACAAAGCGCAATTTAGAATCCCGCCTCATATATGGTTCTTATCCTGAAGTAGTAACATTGGAAAGTTTTGAACGCAAAACAGATTATCTCCGGGATATTGTTGGTGCTTATCTATTGAAAGATATTCTGGCAATTGACGGCTTGAAGAATTCCGGTAAAATGAGAGAACTTCTGCGATTAATCGCCTTTCAAATGGGAAGCGAGGTTTCGTATGATGAACTTGGACGACAATTAGGCATGAGTAAGAATACGGTTGAGAAATACCTGGACCTACTGTCGAAAGTTTTTGTTATTTACCGCTTGGGAGCCTATTCGCGGAATCTAAGGAAAGAAGTGGTAAAAGCAGGAAAGTGGTATTTCTATGATAATGGAATTCGAAATGCCATCATTGGCAATTTTAATCCGTTAGCTGTCCGTCAGGATGTTGGAGCTTTATGGGAGAATTATCTGATTAGCGAGCGAATCAAGATGCGTTATAACCGAACTCAAGCAAAAGAGTTCTACTTCTGGCGTACTTACGACAATCAAGAAATTGATTTGATTGAAGAGTCATCGGAAAAGCTTTCGGCATTTGAATTTAAATGGGGAGATAAGAAACCTTCTGCACCAGCCGCTTTCACAACCGCATATTCGGATGCTTCATTTGAAGTAATAAACAGAAATAATTATTTGGACTTTATTTTATAGGTAGACTTTAAGCGAATCCGCTTAAAGTCTACGTTCATTATCGTATCAAGGAGAACATCTTTCTTTACCACTGCTCGCGTTGCAATAATTCTATCTTCTGATTGGACAAACTGAAGAAATCATACCGAATTTAACTCTATCATTCAGTTGCCATACCACTTTACCGTTTGAATCAATCTCTACCAATTGGGGATGTTTACCCTTATCGGCTTCACGGTCGTGCCCTTGCCAGTTGCAAATATAAAGTCCGCCTTTTTTCAAGGGGAAGAGTTGAGCTACAAAAAATAGTTGCACCCCGTCTATATCATTGGCATTTACCTGACGGATAATCTTGTTCGAGGTAGCATCCAGTTGCACGAAACAGTGAGCATCCCCACAAGCTACCAAATAGTCGCCATTCTTCAGGAAAGCAGTGGAGAAAGGAGTACCGGAGAGTTTTACAGTATTCTGCAGTTTACCGTCAGATGCAATTTCGCGCACTTCAGAAGTAGCAAATAAAGGAACGAGATAATTTCCCTCTTTGTTCTTATTTATTTGACGGAACTGTGCATGGGGACGTTCGATACCTGTTTCAAATTCGGTTTTCGAAAGAATTTCCCCTTTTGGATTTACTTCTAAAATGGTAGACGGATGACCACACCAGGCTATTAACGCATTACCGTCAGGCAATATACGTGCAGTCTGCATTTCACAACCCGAAGGAGCGGCAATGTTCCAAAGTTCCTGTCCGTCACGGGTTATCATTTTTGCTCCTTTGGAGTAGGAAAAGAGGATTTCTCCTGTTTTTGTAGCTGCTACCGAGTTACATTCCCATCCTTTTTCCAAAGGATACTCCCATACTATTTCTTTTGTTTCTTTATTTATAATAGCAATTTTGTTCCAACCGGAGCCACCCAACAACAAATGTTTGGGTGACTTACTCTGAACAATCGGTGACAGACACAATAGAGTAAATAATAATATGAGATTCTTCATAGTATACATCATTACGTTCGATTAATTATTCTGTTTTTGTTTTCCCATGAAAGATAGAATTCCAAGCAATACCACCAGAAATACCGATGCTAAAAGATAGATAAATATGCCGCCTACATGGTCGTTTTGACCATAAGAATGCATACCGCTCAAGAAATAATTCACTCCGAAGAATGTCATCAGCACGCTATAGAAAGCAATCACTGAAGAGAGATTGAACAGCCACAACTTGTTTCTGAACGGCATCAAGTGAAGATGGGTGACAATAGCGTAAGCGACCATTGTAATCAGTGCCCAAGTCTCTTTCGGGTCCCATCCCCAATAACGTCCCCATGATTCATTTGCCCAAATAGCTCCAAGAAATGTTCCTATCGTCATCAAGGCAAGCCCAATCAGGAGAGAGATTTCGTTTATGATGCTTAATTCTTTTATTCGCTGTATCAATACCGACTTTTTAAGACTCATCATCACCAGATTGACTAATCCAAGCAGGCAACTGATACCAAAGAATCCGTACGCACCCACAATAACGGCTACATGAAACATAAGCCACGGTGATTTCAGAACAGGAACGAGCGGATTGATTTGCGGGTCCATCCAGTTCAGTCCCGAAACAAATAGGATAGTCCCACCGAACAGTGTAGCCAGGGCAAAGGTCAGCAGACTACGCCGGGCAAACAATAATCCTGCGAAAACCGTAGCCCAGGATACATACACCATTGTTTCATATGAATTGCTCCACGGAGCATACCCTGCGATATACCAACGCATTCCCATTCCGTACATATGGAAAAAGAAAACGGCTAGAATAGCGACACAAAGCACCCAACCCGACAAACGTATCCAACGGACACGCTTGAATAAAGAAGCAAAAGCAGATACCAGCAACAAGCCGCCAAAAATCAAATATCCTTTCTTACACTGGCTGAATATATCCAAACGGTTATACTTTATCTCTGCTTCCATCTTTTCGGGAGTAACACCTTCTATCTTATTCTTTGCCTGTTGATAAGTAGAAATCATGCCTACTATTTCATCCGGTTTTGTCCAGTCGCCACTCTGAAAAGAAGTTTGTACTTCCTCGACATACCAGGTCAGGATACGGGAGACGAACATCGAATCTTTCCCCGAAAACGCAGACAAGTCATCGCCCGGCGCATACCATGTATGTTGCGGGTCGTCTTCTTTCGGAAAGAGATTTAATAACTGCCAGTCGAGTAACTGATGAAAGATATTGATTTGTTCATCAAACTTTATCAGTTCTTTATCAAAACGAGTTCGCGCGGCAGACATCCTGCCATAGGCTTCTTCAAGCTTTTCCTGCAATTTATAGTTCCCATCGGCATCAAATACATCCATATAGGCGCATTGCCCGGAGGGAAGATGATAGAAATCGCTCAATTCTTTTCCGGGAACGGCAATAAAAGGTACTTGCGCCCAAAGCTCCGGCATTACCAGGACACTAATCAGAAACTGGTCGGAATTTAAAGAACCGAATGTATCTGATTTATGTAATTTCCGTAAGACTTCGGACGAGAAAGTGTTGACGGGAAGTACACGTCCTCTTCCCGACTGAAGGGGCAATGCGCCGAAGCAGGCGGCATGTCCGGCATTTATGACGTTCTTCAAGACTACTTCTGTCGCTTGCGTCGAAGTATTGTTGGCATAAACTGATAAAGAAGAAAGTACTGACAATATCAGGAGAACAGAACAACGTAATTCCTTCAGTCTGCGACCGAGCTGCATAAACCGCGAACGCTTATCCACAAAGCATAAAACCAAGCCAAGCAACAGAACAGCGTATCCGGTATAAGTGATGGTACGTCCTGCCACATCACGGTTGACAGAGAGCACCGTGCCCTGTTCATCCTGGTCATAAGAAGCCTGAAAGAAACGATAACCTTTCACATCCAGCACGTTATTCATATAAACCCGCTCAGAAATGACCTCTTCCCCCATATGTACCAACAACTCGCTTTCATAGGCCGACGGACTGGACGAACCGGGATAGCGGGTCAGTGTAAAATTCATCAGTTCTATACTAAAAGGAAGCGTATGGTAAGTCACTCCATCGGCATGACGGACGGCAAAGCGGTTGCTCGTCTCTCCCTCACGCAAATGCAGAATACCTTCTTCACCGTAAAGGTGGGAAACCAATGCTCCCAACAGGATGATAATGAAAGCACCATGAGTCACCAACATTCCCCATTTTCGCATTTTCAGCGAATGTTGCCGGATGGCGACAGCCAGCCAATTGAGCACCAACAGAAATTGAAGAAGGAAAAACAAAGGAGAACAGTATACCATCGACCTGGCTACCTCACTTCCTTGATACTTTTCAATAAAAGTGGCGGCTGCCAGACCTGTACCATAAACAAGCAACAATACAATCGTAGTTGTTGAGGATGAAATCAGCCTTTTCAGATTTGTTTTTCCCATTCAGATACTCACTTAATCTTCAATAATGACACGGAAACCGACATTGAACACGCATTGATAAGGATAGAATCCCTTACGCGAGTAGGCAGTAGAATGTTTCGGACGTTCAATATACGAACCGCCACGAACTACTTTATATTCGGAAACCTTTTTCGAATTCTCTTTATACGGATAGGGTACATAATCCGAACGCGTCCATTCGGCAACATTGCCATGCATGCAGTACAATCCGAATGGGTTGGCTTCATATTTCTTTCCGCCTACCTGTACCAAACTGCCATCATCCACATTCTCAGCCTTTGGAAGGAAGGTATAATACTTATACCAGGATGATTCAGGCGACATCGGTTGCGGGTCGACTCCAATCACAGCAAACTTGTTAGTTGTCACATCGGCCAAATTATCTTTCTTACCGAAATCAGCATTTAAATTACCAAACCAAAAGTCCTGGTCGCTACCACCACGGCAAGCCCATTCCCATTGTGCTTCGGTTGGAAGTGTGATGTTCAGTCCTGTCTTTTGACTCAATATCCTGCAATATTCCATTGCATCATTATAACTTACCCGGATAACAGGCTGTTCCGGTTTATTGGCAGGATAGCCCGGCACTACATGGTCTTTCCATTGCTGGTCTACATAGCGACTGTCATGCTGCGGGAATACAGTGTTATACTGCTGATTGGTCACTTCCAGTTCACCCATCCAAAATGCTTTATCTATCTTCACTTTAGTGGTAGGATAAGCATCCGGCTCACCTTCGTAACTGCCCATAACAAACTCACCGGCGGGAATACGCACAAATGTAATTTGAACACCCGGCGCTATTTCCAATACCTTGACGGTTTCTTTCTCACCGGCTAACAGTTCCTTCACTTTATCCGCAGTAAACGGCCATCCTTTTACCTTCCGTACCTTCTCTTTCACAGGGGTGGTTTTCTCCGGCATTACCGGTTGTATTTCACCTTTATTCTTCAGTTGGCCGGCATAATCCGCTATTTCCTTTTTCCAATCCACTCCGGCTCCACCGGCATATTTATCGGTCAGTTGTTTACGGCGTTCTATTTGATTGTATCCCTGATAAGGGAACGACGTCAGCACATTGGCATTGAAATATCCTTTGTCGGGGGCATTATAATCAATCCAGTTATAAATTTTCCGCCACTCCGCATCCGTCAGTTTCACATTATAATGGCCTTTCTTTAAAAGACGAACCAGTTCACTGGTATTCGGATGATATTCATAAGGATAAAGCACTACCATATCCCCTTCACCACCCTGACGATGTACATACGGATGAAGATTGAGGTAAGATGTTCCATATCCTTTCTTATCCTTCTTGCCGCCACGCAGGTCGAATGCTTTTCCTTCCCCGTTATGACAGGCGATGCAGGCACGGTCCAAAATCGGCTGTACTTCCAGGTCAAAGGTAAACGAACGGGTACCGCCTTCAGGGGGAGTCAAAGCCTGCGGTGCCTTTTGCGAAGCAATCACACGTTTCGGTATGACAATCTGATTCTGGTTTTCATGGCATCCTACACAGGAAACAATCTCTCCCGGTTGTCCGGTCAGCCAACTGCGCATCCACTGTACGGCTACTCCGTCCTTATCCAAAGGCTGGATGGAGACAGGGGTATTGGCAGGAATTTTAAAGATAACCGAACCGTCTTCCTCTACCGGAACAGTTCCCAGCATACGCTTGATATCCCATCCCGACTGGATACCATGCCAGTTATGGTCGGATTGTGTCTGTACATAAGCATATTCATAAGCATGCAAACGAAGTGACTTCACTGTTCCGCGCGGAATCCCCTTCAGACCTTCGCCTTCATAAATGTCCTGTATAAAGACGGTTGCCTGCTTATCATCCAACTTCACCCGGTCGGGGATGGCAGGCGGAGTCACAGTTTTGCGTACGGCTATCGGACTGATATACCCTTCACCGTCCATCTTGTGCAGGCAAGTTACGTTATCGAACTTATCCACCAGATAGATTCCCCATAAATCATTCTTATCCAGTTTTGCAGCGACCAGGAAGTAAGTATCGTTGAGTGGGGAAGGCTTGATAAACTGTGGCCACACGCCATCTACCAACCTGTCTTTCACTTCTTCAACGACAGGCCGGTTACGGTAAGGAATCTCCTGTAACATACCGGCTGCTCCTTTACGCGCTTTAGCCGGGTCGAACAGAATCAGACGACCGGAACGTGCCACTCCGTGATGCCCTGAAATAATACCGACAAAAGCGGAACCATAACCGGGTAAGGGCTGCACGTCAAATGTACTGTTGGGGAACATCGAGCCACTACCGTACAGTGCTTTTTGTTCCGTACCGTCAGGATTCATATTCATTACGATACGGGTGTAGTAGTGGGTGAGGTCTGTGTATTCCCAGCGGGTGTACATCACACGCCCATTATTCATTATCACCGGATTCCAGTTGGCATCCTGGTCGAATGTCAGACGACGCAGATTTTTATTCTGTGGTGTATAGAGCACCATATTCCCTACCGGGTCACTGCCATTGACACAAGGGACTCCCTGATAACCGATATTCGAATTGGCGATGATACGTCCATCCGGGAGATAAGTACCGTCGTAAAACTCCAAATCCGGTTCAGGATTATCAATCAGTTTCTTACAATCGCCACCATTCAGTTTCACTTCAAATACATTCCAGCGGTTATCAGACATGGTTTGGGTAAACATCGCACGTTCCCCGTCCCAATGCAATTTCAAATCAGCGATAGAGGAAGTATTGGCAGGTTTATAAACCGTACGAACCTGCACATTCTTACGCAAATTACTCAATTCAACAATATCTGCGTCAAAGCCTGCACGGCGGGCTGATTCCTGGTTACTCCAGTTATTCGACTGCGTACCAAGTTCGGGAGCCATCGCCCGACGGTCTCTGTTTCCTAATTTATAACGGACGGTCAGAATTTTGTCTCCATCCAGTAACGGATTAGCCAGCAAGATAGTGCGCTTATTGGCTATCGCCTTTTCCGCATTTGCCAAAACAGCCTCATCACCGCTATAGATATTTCCGAATCCTTTCTTCACTTGTTGTTCCAGCTCCGTCAAGACAGGCTGATATTTTACAACGTCGAATCCTTCAAGCTGCTTCATATCCTCATATGCCAGCCGGACGGCTTCCATATTCAGCCATTTCAGTTCGTTCTGTAACATGTGTATACGTTGCGCTTGTTTTTCTTTTGCAGAAATATTTATTCCTGTATTCTTCTGTTGAGCCGCAGCCACAGAAGTCAGTAGAGAAAATACTAAAAACAACACTAATGTGTGATACTTGTTTTTCATGGTGGTTTGTTTCAGTCGAATCTATGCTAATTCGAAATATTCAGTTTATAACGCAGCAGTCGGATGAGTGAAACGCAGTCCGGCATTATCATGGTAGTTGGCCCATTCACAAACAACAGCTCCTTCCGGACCTGCCATCATAAAGTGAAAAGTTTCCATTTCTTTCAAGCGCAAGATATCTCCTACTTCCTGTTTTACACAATTCTTGCTTTTAACAGGTCCATGCGTGGCAGGAACCGCCGGAGCGTCCGGGGTAGTCTCTCCTATCTCAGAGAAGTTGTAAACCCATCCTTTCTCTACCATCCATGATTCATGTTTGGCAGGGAAATCCGTTTTCACATGGGCATGTTCAGGAATCATCTGTCCCGGAAGTAGATAAATGGCATGGGCGAAATAGCCGTATGTCGGGTCGTTTATCCAAAAGATACCGCCCATACCTACATTTTCGAAATCTCCCAAGCCAAAGTCCGTTACCCACATATTCTCAGCCATAAATCCTGTAAAAGGGATGTTATAGTGAACAAACATTTCCTTCATTGCTTCAATAGCAGTCTCTTGCCGGAACACGCCATTCTTATAGAAATCGGCATTGGTGTACTTTTTCAAATTAGTCATCGTTTTTATCTGTTATTATTTATATTAGTATCGTATTTATTCTATCGCTATTCCTTCTATTTCAATCAATAGTTCTTCCCTGCATACGCCGGCTTGCAGATAGGATACGGGAATATTCAGTCCATAACTTTCAAGTCCCCTCCTTGCAAGCTCATAATCCGACTTGTTCTTCAGATAGACACGCAACATCACCAAACGGGCTTCATCTATTAATTGGGCGATATTCTCCATCGTAATCTGCAACTGACGTTCCAGACCGACGCCTTTCAGACTTTCTTCTCCGCGTATAGCGGCTGTTCCTGAAATATAGACCAAACGCCGGTCATGAAAAGTCATGCTCTTGGCACGTTCAAACTTCGGAGTAGTCTTTTTCTGCCGGGCTTCTTCAAGCACTTGTTCAGAATAGGCATGGGCGGCAACCTGCAATTTATTATCAATAGGAGTGGCGAAAGCATCAGACGTATGAAACACCGCCGCATCTGCATCAATCAAAATGCCGCCCAGGTTCATGCCGATTCCCGTAGCGGCAGGATACCCTTTCGACCAGTCGCTTTCCGCATAAAACGCTGTACGCACATTGTTAAATGACTGGTAGTGCTGACCGGCTCCGTCATATCCGGTTATCTGTTCTATATAATTCCATTGGCGAATAATACTGCTGACAGGAAATGACTCCTTATCCAACACACCTCTCAACTGCCGGAAAGCTGCTGCCGACTGTTGTTCTCTGTCCGTACAGGATTCATCCCCTTGAAATCCGCCTGCAAAAAGGAAACGTCCCGATTCATTTTCTACCAATACATAAGAAATGTCCTCATATCGACGATACGAAATCCGTTCGTTCCTATCGGGGCGGTAACTGTGCACTTCCAGTACTAAAGGTGCATCCAGTACCGGTTGTGAGACATAGCTAAGTGCAGGCTCGCAATCTCCGAAAAAACAGCGTGCCTTCATCTTGAAAATCTGACACCAGGCGACATATTCCTCTTCCAAAGCAGGCGTACCAAACAAAACCAGGCGTAATATGCTCTCCTTTTCGGGCAACTGCGATAATAAATCGTCTATCATGGACGAAAAATCATTGGCAGAAGCAACATACAGAGAGTAATGTATTTTATCGCAATAATTCATAAGCCTTCTTCTTACAGGGAATTTACGTATTCGGTCAATTCCTCTATTTCTTTCTTTGAAACCTTTTTGTCAACTCCATGTTTATGGACTTCAAACACTTCCTGCATGGTAGCAGCACGCCCGTCAAACAGATAAGGAGCTGTACGCCAACATTCCACTAACGTAGGAGTATCCCATCCTTTCTCAAATTCTATATCTTCACCAATCCGGTGCATTTTCATATCCGTATAGAAAGGGCCGCTATGACATTCGCCACACTTCAACTTATCAAAGACTTTCCTTCCCGCCTTAGCTTTCTCCGACAGTTCTCCGTTTATCAGATACGGACTGGGAACCGGACGCAAAGACTTCATATAAGCATCTACACATTCCGCCATTTCTTCTTCGGGTTCATAAAACTGGATATAGCGGAAACCTGCCCGCACCGCTATTTCGGCTTTGGCACGAATACCCGAAATCATATTTGGGGGTGTCACATGACTATAAAGCATACTTTTACAATTCTTCGGATTGCCCACCCCGTCATTCATTAAATCCCAGTTCATACCGTCCGTACGACCATCTCCGGGGTGACATCCGTTACAGCTTTGCCATCCTTGATAGCAATGTCCGGCATCATTAAAGTATTTCTCCCCTTTTTGTTCTTTTGTCTCGGTACGTCCTATATTCATGTTAACGGCAGCTACCGACAGCGTATTCACATCCACTATATTTAATATATCGGCAAAGTAGGTGGGAATAATCAGTTTATTATTTGAAATCAGGAAATTGCGCGGTCCGTTGCCCTGCAAAGGAATCCTTTTGCGAAGGCCATAGAGAAAGGTCAAGTCGTAGTCCAAACGACTTTTATCCTCATAACTCATAAATTTATTCAGCATCCGGGAATGGTCGATGACACTGACTTCGTGTGTTCCGCTATGAGTTGCATAGATATATTTCTCATCGCAAGCAATTCCCCATATACCGGCAGCTCCCCGGTCGGGCTCGTCCACCAATACGGCTCCTTCAAACTCCTGCTTTTCTACATTGATGATACTAAAGGCACTTGTATTCATCCATCCCTGCTGCAATTGTGAAGTAGGTACCATAAAACGACCTAAATTATGAGATACATAAATATACTTGCCATCAGGAGTAATACACATATTCTTCAAAGCGTTACTACCATTTGCCAGTTGGATGTCCTTCACCTTGGTGAAGTTCTTCATATCGATTACCGATACACAGGCTGCCACTACATCCAAGTCTGCCCGTTGCGCAGGCAAGAAGTTTGCAACAAACATATATCGTCCATCCTTACTGAATATAGCAGACAGTGGTTCACGCAAGACTTTCACATTTCGCACCACTTTACGCGACACAACATCTATCTCACTCACAGTATTGGCAAATTGATTGCATACATATATATGTTTCTTGTCCGCATCAAATACAGGATGGCAAGCTCCCGAACCGGTAGGAATCACCGCTTCCACTTGTCCCGACTTCAATGACAGCACTTCCAGCCGTCCGGTTTTCCCAAAAGTAGTTACATATGCCATATCCCCATCGAGTAAAAGCCCCGTGGGAGTCTCTTTGAACGGATACGAACGGAGCAGAGTTTTCCCGTCAGCGGCAAAAACATCCAGCCGTTTTGTTCCCTTTTGAGTCATCAATAGTTCTCCTTTTCCATTGACGGCAGTGCCCGTGGTAAAGAAAGGCGGATTTCCGGCCGTTGCCAGAGATATGCCGCAGCCGAGCAAGCAAATTAGTAAAAAGTTCCTTATCATAGTATCTTGTGTTTTTAGGACGTTATCTTTTAAACTCTCCTGTATCCCAGTTCGGATGAAATCTGCCCGGCTATCTCCTTGACAATCTGCACGGTGCTTCGCAACTGTTCTTCCGTCAGACGGTCTTTGGGACCTGAAATCCAAATAGAACCACAGGGGTATCCCGTATAATTGAGGACAGGTGCACCCACGCAAATCACTCCGCTCAATTCTTCTTCGTTATCCAAAGCATATCCCTGCTGATAAACTTTTTCCAGTTCTTCCAGGTAAGCTTCCCGTGAAGTAATCGTACGGGAATTATAACGGGGGAAAGTCATATAAGAAAGATAACGGTTGCGGACGGTTACGGGCAGATAAGCCATGATGGCTTTTCCCGGTGCGGAGCAGTGCAACTCAAAAGGTTTGCCCGGCGACAATACAAAGCAGAACGCATGATGTCCCCGTGCCTGTTCGATAAAAATACCTTTTTCATCTCCCAATACACCGAAACAGGCTGTCTCTTTCACCCTGTCCCTCAAATCACGCAGATGCGGCAGGACTGTTTCCAGCAAATTGTGTTCATTCAGCGCACGGAAACCCAGTGTCAGCAATTTCCGGGTTAACTTATACCGCTTGGCATCTTCACTAAAAGAAAGATAATCCAGACGTACCAATGTATTCAGGATGCGGTAGGCAGTAGTCTGCGATATATCAAGCGCCTGCTTGATTTCCTGCAATGTCTCCCCTTCCGCCCGTGAAGAAAGGTATTCAATCACTGCAATGCCTTTTTCTAAATTAGGCACTTTATAATTATCGTCTGCTTTTTCCAGACTTTGCTCTGTATTTTCCATATTTGGCAACATGTTTTCCATATTTGAAATATCATTCCAGCTTTTGATTAAAAATAGGGATGTTGCTCTTAAATGGAACTACGGATATGCAAAAAGAAGTTAAGTCTGCTGTATAACATAATTTGGGACACTAAATATGTATCCCATATTGATGCTTCACTTCGGCCATCACAAAGGTACTTTCCAACGAACCCAGGCTATCAATCGTGCCTAATACATTCAGAATAAACTCCTGATAATATTTCATATTGGGAGCATGAATCTTCAATAAGTAATCATAGCTACCCGATATGTTATAGCATTCGGTCACTTCGGGAATATCCTGTATGATTCGGGTAAATTCGGCAGCAATATCCCGATTCAGCCGCCTGAGCTTCACACTGCAAAATACCACAAATCCCTGATTCAGCTTTTCCGCATCGAGTACGGCGATATACTTCTTTATATAACCGCCACTTTCGAGACGTTTGAGACGTTCGAATACAGGGGTTGATGACAAACTCACCCGCGCAGCCAGCTCTTTGGTAGTCAGACGGGCATTCTCTTGCAAAGTACGGAGTATTTGCAAATCTACTTTATCCAGTTTCTCTAATGTACTCATAGAATAATATTCTTCTAAAAGGTAAATTTCAGGAATGAAGCAAATCATTCGTTCTACACAACCGTACAAAAATAGCATTATTTTCTATATTTTCATCATATATTGTTTGATAAACCCACGATCCATAACTTTGCAAGAAAATAAAGAAGATTATTAAACCTCAAAAACATACGATTATGGCAACAAAGAATTTACACTTCGAGACTTTACAGGTACATGTAGGACAAGAACAGGCAGACCCGGCAACAGATGCCCGTGCAGTACCTATTTATCAGACTACTTCTTATGTATTCCACAATTCGGCTCACGCTGCCGCACGTTTCGGCCTGCAAGACCCGGGAAATATCTACGGTCGTCTGACTAACTCTACCCAAGGAGTTTTTGAACAGCGCGTAGCTGCCCTTGAAGGTGGAGTAGCGGGTCTGGCTGTCGCTTCCGGTGCTGCCGCTATCACTTATGCATTCGAGAACATCACTCGTGCCGGCGACCATATTGTAGCAGCCAAGACCATCTATGGTGGGAGTTATAATTTACTGGCGCATACCCTGCCCAGCTATGGTATCACAACGACTTTTGTTGACCCCAGCGATTTATCGAACTTTGAAAAAGCTATCCAAGAGAATACGAAAGCGGTATTTATCGAGACATTAGGTAATCCGAATTCTAATATCATTGATATAGAAGCGGTATCCGAAATAGCTCACCGCCACAAAATTCCTTTGATTATAGACAATACATTCGGCACTCCTTATTTAATCCGCCCCATCGAACATGGAGCAGATATCGTAGTACATTCAGCAACGAAATTCATTGGCGGACATGGTTCTTCATTAGGTGGAGTGATTGTTGATTCCGGTAAGTTCGACTGGGTAGCTTCCGGCAAGTTCCCGCAACTCACGGAACCCGACCCTTGCTATCACGGAGTACGCTTTGTAGACGCTGCCGGGCCGGCCGCTTACGCTATCCGTATCCGTGCCATTCTGCTGCGTGATACTGGGGCAACTATCAGCCCATTCAATGCTTTCATCCTGCTGCAAGGACTGGAAACTCTTTCATTGCGTGTAGAACGTCATGTGGAAAACGCCCTGAAAGTAGTGAATTTCTTAAACAATCACCCAAAAGTAAAGAAAGTGAACCACCCGTCATTGGCCAATCATCCCGACCACGCATTGTATCAGCGTTATTTCCCGAATGGCGCCAGTTCCATCTTTACCTTCGAAGTGAAAGGCGGACAGGAAGAGGCACACCGCTTCATTGACAGTCTGGAGATATTCTCATTGCTTGCCAATGTTGCTGACGTTAAGTCACTCGTGATTCATCCGGCAAGTACTACCCATTCACAGCTTAATGCGCAGGAACTTGTCGAGCAAGAAATCTATCCGGGCACTGTCCGCCTGTCCATAGGAACAGAGCATATTGACGATTTGATTGCCGACCTGGAACAGGCACTTGCCAAAATCTAAGATACAGCGGTTTGTGTATGAACTTTCCGTCACTGTGGAACGTTATAACAATATAACATTAAAACATTGCAGTCATGGAAAAATATTTAATACACAGCAACGAACTGCATCTGATAGACGCAGAGAAAATCCATCAGGCCGTAGAAAAGATGGTGGAGTCACTCGACTTAGCCGCCGGTTCTACTACCAATTTTGACCTCTATCAGGTTGTAGAAGACTACTTTAAAAACCTTGAGAAGAGAAGAAAGATTAACCACGTACTGGGAATCAAAGAAGATAGATACGAATTGGTCGAGGACTTCGGCATCAAATAAAAGAAATTCCATTTAATCACACCAGACAAGTTTTTTATAACCAAAAGGAGAGAGTCCCACTTTCAGTGAAGCCCTCTCCTTTTTGGTTATATACTATGCAATAATCAGTTACCCTGATGTACCGTAAGTTGTGGGAATGGGAAATTGATGCCTTTCTCATTAAAGGTTTCATAAATTGCCTTATTAATATCGAAATATACTCCCCAATAATCTCCACTGTTCACCCACACACGAGCTACTACATTTACACTGCTGGCATCCAGCGCATGAAGAGCTATAAACGGTGCAGGTTCGTTCAGGATACGTGAATCAGCCGCCAGTATGTCACGGACAATTTGCTGTACCTTATTATAATCTTCTCCGTAGTCAATGCCGACAATCCATTCTACACGGCGGGTTGTCTGTGTATTGTAGTTCGTCACTACTCCGCTGCTCATTGCACCGTTCGGTATATAAATCACCTTGTTATCTCCCGTAGTCAGAATAGTATGGAAGATTTGAATCTCTTTCACTGTTCCCGAAACTCCCTGGCTTTCAATCCAGTCGCCTACTTTGTAAGGCTTGAATAAGAGTACAATCAGTCCGCCTGCGAAGTTCTGCAAGTTGCCGGACAAAGCCATACCGACAGCGACACCGGCAGAAGCCAAAAGAGCCGCAAACGAAGTCGTTTCAACACCCAGCGCACCGACAACGGAAATAATCAATAGGATAGTCAACAGAATATTTACCAGACTTTTGACGAAAGTCTTGATACTTATATCGACTTTTCTTTTATCCATCAGCCGCACGATGAACCTGTTGAGCATCGAGATAAGGAAACGTCCTACAATGAAAACGATGACCGCAATCAAGATACGTTCGCCGGCACGTATTCCAAAATCTATTAACTGTTGAGTGATAAGCGATAATTTATCTAAGCCGTCGGCATTAGCTATCGCTTCTTCCATTAATTTATCTGCGACCACTTGCGTAGAGTCCGCAACTTGTGTTGCTGTTGCTTGAAATAATAGTAGCATAATTGATATGTTATTTAAATGAATAAACGGTTGTTTTGTTATTTCAACAAACTGCAAAGTTATATTGTTTTTAGTAAATCTAAAAGTTTTTTTTGCTTTCCTCCTACAAAAGCCGTAATTTTGTCACCGATTCACTGGTAGGGGTGCCTTAACATGACGGGCTGAGAACATACCCATAGAATCTGAACCGGGTAATGCCGGCGTAGAGAACTAATTAATAAGCAAGATGAAAAAAATTGGATTGATGGCCGTCGCCTTATTAGGTGCAGGCATCACTGTTTATGCACAGACGAGTGCAAAAGATAGCATGAAAGTTGTAAACCTGCAAGAAGTGCAGGTAGTATCCACCCGTGCCACGGCAAAAACTCCGGTGGCATTTACCAACGTAAAAAGAGAGCAAATCAGTAAACAGAACTTTGGACAGGATATTCCTTTCCTTTTATCTACCACCCCTTCCGTATTGACCACTTCGGACGCGGGAGCAGGCGTAGGATATACCACCATCCGCGTACGCGGAACAGATGCTACCCGCATCAATGTCACCGCCAACGGTATCCCGATGAACGACTCCGAAAGCCACGCCATCTTCTGGGTGAACACTCCCGACTTCGCTTCTTCCCTGGAAGATATGCAGATTCAACGGGGTGCCGGAACGTCTACCAACGGTTCGGGAGCATTCGGTGCCAGCATCAATATGCGTACACAGAGTATCTCTTCCAAGCCTTACGCGGAAGTTTCCGGCTCTTATGGCTCGTTCAATACACATAAGGAAACGGTAAAAGTAGGAACCGGGCTGATTAATAAATACTGGGCATTCGACGCACGCCTCTCTAATATTCAGAGTGACGGTTATCGCGACCGTGCCTCATCGGACTTGAAATCGTATTTCGTACAAGGCGGTTATTTCGGTGAAAACACAACGGTTAAGTTTATTTCCTTCGGTGGAAAAGAAAAGACTTATCATGCCTGGGACGGCATCAGCAAAGAGCAGTTGGAGAACAACCGGACATACAACCCGAACGGAATCATCCTCGATGACAATATAGGAAAAGGAAATCCCATCGGTTTCTATGATGACCAAATGGATAATTACCGCCAGACGCACTATCAACTTTTGCTTAATCACATTTTCTCTCCGACATGGAACCTGAATATTGCTTTCCATTATACCAATGGTTTCGGCTATTATCAGGAATACAAAAACGGACGCAGCCTTGAAGAATATGGATTGAAACCTTTCTATCTCCCTAGTAATAGTGAGCCGCAGAAGAAAACGAATCTTGTCCGCCAAAAGTTAGTGGATAGCGACTTCGGCGGCGGCATCTTCTCATTGAATTATCAGAACGAGAAACTAAACGCTTCTTTCGGTGGTGGTCTGAACCGATACAGTAACGACCACTATGGAAAAGTGATATGGGTGAAAAACTACACTGAACAGCTCGACCCTGAACATGAATATTATCGTAATAAGGGTGGAAAGACAGACGGTAACATTTATCTGAAAGCTAATTATCAGCTAACCGGCGGATTAAGCGCTTATGCCGACCTGCAATATCGCTATATTCATTATACGATTGATGGAGATAATGATAAATGGGACTATACCGCAACTCCTGAACACTTGCAACGATTGGACATCAGAGAGAACTTCAGCTTCTTTAATCCGAAAGCCGGACTTTTTTGGCAAATCAATTCCAACCACAGTGCCTACGCATCTTTTTCTGTGGCACAGAAAGAGCCTACCCGTAATAACTATACGGACGGAATGTTCGACCAATATCCCAAAGCGGAAAAGTTACTGGATTATGAGTTAGGATACACTTATCGCAACGAATGGTTTACGGCAGGTGTCAATTTATATTATATGGACTATACCGACCAATTAGTATTAAACGGGAAAACCAATGATATAGGCGAAGCCATGGCGGAAAACGTGAAAGACAGTTACCGAATGGGAATCGAGTTGGCGTTGGGCGCTAAATTCAACGACTGGTTGCGTTGGGACATCAACGGAACATGGAGTAAAAACCGCATTAAGGATTATGTGGGTTACGTATATGATGAAAGTCTGGTGAATGGGGAAATCGTTGATAATCTATGGACGCAGACTGCGATTAAAGGGGGAAACTCTCCTATCGCCTTCTCTCCTTCTTTTATCGGAAACAGCCTGATAACTCTCGGCAGCAACGGACTGGAAATTTCTCTCCAGTCTCAATATGTCAGCCGCCAGTATCTCGACAACTTCGGCACAAAGGAAAACTCGCTCGATGCCTACTTTGTTAACCATCTCAGTGCGTCGTATTCTTTTAAGACCCGTCACACAAAAGGAATTACCATAGGAGCTACCGTTTACAACCTGTTCGATACAAAATATGAAACGAACGGATACTCGCAAAGCGTTGCCCTTTACGAAAACGGAGATAAGACAAAGGCGTATGTGATAAAGCATGACCCGCGTTTCTACCCGATGGCAGGCACAAATATATTGGCACATATTACTTTCCGTTTTTAAGCAGGTTTGAATGATGGAAATGAATTTCCTTGAAATATTCGGTACGATTGTCGGTTTAGTCTACCTTTGGTTGGAATACCGGGCAAGTATCTATCTTTGGATAGCGGGGATTATCATGCCTGCTATCTATATCTTCGTCTATTACGAAGCGGGATTGTATGCAGATTTCGGTATCAATATCTATTATCTGATTGCCGCCGTCTACGGCTGGTTCTTTTGGATGTGGGGACAACGGAAAGGAAAGCGGAATCAATCTGCCAATGCTGAAACAGGCAATGATAAACCGAAAGCTCTCCCTATCGTGCATACACCGTGGAAATGCTATCTTCCGCTTTTGCTGGTCTTCATCGTTGCCTTTATCGGCATTGCCTGGATACTCATTGAATACACAGACAGCAATGTGCCCTGGCTGGATAGCTTCACCACGGCATTGAGCATTGTCGGCATGTGGATGCTGGCACGTAAATATATCGAGCAATGGTTCGCTTGGATACTTGTAGACATTGTTTGTTGCGGACTTTATATTTATAAAGACCTTTATTTTACCTCTGCCTTATACGGACTTTACTCCATTATAGCTATCTTTGGCTACTTCAAATGGAAAAAATTAATGAGCATACAATGATAAACGAACACTATACGCCCGAAGCCGTGATATTGGCTAACGGTGAATATCCTACTCACCCTCTTCCTTTGCGAATGTTGGAAGAAGCTAAATTCGTAACTTGTTGTGACGGCGCAGCCAATGAATATATCTCCCGTGGACATACACCGGACGTAATTATCGGTGACGGTGACTCCCTTTCACCGGAATATAAAGAACGCTTCTCTCCTATTATACATCAGATAGCCGACCAGGAAACGAATGACCAAACCAAAGCTGTTCACTTTCTGCAGGAGAAAGGATTCCGCAAGATTGCCATCGTCGGTGCTACCGGAAAACGGGAAGACCACACGCTGGGAAATATCAGCCTGCTCATGGAGTATATGAGAGAGGGCATGGAAGTAAGGATAGTTACAGACTACGGTGTATTTATGCCTGTAAACGGTACGCAGACTTTCGAGTCGCATCCCGGACAGCAGATTTCGATTATTAATTTCGGAGCAAAAGAATTAAAGGGGGAAGGATTGGTTTATCCACTTAGCGACTTTACGAATTGGTGGCAAGGAACTCTTAATGAGGCTACAAACAATCGTTTTACCATTCAGTGCACGGGAGAGTATTTAGTATTTCTAACTTCTATGTAAACCGATATTTATTCTCAAGATATTCTCATCACTATGAGAAAAAATTCTCACTGCGATGAGAAAAAATACTCATAGTGATGAGATTTTTTTCTCATTGCGGTGAGAATCATTCTTTCATTGCAATAGACTGACAATACTTCACATTACTCTGTGCAACAGTCTGTTAAGATGGGCTATAGTGAAAGCAAATAGCTCTTGAAATCTGAAAACTCTTTTGTCATCTGAAGGCTCTTCTTCTCACCTTTCATAAATTCCTGTAATTTGGCAGGTATTTCTACCGTTTCACCAATGATACTTTCTACCGTTTCGAGGAACTTGGCAGGATGGGCTGTTTCGAGGAATACACCTGTTTCGCCCGGTTGTAAACCTTCTGCCAATGCACGATAGCCACATGCCCCATGAGGGTCGAGCAGATAATGGTGTTCTTCCCAAGTCTCTTTCACAGTTTCACGGATTTGTTCGTCGGTATAGGTAGTTCCCGAAATCTCGGCGGAGATAGCGGCATGAGAACCTTTATACAAATCGAGTACACGGGCAAAGTTGCTCGGGTCGCCTACGTCCATGGCATTAGCGATGGTTGCGATAGATGGACGCGGGTTGTATTCGCCTGTTTGCAGATATTGGTAGAATATATCGTTACGGTTGTTAGCCGCAATGAAACGTTTCACGGGTAATCCCATTTTCTTACCGAACAGACCGGCAGTGATGTTTCCGAAGTTTCCGCTAGGAACGCAGATTACTACATTATCAGCTTTTCCGGCATGTTTCAACTGGGCATAAGCATAGAAATAATAAAATGCTTGCGGCAGGAAACGGGCAACGTTGATAGAATTGGCGGAAGTCAGGGAAAGATGTTCATTCAGTTCCTTATCCATGAAAGCCGATTTCACCAATGCCTGGCAATCATCAAATGTTCCGTCCACTTCGAGGGCGGTAATATTCTGTCCTAATGTGGTGAATTGCTTTTCCTGTATTTCACTGACTTTTCCTTTCGGATAAAGTACATATACATGAATACCTTCCACACCAAAGAAACCGTTAGCCACCGCACTTCCCGTATCACCGGAAGTGGCTACCAGCACATTGACATTCTTCTGTCCTTCTTTCTTAATGAAGTAACCAAGCAGACGCGCCATAAAACGACCGCCTACGTCTTTGAAAGCTAATGTAGGACCGTGGAAAAGTTCGAGTGAGTAGATATTCTCCGATACTTTCACCAAAGGCACATCGAAACTTAAAGTGTCATACACAATCTGTTTCAACGTATCGGCAGGAACATCCTCACCGAAGAAAGCATCGGCTACACGATAAGCAATCTCCTGGAAGGACAAGCTTTCAATCGAATCGTAAAAATCTTGTGGAAGCGGTTTGATGGACATAGGCATAAACAGCCCTTTATCGGCAGCAAGCCCTTTCACCACTGCTTCTTGCAATGAAGCATTAGGCGCTTGCTTATTTGTACTATAATAAATCATAATCGGATGCGTTATTTCATGAACTCTTTTATAAACTCGTCTTCTTTCAGCAGACCGTAGCTACCGCTACAAGCCGCCACTTCATCATACGTCTGTACTTCGTCCGGTTCGATACCCGGATACCAGATAAGGAACGGGATAGGGTCGGCAGTATGTGTACGAAGTTCGCAAGGAGTAGGATGGTCGGGCAATACGGCTATCGCTACAGGTTCGTCCCAGTCTTTCACAGCTTCATAGATAGGGCCTACGGCACGTTTATCGAGATTCTCGATAGTCAGGAGTTTCAGGTCGACGTCTCCTTCATGTCCCGCCTCATCGCTGGCTTCGATATGCAGATAAACAAAGTCATCCGTTTTCAGGGCTTCCAAGGCGGCAGCTACTTTGTTTTCATAATTTGTATTGTAAAGTCCGGTGGCTCCCTCTACCGCGATACGGCGTAAGCCTGCATAGTAACCGATTCCGTTTATCAAGTCTACAGCCGAGATAACCGCTCCTTTCTTCACTTGCGGGAATGTTTCGGAGAAGGTAGGCATCTGCGGACGGTAACCGGGACTCCAAGGCCAAATGCTGTTTGCAGGGTCTTTGCCTTCGGCCATACGTTTCAGATTCAACGGATGGTCTTTCAGCAATTCCTGTGATTTCAGAATCAGGTCATTAATCAAGTCTGCCGTCTCTTGAGCTTCCGGCACTAATGGTTTCACCATCAACGGACGGAAAGGTTTCAAAGGCACATCGTGCGGCGGGGTGCAGTCCAGTTCCTTGTTTCCCCCTTTGATAACCAACAGATGGCGGTACTGGACTCCCGTATGAAAACGCACGCGGTCGTTGCCCAGTTTCTCTTGCAGGTATTGAATCAATACGTCTGCTTCTTCCGTTGAGATATGTCCCGAAGAGTGATTCTTCAGAATCTCCCCTTCCACGCAAATCAGGTTACAACGCATCGCCATCTCTCCCGGTTGCAGGTCTACACCGATACTCGCTGCTTCCAGCGGTCCGCGGCCTTCGTACACTTTCGGAAGATTATATCCCAATACGGACATATTGGCGACCTCACTACCCGGATGAAAACCTTCGGCTACGGTGTTCAACCGTCCGACACGCCCCATGCGGGCTAATTTATCCATGTAAGGCGTTTTTGCATATTGCAGGAGCGTCTTGTCCCCTAATGACTTCACTGGCCAGTCGGCCATTCCGTCTCCCAATATGATAATATGTTTCATAAGGCATTAAACGTTTGCGATGCTCATAATATCGGCAAATACTCCGGCAGCAGTCACACCGGCACCGGCACCGTATCCCTGAATCATCATCGGATATTCTTTATAACGTTCTGTAGTCAGCAGGATGATATTGTTGCTACCTTCCAAGCCGTAGAACGGATGGTTGGCTCCCACTTCCTGCAGGCCGACAGAGGCTTTCCCATTCTCCAGTTTGGCAACGAAACGCCAGTGTTTATTCTCTTTTTCGAGTACTTGGCGACGGGCTTCAAAGTCAGCATCCAGGCTTGGCACACGTTTCCAGAAGTCATCCAGAGAACCTTCGAAGAAATCGTTCGGAACAAAGAGGTTCTTCTCTACATCTTCCTGTTCGATACGGTATCCGGCTTCGCGTGCCAGAATCACCAGTTTACGGATGACGTCTTTACCGCTAAGGTCGATACGCGGGTCCGGTTCGGAATAACGTTCTTCCTGCGCCATCTTGATGGTACGGCTGAAAGGAATGTCGGCACTAATCTTATTAAAGATGTAGTTCAGTGTACCCGAAAGTACGGCTTCAATCTTCAATATCTTGTCGCCACTATGAATCAAGTCGTTGATTGTATTGATAATCGGAAGTCCCGCACCTACGTTTGTTTCGAACAGGTACTTCACACCACGTTGACGGGCAATCGTTTTCAGGTCGCGGTAGTTCTCATAAGCCGAAGAAGCGGCAATCTTGTTGGCGGCTACCACGGAGATATTGTGCTCCAGCAAATCCTTGTAAAGTGACGCAATATCGGGACTAGCCGTACAGTCTACAAATACGGAGTTGAAGATGTTCATGCCGACTATTTCGTCGCGGATAGTCTGCAAACTGCTGTCCTTACCCTTTTCCTGCAATTCTTCGCGGAAATTGGCAAGGTCGAAACCTTCACGGCTGAACATCGCTTTGGCTGCATCAATGATACCTACCACATGAAGCTTCAGCCCGTTCTCCATCATCAGTTTTTGCTGCTGGCAACGAATCTGTTCTACCAGGCTGCCGCCTACCGTACCGATACCGCAGATAAAAAGGTTCAATACCTGATATTCGGACAGGAAGAAAGAGTCATGGATGACGTTCAGTGATTTGCGCAAGGATTTGGAATCGACTACAAAAGAGATATTTGTTTCCGAAGCTCCCTGTGCACAGGCGATTACGTTGATACCGTTACGTCCCAGTGTACCGAAGAGTTTACCTGCGATGCCCGGTGTATGCTTCATATTCTCACCTACGATAGCAACCGTAGCCAAGTTTCTTTCCGCAAGAATCGGAGAGATTTCCCCCATTTCGATTTCTTTGGCAAACTCTTCGTTCAACACTTCGCAAGCCAAGTCGGCATCGGCATTACGGACACCGATGGAAGTACTGTTTTCTGATGAAGCCTGAGATACGAGGAACACACTGATTCCGTTCTTTGCCAGTGCTTTAAAGATGCGGTAATTGACACCGATTACACCTACCATACCGAGTCCCTGAACAGTAATCAGGCTCGTATCGTTGATGGAAGAAATACCCTTAATCGCTTTGCAGTGCGGATTGGAAACTTCCTGTTTGATGATGGTTCCTACTCCGTCGGGATTAAATGTATTCTTTATTATAATAGGTATATTCTTGTGGCATACCGGATAGATGGTCGGCGGATAAACCACTTTCGCACCGAAGTTACAAAGTTCGGTTGCTTCTACGTAAGTCAGTTCGGCAATCGTGTAGGCCGTCGAGATGACACGCGGGTCGGCGGTCATAAAGCCGTCTACGTCCGTCCATATCTCCAGGCTATTAGCGTCGAGTGCTGCGGCAATAATGGCAGCCGTATAGTCGGAACCGCCACGACCGAGGTTCGTTACATCTCCCGACATCTTGTCAGAAGAGATGAATCCGGGCACTAATGCCACTTTCGGAAGTGCCCCAAAAGCCTCTTTCACCAGCTTATGAGTCAGTTCCGCATCCAGCGTATGTTTATTATGTTTCTTTTCTGTCTTGATAAAAGTGCGCGAATCGAACCATTCCGCCCCCTCAATCAGTTCGGCAACGATAATGGATGAGAGACGCTCTCCATAGCTGACGATTGTATCCGATGTCTTCGGTGAAAGGTCTTTAATCAAGTAGATTCCCTGAAAAATGTCTTTCAGCTCGTTCAGCAGTTCGCCAATCTGACGTTGCAACGAAGTTTGTTTTTCTCCGGCAGGAATCACTTCCTTAATCATTTCCACATGGCGGTAAACGATTTCGCGGAACTCGCCTTCATAGGCCGAATCTCCCACTGCCGCCATCTTCGATGTGTTTATCAATTTGTCAGTGATGCCCCCCAATGCGGAAACAACTACAATTACCGGCTCGTCGGCCGACTCTACGATTCTCTTTACGCTTAAAATGCTGTTCACGGAACCTACGGACGTTCCGCCGAATTTCATTACTTTCATGAAGATACTTATTTAAATGCAATGCCCTGTGTATAATTTTACAGAACGATTGGTTGTTTACGAATAAAATTGAATTTGAATTTTGCCTGTTTATACAGGCGTGAATCACGTAGATACACAAAACTATCCATCAACCCCTAAGGGTCATGGTACACATCGATGTGACTGTATGTGGATAGTACTTCATCATAGTCCTGTTTCTACTCTTGTTTTTGATAAGTGTCGCAAAAGTAATAATAAAAACGTTCAATCTATCACTTTTTCCCGTTTTTTTCTGATAAAAAGAATATTCCTCATTCTTTCCGCCTTGTAATTCCTCTTCACTTTTATGACATTTTGCTATCAATATATCATTTATATTATTATATTTGCGAAAACGAATGCAGAAATCAGCTTATGAGCCCATTAAATACTTCCGTATTGTTAATATACACCGGTGGAACAATCGGAATGATTGAGAACACCGTGACAGGCGCATTGGAGAGTTTCAATTTCGAACAACTCCAAAAGCATGTCCCCGAATTGCAAAAATTCAATTTCCCGATTGATACGTATCAGTTCGACCCGCCTATGGACTCTTCGGACATGGAACCGGATATGTGGCGGAAGCTGGTTCACATCATCCATGAGAATTATGACCGTTATCAGGGCTTTGTCATTCTGCATGGTACGGACACGATGGCATACACTGCTTCCGCACTTAGCTTTATGCTGGAAGGACTGGACAAGCCTGTTATTCTTACGGGGTCCCAACTTCCTATCGGGGTACTTCGCACGGATGGAAAGGAAAATCTGATGACGAGTATAGAGATTGCCATCGCTCAGAATAAAGAAGGAAAAGCGCTCGTTCCGGAAGTCTGCATTTTCTTTGAGAATCATTTGATGCGGGGCAACCGCACGACAAAGATGAATGCCGAAAACTTCAATGCTTTTCGCTCATTCAATTATCCGGTACTGGCGGAAGCGGGGATTCATATTAAATATAATAATGTACAGATTCATGTGAACGGGGAAGAACGGGAACTAAAACCTCATTATTTATTGGATACGAACGTGGTGGTATTGAAGCTATTCCCTGGAATTCAGGAGAATGTGGTAGCCGCTACTTTAGATATAGAAGGACTGAAAGCCGTTATACTCGAAACGTACGGTTCGGGCAATGCTCCCCGGAAAGAATGGTTTATCCGACGGCTTTGCCAAGCTAGCGCACGTGGGATTGTGATTGTCAATGTGACACAATGCAGCGCAGGGATGGTGGAGATGGAACGTTACGAAACGGGATACCAGTTGTTGCAGGCAGGCGTTGTCTCCGGTTATGACAGTACGACCGAGTCGGCTGTCACTAAATTAATGTTCTTGTTGGGACACGGATATACGTCGGATGAGGTGCGCGACCGGATGAACCGGTCGATGGCGGGAGAGATTACTCTGTAAATCCCCTTATTTGTTTTATGCAGTGAACAGATTTTCTATGAATTTGTTTTGTACGTTGAACAAATTATGTCTGTATATATAATGTATAAACTAGGAAAACAACGATTTCAACCAGGTCACAAACAGAACAGCCTGTTCAGAATCAGCTCTCAGGTAACTTTTGGCAATCGCATTTCCCATAGTAACGCCCGGCTCTTCTTGCCAAGCTAAAAACGTGTGAATACGAGCTTTTGCCTTATGAACTGATTTATATTTACTTACCCCTTTTTCTTCTATTATTCTCAAAGTAGCATTGACTTCATCCAACAAATCCTTATCATTGACAGCCAACATAGCTAGAAAATCTTCCAACATTCCGTTTAATTGATTGTCAGGCATCACCCAAACTCCAATTTTCGTATCTTCCGAATCATTCGGTGAAAGAACTAACCCATCACCCGGAAGTACATCCGGCACATTATATTTCCCGCTTTCATTCAATATTTGAGAGATTCTTTGCCAACGCCCGGCTATATTTGAGTCAGCATCAATCACAAGTCCTAATATCCGATTGTCGGCAACCTGTTTTTCTATTAAAATTCGAAATAATTCTATCGCTTTCTCGACTGAACCACATGGTTTGATAAATACATTATCCTCCAAATGATTCAATTCTCTTAACCGTGCTATTACGAACAAATCATCCGGACCTTCCACCAATAACTTGAATGTATAGTCTTCTTCTCTTCGCCTGTCAGTCATTTTGTCGTTTTATCTGATTTCAATATTCTGTTCCAATACCAAATCTAAGTCTTCATTATTGTCATAAGTCACAGCCACGACTTTATCTTTACGCCGTTCCAAACGAATAAAAGCTCCATCATTCTTTGTATTTTCTGCAGCAAAAGCACGAATCGTATCACGACTATGGGTTGTTACAAAGACCTGTACATTGAGTGAAGCAGATAAGCTAAAAATCACCTTCCACAATTTTTGCTGAATCGAATAATGCAGTCCATTCTCAAATTCATCAATCAACAAAACTCCATCTTTAGCATTCAACATGGCGAGAATGATTGTCAAAATACGATTTATCCCATCTCCCATAGAACTCAACCTACGAGGTTTTGACTCGCCTTCAAAAACAACATACGGTACACGATCATCCGCATTCACATTCCGTTCTCGCGTGAATCGACTTTTCCGTCTGTCATCTTTCAAAAAATTCAAATCAGCAATATCGGATTCTATTATTCGCAGAGCTTTTACAACCTCTTTTTGCAAAGGAGTAAGAGCTAATTTATCAAATAAAGAAGGATTATTAATTGTATTAAGATCTCCCATCCGAACATATTGTACCTTTTGCAATAGCTCTGTTTGCAAACGAGGAGCCACCCCATTAAATGTATAAAGTATCTTTTGTCCGAAGGAAGTGGCAATCTCTAACCCTAAACCTATATTATCATAATAATTTTTAGGATTATAATTTTCAATAACTGCACGTATTACTCCCTCATAACCATTTTCCACTACCCGTGTTTCGGTATAATACACAAATCTAATTTCTACCTTCTGTTTCATATCCGATAATATGATAGGTAGTTCTAACTTATGTTCATCATCATAATTAGGAAGGAAAGACAAAAAACTATCCATTTCTTTTTGCAAATGATTCTCCACATATTCATCTGCTGCTTCACCACGGAACTCCAACAATCGTTTCATCCATTCAAGACTACCACCAGATTGATGAATAGAAATAGCCTCTAACAATGAAGATTTGCCTACATTATTTTCACCAGCTATCAAATTCACACGTCCCAATTTACTAATCTGTAAATCTTCCAAGTTCTTATAATTCTTTATATGCAAACTATTCATATTGAACGGTATTTTGTGGATTATCACAACAAAGATAGTTATTATTGTGATTTGCTTTACATAATTGAATTAAAATCGATGAGATTTGTTTTGTGCTTTGGGCTATTTATACTTACTTTTGCTCCGAAAGCAGGTTAATAGTACAATTTTTACTGGAATAAGAGACTAATGGCAAAAGAGAAGACCGTATATGTATGCAGTAACTGCGGACAAGACTCACCGAAATGGGTGGGTAAATGTCCGTCGTGTGGAGAATGGAATACGTATGTAGAAGAAATCGTACGGAAAGAACCGACCAACCGCCGACCGGTATCGGGCATTGAGACACAGAAACCCAAGCCTGTTATCCTCAGCGAAATAGTAGCGGATGATGAACCGCGTATCGACATGCACGATGATGAACTGAACCGTGTGTTGGGTGGCGGACTTGTACAGGGTTCTCTAGTCCTGATAGGCGGCGAGCCGGGAATCGGCAAATCGACGCTTGTCATGCAGACCGTACTGCATATGCCGGAAAAAAGGATTCTCTATGTATCCGGCGAAGAAAGCGCGCGCCAACTGAAACTTCGTGCCGACCGCCTTTCCGGTGTTTCCAGTGATTGCCTTATCGTCTGCGAGACTTCACTCGAACAGATTTATGTGCACATCAAGAATACGAATCCCGATTTGGTCATCATCGACTCTATACAGACTATTTCTACAGAGAATATCGAATCGTCTCCCGGAAGTATTGCACAAGTTAGAGAGTGCTCCGCTTCCATTCTCCGTTTTGCCAAAGAGACACATACACCGGTATTGCTTATCGGACACATTAATAAGGAAGGAAGCATCGCAGGCCCCAAGGTGCTGGAGCATATCGTTGATACCGTTCTCCAGTTTGAAGGCGACCAACATTATATGTATCGTATTCTCCGCAGCATCAAGAACCGTTTCGGTAGTACGGCAGAATTGGGTATTTATGAAATGCGGCAGGACGGATTACGTCAAGTAAGCAATCCTTCGGAGCTATTGCTAAGTCAAGACCACGAGGGAATGAGTGGAGTAGCTATCGCTTCTGCCATTGAAGGGATACGCCCGTTCCTGATTGAGACACAGGCTTTGGTAAGTTCCGCCGTTTATGGAAATCCCCAGCGTTCGGCAACCGGTTTCGATTTGAGAAGAATGAATATGTTACTGGCCGTTCTCGAAAAACGTGTCGGTTTTAAGCTCGCACAAAAAGACGTATTCCTGAATATAGCCGGCGGACTGAAAGTGAATGACCCGGCTATCGACCTACCGGTTATCAGCGCTATTCTTTCTTCAAATATGGACGCGGCTATCGAACCGGAAGTCTGTATGGCAGGAGAAATCGGACTGTCGGGCGAAATTCGCCCCGTGAACAGGATAGAGCAACGTATCGGAGAAGCGGAGAAATTAGGTTTCAAACGTTTCCTGTTGCCGAAATACAATTTGCAGGGCATTGATACGAAAAAGTTAAAGATAGAGTTAGTACCTGTAAGAAAGGTAGAAGAGGCGTTCAGAGCCTTATTTGGATAAGACATTGATTTATTCTATATCAGTTTTATCCATTTTATAATCAAAAGCAACAAGAATCAGATGATACAAGAATACCAACTTCGCGTCCTTCCCGAAATCGCAGCAAACGAACAACGGTTGAAAGAATACCTTTCTGAAGAAAAAGGAATAAACCCACGCAATATCAATGCTACCCGAATTCTGAAGCGGAGCATCGATGCACGCCAACGAACTATATTTGTCAATCTGAAGGTACAGGTTTACATCAATGAAATGCCCAAAGATGACGAATACGAACATACCATATATAATAATGTAGAAGGAAAGCCGCAAGTCATTGTAGTAGGTGCAGGGCCCGGCGGATTATTCGCCGCCTTGCGTCTTATCGAACTCGGTTTGCGCCCGATTATCGTAGAACGGGGAAAAGATGTACGCGAACGGAAAAAGGATTTAGCACAAATCAGCAGGGAGCATACGATAAACCCAGAATCGAATTACAGCTTTGGTGAAGGGGGAGCAGGAGCTTATTCGGACGGAAAACTCTACACCCGCAGCAAGAAAAGAGGAAATGTAGACAAGATATTCAATGTATTTTCCCAACATGGAGCATCCACAGCGATATTGGCAGATGCGCATCCGCATATCGGGACTGACAAACTGCCGCGTGTCATTGAGAATATGCGAAATACAATCATCGAATGTGGTGGCGAAGTCCATTTCGAAACTCGAATGGATGCACTAATCATCGGAAACAACGAAATTAAAGGCATCGAGACGAATACGGGAAAAACATTTCTCGGCCCTGTCATCCTGGCTACAGGACATTCGGCAAGAGATGTTTACCGTTGGCTGGCAGCAAATGATGTCACAATTGAAGCAAAAGGAATTGCCGTCGGTGTCCGTCTGGAACATCCGGCAATGCTAATTGACCAAATACAATATCATAACAAGAACGGAAGAGGAAAATACCTGCCTGCTGCCGAATACAGTTTCGTAACCCAAGCGGAAGGCAGAGGAGTGTATAGCTTCTGTATGTGCCCCGGCGGATTCATTGTCCCCGCCGCCAGCGGACCGGAACAAGTAGTAGTAAACGGTATGTCTCCTTCCAACCGTGGTTCACGTTGGAGCAACTCGGGAATGGTTGTAGAGATACAACCGGAAGATTTGATAAGTGGAGAGTGGAGAATGGAGAGTGAAGAGTTGGCTGCGCAACAGAATGAGCAACTACTTGCCCTTAACCCATCCCTCAACCACTCTCAACTCTCAACTCTCAACTCTCAACTTCTCCCCGTCCTTCACTTTCAGGAAGAACTGGAACGACAGTGCTGGTTGCAAGGCGGCAGACGACAGACGGCTCCGGCACAACGCATGCTGGATTTCACCCGTAAGAAATTAAGTTACGACTTGCCCGAATCCTCTTATGCCCCGGGGTTGATTTCTTCCCCACTCCATTTCTGGATGCCGGAGTTTATCAGTAAGAGATTATCCCTCGGTTTTCAGCAATTCGGGCGTAGCAGTCATGGTTTCCTTACCAATGAGGCGGTGATGATTGGAGTAGAGACACGTACTTCTTCTCCTGTCCGCATCGTACGCGATAAAGAGACATTGCAGCACGTAACTGTTCGTGGTCTATTCCCCTGCGGGGAAGGTGCAGGCTATGCCGGCGGCATTGTTTCTGCCGGAGTAGACGGCGAACGATGTGCGGAAGCGGCAGCTAATTATTTAAATCATTAATCAAAATCACACGAATTGATGAAGCCCCAACCCGAAATAGCAATTGTTGAATCAAACACCCTTACTTGCCTTGGTCTGAAAGGTATTTTAGAGGAAATGATTCCCATGGCAACCATACGTACTTTCCATAGTTTCAGCGAGCTAATGGATGACACTCCGGATATGTATGCCCATTATTTTATTTCCGCACAAATCTATGTGGAGCACAACGCTTTCTTCCTTCCCCGGAAGCGGAAAACCATCGTACTGGCAAGCGACAGCCCGCAATTCCAACTATCCGGTGTTCCTGTACTCAATATTCACGAATCAGAAGAAGAATTGGTGAAAAGCATATTAAAGCTCCATCAACACGCCCACCACGACGGTTATCCGATGAAAGACATGCCGCCTATGCCCCCGGTAACACCGCATCAAGAGATTTTATCTGCCCGTGAGATAGAAGTGCTTGTACTGATTACCAAAGGACTAATCAACAAGGAAATAGCAGACAAACTGAATATCAGCCTGACTACCGTCATCACCCACCGGAAGAATATCACCGAGAAATTAGGAATCAAATCGGTATCCGGATTGACTATTTACGCCGTAATGAATGGGTATATTGAAGCAGACCGAATCTGATTCCTTAAAAAATAAGTCATAATCCTAATAAATGAGGATTGCCCGACTCATATATTTGCCGTTACTTTGCACCAGACAAATTAACTGCGAATGAAGACAAAGAATATGATGCTTGCCCTCGCTCTCCTGACGACAGGGACTGTATGGGCCGAAGATTTCCCAAAAGACTCACTGAAAGTAGTGGACATAGAAGAAGTGGTAGTAATCGCCACTCCGAAAGAGAACCGTAAACTGCGCGACCTGCCTGTAGCCGCCACCGTTTTATCGCAAGAGAACATGCGTGCCAACCAGGTCAACTCCGTAAAAAACCTGACGGGCATTGTCCCCAACTTATTTATCCCGGACTATGGTTCCAAACTGACCACTTCCATCTATATCCGTGGAATCGGTTCACGTATCAACACCCCATCCGTAGGACTTTATGTAGATAATATCCCCTACATAGACAAGTCGGCATTCGACTTCAACTATTGCGACATCGAACGTATCGACGTGCTTCGCGGTCCGCAAGGAACATTATATGGTCGCAACACGATGGGCGGGCTTATCAAAGTGCACACCAAATCTCCTTTCACTTATCAGGGAACCGATATACGAATGGGAGCAGCAACCTATAACAACTATAATGTTTCACTTACGCATTACCACCGCATATCCGACCGTTTCGCTTTCTCTACCGGTGGCTTTTACGAACATACGGGCGGCTTCTTTGAAAATTCAGCGCGAAACAACGAAAAGGTCGACAAAAGCAATGCCGGCGGCGGACGTTTCCGTGGTATCTATCTGCCGGCATCGAATCTGAAAATAGACATGACGCTTAGCTATGAGTATAGCGACCAGGGCGGCTATCCCTATTATTACACCGGAATCACTCAGAACGGTATAGATAACGCTAAAGAAAAAGGTAAAGAATTGACCGAAGACCGGGCCGATTATATCGGCAAGATTTCATATAACGAACGTAGCAGCTATCGCCGCGGATTAATGAATGCCGGAGTTAATTTGGAATATCAAGCGAAAAACTTTATTCTTAGTGCTGTCACAGGTTATCAAAACCTGAACGACCGTATGTTCCTTGACCAGGATTTCACAGAAATGGCCATTTATACACTGGAACAAAAGCAAAAATCAAATACCATTTCCGAAGAAATTGTGTTCAAATCAAAAGCCAACAAAAGGTGGCAATGGGCAACAGGAGCTTTCGGTCTATATCAAACATTAACGACCAAAGGGCCCGTCACATTTTGGGAAGACGGAGTGAAAAATGTTATCGAAGGAAATGTAAACAGTATTTTTGACAATATGGGTCCAACAGCCCCAAACTTACATTTGACAGTTAACAATCCTACGATATTGGTAGGCGGAGACTTCGATACTCCTGTCTGGAATGCTGCAATTTTCCATCAGTCGACATTGAATGACCTTTTCGTGAAAGGGCTGTCATTTACTGTTGGTTTGCGCTTGGATTACGAAAAAATGAGCATGAAGTATACTTCAGTCAGCGACCCTACTGATTTCAACTTCAGTATGAAAATGGCACTCCCCCCCCCGATGCCATCTGTGTCGATAGAAGCCAAAAACCTGCTTGCAAATGCCGGTTATGACGGAAAAATATCAGATGACTATGTTCAACTACTCCCTAAGTTCGCATTACAATACGAATGGAAAAAAGGGAATAATGTATATGCAACCGTATCGAAAGGTTATCGTTCCGGTGGTTATAACGTACAAATGTTCTCTGACCTAATCAGTGGAGATTTAAAAAATTCGATGATAGATGCTATAAAAGAAAGCGATGAGTTCTCTAGGTTTGCCGCCATTATTGACCAATATGCCACTAAAGACGAGGTTCCCGAAGTAAAAGAAGCGACACGCTACAAACCCGAATATTCATGGAACTACGAAGTAGGAAGCCACCTCACTCTTTGGGAAGGCAAACTTTGGGCAGACCTTTCCGCTTTCTACATGGATATGCATGACCAACAAATTTCCCAATTCGCAGAAAGTGGATTAGGACGTACGACCCTCAATGCAGGAAAAAGCCGTAGCTATGGCGTCGAAGCCGCTCTCCGTGCCAGCCTGACTAACGCATTAAGCTTGAACGCAAGCTATGGATATACTTATGCTACCTTTACAGATTATGTAGAATACGAAAAAGACAAAGAAGGCAACCTTAAAGTAAAAGCCGACTACAATGGTAAATACGTTCCTTTCGTCCCCAAACATACCCTGAATATCAGTGGAGAATATGCCATCACTTGTAGTCCGCGCTCCATATTCGATCGTGTAGTATTCCAGGCAAATTATAATGCTGCCGGACGCATCTACTGGACAGAACAGAATGACGTAAGCCAATCTTTCTACGGCACATTGAGCTGGAGAACAAATCTCGAAATCGGCGATGCCATGATTAGCTTTTGGGCACGCAATTTCTTGAATAAGGATTATGCCGCTTTCTATTTTGAAACCATGAATAAAGGATTCATGCAGAAAGGACGTCCGGTACAGTTCGGGGTAGACCTTCGCTGCCGGTTCTAATATATCTCAGCACTCCACGAACATCATAGGTGTGACTGCGGTTCATCGATTTCACCTGGTTCTTGAAATGCCGATGAATAAGGCGATAGCGGGTGAAAGCGAGGAATAAGTAAAGGTGAAATCGTTCAATATCGGTTTCACCTTATTTTTCAAAATATCCCTTGAGCTAAAACAAATATCATTATAGCTAATCCGGATATGCTTATAGCTAATCGAAATATGCTTATAGCAAATTCACCGTCAGGTATTAATAGATAAACTGTCAGATATTAACAGCCTGGCCGTCAAGTATTAACTATCTGATAGCAAGGTATTAATAGTTGAGTTACAGGATATATAGATTCAACACGTTGGGCATATATGGCCAATACGTTGGAGCTATATGCCGGACACATTGGAGCTATATGCCCAACAACCGATATAAACAACTCCAATAGATGAAAGCAATAACAAGAGGCTTCACCTTATTTTACCCCACGCTTTCACCCGTAACTTTCTTATTCACAAGGATTTCAATTATAAAGTGAAATCGGTGGAACTTACGAATCAAAAGTTGATGGTACTTATACAAATCAGTAGGGAAAAACAAATATTCATTCATTCCCGTACAACCATAGTCCGTATTTTCTGATAAGCAATACGTTCTGTCCCGTTCTTTACATAAATGATACCACAACGCTGGAAGCCATGCTTTTCCAAAATATGCTGCATGACCTTATTATCCCGATGCGTATCCACCCGGATATTCGCCATACGTTCAAAGCACCAGTTCAGGCAGGTTTCCGCCACCCCTTTTCTTGAACCGTTCGTCGCCAACCGATGAACTACTCCGTAAGGTTCATCATTGAGCCACGCTCCTTCATAAATATGCTGATAAGTAGGGTCATCCCCCAGTATAAAACAAAAAGTTCCCAATATTCCGCCTTCCTCATCCGCGCATACGAAGCTATGACCGTCTTCTATTTCCTGACGGATAAATGCTTCGGACGGATAGCCGTCAATCCATTGAGTTGTATTCCCTGTCGAACGCATAAAAGCACGGGCATAGTCATAAATCTCCATTACTGAAGGAAGATCTCTCAATTCAGTAGCCCTGATATTCATCATATAAAAAGTTATTCGGAAATGAAATAGATAATAGAATTATTCATTGATTGCACCGCAATGCGGGCACACACCCTTCTCCTTCAACTTCTCCCCACAATGTCCGCAACGATACTTATAGCTGATATTCCGATGCACTTTCTTCGCGAAAACGAAAACAAAAAAGGCAAGGAATAAATAACCTACATAGATATGAACCATCAAAATAAAGAAGAAATAACAGAAGATACAACAGGACATCAGCCCCAACAAATAAAAGATTGCCGCCGCCGGAGTCAACTGGCGGAACAAATCATCAAGCACTGCCAATGCGACAATTAAAAACAGCCATATACTCAGCAAAAAGACTGAAAGAATAAAAGGCACTTTAAAAGGCGACAAGGTAGGATTGAAGTAGAAATGCTCCCATGTTTCCGGTGTAAAAACCTGCATGGACTCATATACCGTTGCACTGAAAGCCATCAACAGACAGAGAAATAACGGATAAGCACTGTCAATATCATTAAAATACACCATCTGCAACTGTTTCCGACGGAAGGCGCGAAGCAGATAGACACCGACAAACAGCGCAAAGATAACCACAAAATAGGAAGCATGCGTATCACTGAACAAATGGATAGCCTGCGAAATACTATCCGTAGGAACAAAAGATTGTTTCAGTTCCACCTCACGTATCCATCCCTGTTCATCCTGTGTATGTGCCAGTTTCACCCAAATACTATCCACACTATCGGCAGGATGCACGGCAAATTCGGCTACGACCACACGGTCACCCTGATAAAGCCTGATATACGTATCCTTGATAGGCAGGCACTCCAACGAGATGGAATCCTCCGTTAATTCCAGATTCGTGTTCCAGGTATAGTGGCGTTCATAAAGGTAATTCAGAGAGTCTTTTGTTTTCTCCGACATCTCTTCGGAAGAAAGGTCGGGGCGAGCATAATAACAAGACGAGAAGAAA
The DNA here is from genome assembly GCF_012113595.1 of Bacteroides faecium. Taxonomy (NCBI): domain Bacteria; kingdom Pseudomonadati; phylum Bacteroidota; class Bacteroidia; order Bacteroidales; family Bacteroidaceae; genus Bacteroides; species Bacteroides faecium. The sequence continues at coordinate 272,275 of NZ_CP050831.1, forward strand.
AACAGCAGAATCACCACAGAGGGTACGAAGGACACAAAGGAAAACAGCTTCTCCCACCAACCATTCAAAAAGCCGGTTCCGGGAAAAAGCTCTGAAACTCTGTGTCCTCCGCGTCCTCTGCGATGAATTATTCTCATTGCGCCGCTTTTACTTTCATTTGACAATTCTTGCAATCGAACTCAAGGCTGAAGCGTTTGCCATCGTTCGATACCAAATAATAGGGTTCTTTATAAGGTGAACGCACCCGCTGGTGGATAGGACACCATCCCATGCTATATCGCAAACAATGTTTGCAGAACATCAGTACCGCATCTTCTACCGCTTCTTTCTCATAAGCCATGGCAACACGCTGCACTCCATGCTCTTCATAGAAAGAAGCCGCACGGCTGTTCATCACATTTCCCAGATAAGTCAATGACGTTTGAGGAAAAGTATGACTGGTCTGTTTCCACACTGCCAACTCCTGGCGGTAGTTTATCTGGCGGGCAGCTATTAATTTAACGATTGCCAACCGGCGGAAATCAGCCAATAGCGAAGCGGGGAGAAACCAGTTTTCTGCAAATGAGACTTCTATCTCTTTCGCTTCGAAAGGTGTATTCCCTAATTTGGCAAGCTGTGTTTTCAGGTTCTCTGTCTGCGGCGTACGTGCCAATTCCTTTTCGAGAGGAAGCCCCAGCGTGATGCTGTTATCATCCTCATCGGTCAATGTCAGCGAAAAGCCGAACTCATTATCGGCAAGCAACATATTTACAGCAATCTTTCTTTCAGCCGATTTCCGTGACAGTACACGTTCAAATTCCTGGTCGAAATTGCGATACAGTGTAGTACGGGGTTTGATACGAGGCATCTCCTGCGGATATAATTTATTACTATCCACACGATTGATACGAAATCCCTGCAAACGTCCCTGTTCGTCGATATAGCAAACACCGTCACCGTTATTAAAGGATTTCAGTCCGGCGACTGTCAGATAATTGCCGCGAATCTCTTTCACCGTTCCCATTTCCTCGCCCAATGACTTGGGAGTATCGAAAGAGAAAATCTCTTTATCACGCCCATGCAGGAAATAATGCGTAAATCCACGGCTGAAACTCTTGTCCAATTGCGGCTTGAACTCATAACGGCAAGTTCCCGAAGATGCCCGCACATATTCCTGACGACGGGCAAAGATAGCATCCAGCTTCTGACGATAGGCCGCCATGACGTTCTTCACATAAGACACATCTTTCAACCGTCCCTCTATCTTGAACGAAGAAGCTCCCGCGTCCAGCAACTGCTCCAACTCGTCACTCTGATTCATATCTTTCAAAGAAAGCAGATGTTTATCTTTCACAATCACTTTCCCGTCCGAATCCACCAGATTAAAAGGCAAGCGACAGAATTGCGCACATTCGCCCCGGTTCGCGCTGCGTCCGAAGCAAGCCTGGCTGACGTAGCACTGCCCGCTATAACTCACGCAAAGCGCACCATGCACAAACACTTCCAAAGGTACTTCGGGGCAGGTATCATGTATCTTCTTTATCTCACGCAACGATAACTCCCGCGCCAACACTACCTGACGGAAACCTGTTTCCCAAAGGAATTTCACTTTCTCAGGAGTGCGGTTGTCCATCTGCGTACTGGCATGAAGCGGTATCGGCGGGAGATTCAGCTTCGTAATCCCCATATCCTGCACAATCAATGCATCCACACCAATCCTGTACAGGGCATGAATCATCTCTTCCGTCTCTTTCAGTTCCTCTTCTTTCAGAATTGTATTGACGGTGACATAGATACGCACGTTATACAAATGAGCATACTGCACCAATGCCGCGATATCTTCCAAGGAATTTACTGCCGCCGCACGGGCACCGAATTTCGGAGCGCCGATATATACGGCATCCGCACCATGATTGATAGCTTCAATGCCACATTCCAGATTTTTCGCCGGAGCGAGAAGTTCTATTTTACGCTGCTTTATCATTTAATGTCATTAATATTGTAAGGAGTTTCCTGATAAACAAAATAGTTCAACCAGTTGGAGAACAACAGATTGGCATGAGCACGCCAACGCACCAACGGACCTTTGTCAGGGTTATCGTCCACATAATAATTACGGGGAACGTCTATCGGCAAGCCTTTATCCACGTCACGACGATATTCCGTATCCAACGTCAACGGAGAATATTCGGAATGTCCGGTAACGAAGAACTCACGCCCGCCACGCGCCACCGCCATATATACACCCGCATCTTTTGATTCGGAAAGCAGTGTCAGTTCCGGCACTTTCAGTATATCTTCCCGGCGCACTTCCGTGTGGCGGCTGTGGGGCACATAGAAACAATCATCAAAACCACGGAAAATGGAGTGATAAGGTTCCAATACACGATGCTCGAAGATGCCGAACATCTTCTTTTCCAGCGGATACTTGGGAATCCCGTAATGATGATACAATCCGGCTTGCGCTGCCCAGCATATATATAAGGTAGAAGTCACATGCGTACGTGCCCAGTCAAAGATTTCCGTAATCTCATCCCAATAAGTCACTTCCTCGAAGTCCATCTGTTCCACAGGGGCTCCGGTGATAATCATGCCGTCGTACTTCTCGTGACGCATCTGGTCGAAATCCGTATAGAACGTCTTCATATGTTCTATCGGCGTATTCTTGGACGTGTGGCTCTTAATCTTCATAAAGGAAATCTCCACCTGAAGCGGAGTGTTCGAGAGCAAACGCACCAAGTCCGTTTCCGTTGTAATCTTCAACGGCATCAGGTTCAGAATCACAATCCGTAGCGGACGAATGTCCTGCTGCGTAGCGCGGGAAGTGTCGATAACGAAAATATTCTCTTCCTTCAATAGCTCTATCGCAGGTAGTTTATCGGGTAAATTTAAAGGCATAATCGCTATATATTAGTAATTTGAGCACAAAAATACGAAAAATATAGCACATAACAGGGACGTTGCTTATTTAGAAGACGTACAAATTAAGTCAATTTAATCATAGAAGCATAACAACCAATCAATAAAAGCCTTATTTTTGCGGAAGAAATTAGTACTAATAATTTAAATCTTAGAAAAATGGCTTACGTAATTAGTGACGATTGTATTGCTTGCGGAACTTGTATCGACGAGTGTCCGGTAGAAGCTATCTCCGAAGGTGATATCTATTCTATCAACCCGGATGTATGTACTGACTGTGGAACTTGCGCAGACGTTTGTCCGTCTGAAGCTATTCACCCGGCTGAATAATACAATCTACAAAAAAGTATAGGCTGCTTTTCACGGAAGGCAGCCTTTTTTTATTTTCTCCTCTCGGACAAAAAAGTAGTGGGCGGCTTCCTCGGAAACCGCCCACTGTCTTATTTTATTCTATCTAAAAACCGCTTATTTCAATTTAGCCAATGCTTCTTTGATACGACGGATAGCTTCCACGATATTCTCATCGCTTGTAGCATAGCTCATACGGATACATTCAGGAGCGCCGAATGAAGCACCGCCCACACAAGCTACATGAGCTTCTTCGAGCAGGTACATTGCCAAGTCGTCCGAGTCTGCAATCTTACGGTCGCCGTTGCTCTTTCCGAAGAAAGCATCACATTTCGGGAACAGGTAGAAAGCACCTTGTGGAACGTTTACTTCAAATCCCGGAACTTCCTTAGCCAACTTCACAATCAAGTCACGGCGGCGTTCGAATGCTTTCTGCATTTCTTTCACCGGTTCCTGAGTACCTACATATGCAGCCTCAGCAGCCTTCTGAGATACAGAGCAAGGTCCGGAAGTGTACTGACCCTGCAATTTATTACAAGCCTTTACAATCCATTCCGGTCCGGCAATGAAACCGATTCTCCATCCTGTCATAGCGTAAGCCTTTGATACACCGTTCACAATCACTGTGCGTTCCTTCATTTCCGGGAACTGGGCAATGCTCTGGTGCGCGCCGATATAATTGATATGTTCGTAGATTTCGTCAGCGATAACGATTACCTGCGGATACTTAGCCAGTACGGCAGACAAGCCTGCCAGTTCTTCCTTCGTATATACAGAGCCCGTCGGATTGGACGGAGAGCAAAGAATCAAGGCTTTAGTCTTCGGAGTAATGGCAGCTTCCAGTTGTTCGGGAGTAATCTTGAAATCCTGTTCGATACCCGCCGAAACAATCACAGGAGTACCTTCTGCCATTTTCACCATTTCCGGGTAGCTTACCCAGTAAGGAGCCGGCACGATTACTTCGTCACCCGGATTTACCAATACGAGGATCGTATTACAAACAGATTGTTTAGCACCGTTTGCACAAGAAATCTGGGCGGCTGTATATTCCAGACCGTTTTCTTTTTTCAGTTTCTCAACAATAGCATTGCGCAAAGCCGGATAACCCGGTACTGGAGAGTAACGGGAGAAGTTATCATCTATGGCTTTTTTCGCAGCTTCTTTGATGTGGTCAGGAGTATTGAAATCCGGTTCTCCTACACTTAGGTTAATAACATCAACGCCTTGTGCCTTAAGCTCGTTGCTCTTCTGAGACATGGCAAGCGTCGCCGACGGCGACAAGCTGTTCAAACGATCTGATAATTGATTCATTTTGTATCTATTTTATTGTTGTTGAGTGAAAATCGTTGCAAAATAAGCGATAATATTTGATATATGAAAACAAATCGGCAAATTACTTATTAAAATGTAAAGTATGCCCCATTCTTTCTTTCTTCGTTCTCAGGTAGCGTTCGTTGTACGGATTAGGAACAGTTTCAACAGGTACATTTTCTACTATTTCCAATCCATAGGCTTCTAAGCCGACACGTTTCACCGGATTATTTGTCAAAAGTCTCATTTTATGCACTCCCAGTTCGCGAAGAATCTGTGCGCCTACTCCATAGTCGCGTTCATCGGCAAGATGTCCCAGGCAAATGTTTGCGTCAACAGTATCCATGCCGTCTTCCTGAAGTTTATAGGCTTTCATCTTTTCCATCAGACCGATGCCTCGACCTTCCTGGTTCAGATAAACAACTACGCCCTTTCCTTCTTTCTCAATCATTTCCATGGATTTATGCAACTGTTCTCCACAGTCACAACGCTGTGAACCGAGAATATCTCCGGTAGCACAAGAAGAATGAACACGTACCAGAATCGGTTCGCCCTCGCTCCACGTACCTTTAAATATAGCCATATGTTCCAATCCGTTCGATTTCTGACGGAAAGGAATCAGGTGGAACATTCCATGTTCGGTAGGCATATTCACTTCCACACCTTTTTCTACGATTGATTCCTGCTTCAAGCGATAGGCAATCAAGTCATGGATAGAAATCAGTTTCAGGTCATATTCGTCCGCCATCTTGCGAAGTTCGGGCAGACGAGCCATCGTACCGTCATCGCTCATGATTTCCATTAAAGCACCGGCAGGATAAAGTCCCGCCAAACGTGCCATGTCAACAGTAGCTTCCGTATGTCCTGCACGACGGAGTACTCCTTTTTCCTGCGCATACAACGGATTGACATGTCCGGGACGCCCGAAAGTAGCCGGTGTGGAAGCAGGATCGGCCAATGCCTGAATGGTAGCGGCACGGTCGGCAGCAGATACTCCGGTAGAACAACCTTCCAGTTTATCAATAGTAACCGTAAAAGGGGTTCCCAGCACGGAAGTATTATCACTCACCTGGTGCGGCAAATCCAGTTCCTTGCAACGGGACACAGTGATAGGCGCGCAAAGCACTCCACGTGCATGTTTCAACATGAAGTTTACATTTTCAGGAGTTATCTTTTCAGCGGCAATAATCAGGTCACCTTCATTCTCGCGGTCTTCATCATCTACTACTATGACAAACTTGCCTTCTTTGAAGTCGGCAATCGCGTCTTCTATTCTATCCATTTTAATCTCTTCCATAACAATTATTTATTAATTTTCTGTATGATGAATTGAACTTGTTCGTTATTCTTTATAATTCGTTCCATGTCTTTCGCCAGGCGGATACGGAACGCCCAAATGCGGAAATAGAAAAACAGCCCGATAGGGAAAATCACCCCGGCAGCCAAATTCAGCCAATATATATGGAACGGGCGTACATGAGCAGAAACGGGAATCACCGGATAATTGTTTAATGCCCCTATCAAAGTAGCCGACTTGGTATTGGACATTTCTTCCACCAATGCTTCCAGCCTATCGTTGATAGCCATTACTTCATCATCCTTCTCACCTGCCATCCATAACTTAAAGTAGTTCGGTGCTTTCATCAACTGATTACGGGCAACATATGCCTGACATTCCGCCGTAAGCTGTTCCAGTTCTCCCGGTATGCGTCCGTAGTCCGGGTCATGAATGATAACCTCTTTCTTGAACAAATGACGCACGCTACGGATTCCTGCAATCTTCTTAAACCAGTTAATATACGCATCGGCATTCAGCACCACAGAGTCCTTGTTCGATTTGTAAGTAAGGAAGATACCCAGCGGAGCGAGAACCGCACTACTTGTCCACATCCCCATCCACACAATCCATTTACCGTCACGCGCCATCTTATAACCCGTGTTATCAATGATATAATAAATGATAAACACCAATACCGATACAATCACCGGCATACCCAAACCACCTTTACGGATAATACCGCCTAAGGGTGCTCCGATAAAGAAGAATAGCAGACAAGAAAGGGAAATCGTAATCTTCTTATGCCACTCCGTCTTATGCTTCCGGATGGCATAGTCATTATTTTCCATCGTGTATTTCTTGAAGCTAAGATCACTGGACACATTTTCGGCACGGCTAGTGGCAGAAGATAACACCTTCTGCTTCTGTGTCAGCGATGCGGCAGCATAAAGACTGTCCACATTATACTCCTGAATATCCGCATTCTCGATTTTGACCGTATCTTCTTTGCTCAATCCGTAAGAAGGGCGGAAATTTCCTTCGGCCACTTCCCGGTAATATTGCCTTCCGATGCTGTCTCCCAGCACTTTCATCGAGTCGATGGAAGCCTGTAACATTGTCATATTCTTGGCACTGGACTGATTACTCATGATACTTTCATCCGCCATATTAAAGTCGGAGTCAAATTCAATCAATGTATGTTTCTCCCTGAATGATTCACGCCGATAGGGTACATTCTGCGATTTCATACTCTGTGCTTTCAGATTCTCAAATAAGTCACCGCTGTACAGATGCAACCAGAGATGCTGTTTGTCAGCCGTCATCTCCATACGTCCGGAATCCGCATAGATGATATGCGCATTTTCGAATCCGTCCTTCATATTATAAATCAGGACATCGTAGAGCATACCGGTTTTCCGGTTCTTCTTGGCAACTTTCAGATTATAATCCTTTATCTCGGAATAGAATACTCCTTCGGGAATATCCAGTTCCGGGGATTTCTGTTTCATCGAAAGAATCAGGGTTCCCAGTTTAGCCTGGGCAATAGGACCAACTACATTTTGGAAATAGAATGAAACACCGACCAGCCCGCAGACAAAGAAGGCAAGCGGACGCATGATTTTGAGCAGAGAGATACCCGCAGCCTTCATTGCGAGCAATTCGTAGCGCTCACCGAAGTTACCGAAAGTTATCAAAGAAGCCAGTAGCACTGCCAACGGCAACGATACTGGCACTAATGTCAATGCGGAATAAAAGAAGAATTGAGCCATTACGCTCATCTCCAATCCCTTTCCGACCAATTCGTCTACATATCTCCACAAGAACTGCATCATAAAGATGAACAGACAAATGAAGAATGTGCCTATAAAGAGCATGAAAAAGCTCTTTACAATGAATATATCTAATTTCTTTATGCGTAGCATCTTAATAGGTTCGTGCATTTAAGACGCAAAATTAGCACAAAAAAAGGAGCATCGAAAATTTTTAGTTGAAAGTTAACTAAAAACCACAAGTTCTTCTTAATTTAGCTACTTGTGACTCCCATAATTCTTTCATATCGCTTACCTCATCCGGCTCTGCGAAATCGGTTATTTCTAATACATAGTCACTTGTCAGTTCATTATACGTCATTTTGATTTCGAAGTAATCGCGTTCGTTTTCATCATCCTGCCAACGGAAACGGATGAAAGAGAAAGCGCGAATAGCTGTAATCTCAGCTTTTCTCTGTTCAGTCTTCCCCCAATGGAACTCTACTATCTTATCATCGGATATAACTTTGTCAGCAAACCAGTCCTCCAACCCGGTAGGTGTACTAATGGCTCCCCAAAGAATATTTTTAGAAGTTGCGTTCAATAAATATTCCAAATGAATCTTTTCCTTTTTCATAGCAATTTCGAATTGTTTTTACGTGTGCCAAGATAAATACTTTTTTCTGAATACACGGTATAAATCAGACACTTTATTTAATTATTCTTTCACTATTGGCCCTCAAACTCCCTATTTATAGGGAAAATGAAAACCTTTCCTAAAGAAAAAAACAAAAAAAATACTGAATTGTTTTGGAGATTATGAAAAAACATCTATCTTTGCACCCGCAATCGAGAAACGATGGCGGGATAGCTCAGCTGGTTAGAGCGCATGATTCATAATCATGAGGTCCCCGGTTCAATCCCGGGTCCCGCTACTTGATAAGAATAAGGCATTTGAGAGGCTTCCACTCTTGGGTGCCTTTTTCTTTTTTACTTCTTCGCGAAATCATAGTGAAATCCTCAATTACATTTCTACCAGAAGCCAATGTTGAACAATAAAAATAGCCTCAACTTACAAAAAATTGAGGCTATCGAAATATCATTTAAAAAGTTCTTTTATTCCCATTCTATAGTCGCATTGGGTTTCGGCGACATATCATAGCAAACACGATTTACATTCTTCACTTCTTTCAGAATACGATCTGTGATTTTCATCAGGACAGGCCACTCAACCGGTTCGATAGTGGCTGTCATGGCATCTATCGTATTGACAGCACGAATGATAACCGGCCAATCGAAAGAGCGGGCATTATCACGTACACCAACAGATTTGAAATCGGGTACTACTGTGAAGTATTGCCATACCTTTTTATCCAATCCGGCAATCTGGAATTCCTCACGCAGGATAGCGTCTGATTCACGTACAGCTTCCAGACGGTCGCGTGTGATAGCACCCAAACAACGTACACCTAAACCGGGACCAGGGAAAGGCTGACGGTAAACCATCTCATAAGGTAAGCCCAGTTCCAAGCCGCAGGCACGAACTTCATCCTTGAACAGTTGGCGCAAAGGTTCTACAAGTTGGAATTTGAGGTCGTCGGGCAGACCGCCTACGTTGTGATGAGATTTCACCATTTTAGCAGTCTTTGTTCCGCTTTCCACAATATCCGGATAAATAGTACCCTGAGCTAAGAAGTCGATACCGTCCAACTTACGTGCTTCTTCTTCAAACACACGGATAAATTCACCACCGATGATTTTACGTTTCTGTTCGGGATCTTCCACACCTGCCAGTTTATCCAAGAAACGGTCGGTTACATCTACATAAATAAGATTTGCCTTCAACTGGTTGCTGAATACCTCGACTACATCTTCCGATTCACCTTTACGCATCAGACCATGATTCACATGCACGCATACGAGATTATCACCGATTGCTTTCAGAAGCAAAGCAGCTACCACAGAGCTGTCCACGCCACCGGACAGAGCCAGCAACACCTTCTTATCACCTACTTGACGCTTAACCAATTCTATCTGGTCGTTCACAAAGTTCGTCATGTTCCAGTTAGCTTCAGCTTTGCAAGTATCAAAAACGAACGATTTTACAGCATTTTTAATAGCTTCAATATCGTCCGTAAATTCTGCCAGTTTCACTTCACAAGCCGCTTTATCGTGACCGGCCGCCATGACAGGAATGCCCATTGTATAGATAGCCGGATTCACATCAATGCCAACACCGTCAATCACATTGTTCGGTCCGCCATTGATTATAATACCCTTTACATTGGGTAATGCTTTCAGTTCTTCCACTGTGATGTCATGAGGATAAATCTCACTATACACTCCTAACGCACGGATGGCGCGAGCCAATACCGTATTCTCATGACTACCCAAGTCAAGGATAACAATCATGTCCTGTTTCATCTGATTCTGTTTTTTTAATTATGTTATTGTCAATAGTTTCTTTAGTTTCAACTTATCCGCAAATATAAATATTTTGAAAGACGTTACAATGTCTGACCTCTACAAAGTTTCATTTTCATTCAAAAAATGAATAAAACTTAGTTCTAAAATGAGCCAAACAATATATTTTTTTTCTTCCCTACCTTCTAATCCTTTAATATGGTTGCACTAAGTTATTCACCGTAGGTATAAATCTACGGATAATATTTAAAATATCCGTAGATTTATACCCAGCATTGATAAAATGATTACCTTTGCCGATAAATGTGCAGTAAATAAGCCTATGCAGAAGATATCAGAGATAGTGGCAACCAAAGGCGGAGTAGTGACGATGAATGAGATTACCGACCGCGCCGAGTACAAGCGGATATTGCGTGCCGTAGAACGTGGCGAACTTGTCAGATTACGACAAGGTGTCTATGCTGTGCCGATAGCCATGCTTAATACGATAATTGATGTTGAGCGCATTGTGCCACAAGGTGTGCTATGTCTTTATAGCGCATGGACTCATTACCAGTTGACAACTACCGTGCCGCCATCGTTTTGCATAGCAATCGAGGCCAAACGAAAAGTGGTGTTGCCTACAATATTGCCGGTAAGCCTGTATTATTGGAAAGCCGAGAACCTTAAATTTGGGATCGTTAATGTGGAAATGTCCAACTACCAAGTGCGTATGACTGACCTTGAACGTAGCGTATGTGATGCGGTAAAATACCGGAACAAAATTGGTTCAGACTTGTGCGCTGAAATCATCAGAACTTATCTCCGAAAGAAAGAACGTAATCTCAGTCGTCTTATCGACTATGCAAAACGTCTTCGAGTAGCTAAAGTATTGAATAATTATCTTGAAATTGCAATGGAATGAAAAAATCGGCAAAGAATCATGCAAAATCGGTTAAATCGAGGCTACTCAATCTGATGAACGAAACCCGTTACCAATATATGTATCTGCTCGCGCGGTATTTTAACGAGCGATTACTTTACAGAGTATCAGTGAGTCGTTATAAAGACAATTTTTTGTTAAAGGGCGGTTCACTGCTCTATGCTATGGATGGTCTGGATACACGTCCAACCATTGACATTGACTTTATGGCAATGCAAATTAGTCGTGACCGTCAACATCTTGAATCTGTATTTTGTGAAATTCTAAGTACAGAGTGCGATGAAGATGGTGTAACTTTTGATATCGAGAGCCTAACTTCCGAACCAATTACGATAGAAAAGCAATATCCTGGCACACGTTTTTACGTGAGAGCGCACATGGACACTATTGTACATAACATGACAATGGATATTGGCTTCGGTGACGTAGTCACACCATCTCCTGCATCCATAGATTTTCCATTGCTTCTGCCAACACTGCCGTCAATCAATATTCAGGCATATTCCATCGAAACGGTCATTGCCGAGAAGTTTCACACGATGATTGACCGAGATGTAACAAACAGTCGCATGAAGGATTTCTTTGATTGCTATCAGATTATGACGACACGCGAAATTGATGAGTCGGTGTTGTATGATGCCATAAAAGCGACTTTTGACAACCGCGAGTTGCAACCAAACCCAGATTTAAAGCTATTTACTGAAGATTTTGTGACAGACAAAGCAAGGCTAAGCCGTTGGACGACATTCCTGAAGAAAATTCAATGGGAAAAACAAACGCCATTTACCACAGTAATGGATGTAATTAAAGAACGTCTGGAAAAAATGTTCATAAAATATTGGAGAGAAAAAGGATTTAAATCATAAGCCAGTATGATAACTGAATACACATTTCTTGAAGCTCAAAGCATTGTGGTGTCGGGTGACATTCACGGTGACTTTAATATGCTTATTCACAAATGCTGTGTAAGATACGGCATGACCGATACACTCATTATTGTGGCCGGTGACTGCGGATTCGGTTTTAATCATCCGGACTTTTACGAGAATACGTACACAAAGAACAGAGAAAGGCTTGCAAAATCCAATAACTGGATTGTTCTGGTTCGTGGGAATCATGACAACCCCGCATATTTTGCCTTCAAACAGATAACACATAACCGTTTCATGACCGTTCCGGATTACTCCATTATACGAGCATGCGGTCACACAATATTGTGTGTAGGGGGAGCAATATCTATTGACAGATCCTATCGGATGAGCAACCCGAACTACCAACATATAACATCAAATCCATTTGCACGCAATCTGTATTGGGCTGACGAAAAGCCGTTTTATAATAACATTCTTCTTAATGAAATAACGAAAAGATACTCTGTTGATACTGTAATCACCCATACGGCACCAATATTTTGTGAGCCAATCAACAAAATCGGGTTGGAGAAATGGTCAGAAAATGACGAAACTCTATTTGTTGACATTGCAGAAGAACGTGCGACAATGGATAAACTTCACACTTATCTATTTACCAACGGACACAACGTGACAAATTGGTTTTACGGACATTTTCATCGCAGCTGGCATGATACATTCGAGAACTGTCGGTTCAGAATGCTTGACATCATGGAATTGGCAGAGTTGACGCCCATGTGATAATTAAAAGACGTTATAATGTTTGGTTTCTACAAAGTTTCATTTTTCCTTTTCAATTTCTACATCCGTATTGTTAATTGCTTCGTCACGCAATGCAGAACTATTGAGATAATACTTGCCATCCTTGCGAAACAACCTTCCGAGATACGGTTCACGACTGTTTGTACTCGACCCATCCAACGTATAATAATAGTAGAGTTCGATTGTATCCTGCCTTGCATTCTCCACAGTACATAAGTCCTGAAAATAGAGTTGATAGCCTGCTCCTTGAAAAATACAAGTATCTGGACGAATAGTTATCGTAAAAGCATGTTGATTCCGCCAGTCCTCTCCCTCAGCATCGCTTGTATATCCATATTCACCAAACCAACTTTCATCCACTTCCAAACGGTAGTTATCCAACATATATTGATTGATGAAACCAAGAAGCTCACCGTGACATTCGTTTTCTGCAAGTTCCAAAGCAGATACTTCTCCCAAAGAGAGACGGCAGCCTTTCCCTATAAGATATTCCGCAATTTCGAGATTGCAGCTTTTAATAGCGACAAAAAGCGGATAGACATTGGGGACATTCACCCAACTACTATCCTTTTCCGCCAATCCGTTGATATATGCGCCATGGTCTATCAACAGTTCAGAGATATTGTTACATTCCATATCACTACAACTCAATAGAAGGGCCGTTGTTCCGTTCTCATCATACCTTTCATTCGGGTCTGCACCTTTCTCCAATAGCAATTCTACAATAGAATCGGATTTACAATCGATGGCAAGATAAAGTGCATCCCTAAGAAAATAAAGCGTTTCATATGCTTTGCCAAGATCGGCTTTCGCATCAATCAATTTCCCGGTAAACTCATAATTATTGTTTTTGATAGCATACCCAAGAAGGGTATAAGCCAAATCTTCACCTTCCATCGGCATCAACGAATCAATGTCAGGAATATATTTCACCAGACTATCAAATGTTTTGGTATCATTGTCACGGACAGCCTTCTTCATCAATTCGTAGATATCCGTTTGCCCGGTGGCAACTTTGCCCGTGTTATTTTTACAAGCTGTAAAAAACAAACAATAAAAGAACAACAGGACAATCATTGGGGATACAAGTGTCTTTGTTTTCATCGTGTTTCATTTATAAGGCACCAAAGTTACTACTTTTCCTGCACATATAACTTAATACCACTTACATAAATAAAAATAGAACAGGCTTACACCATTTCTTAAAGAAAAACGGTGTAAGCCTATTCCAGTATAAGACAATGCTATTTTTTACTTAGGACAATCGACCAAATTATAATCGGTCTTTGCGTCACCATATACAGCACGTTGCGGATTAATATACAGTGATAGCTTCCAACCACCGAAGCGAGTAGGAACACAAGTGTTCGGGTCGAAATTATTATACTTCATCTTCAAGGTTGACAATTTGGGTAATAAAGAGAATACAGGTGGAAATTCTCCCGTGAAACGATTAAATTCCATTTCTATCCAAGTCAACTTTTGCAGATTCGGAATATCCGGGAACTCTCCGCTAAACTGATTAGAGGTGATATAAAGATGCGTCAAGTTTGTCAGACGGTTGATGCTGGCAGGAAGCGGCCCTGAAAGTTTATTCCGTTGCAACTTGATTTTGATGATTTCAGTCAGCCAACCGATTTCATTAGGCAGACTTCCTTCCATATTATAATCCAACAAACTCAAATCCACCACACGAAGTTCACCGTCAATCGTATCAAAAAAGACTCCCGGCCAATTCGAATCAGACAATGGCAGTTCCGGTTTCCAGGTATATTTCCAGTTTTCTCCTTTGGTAGCCTGATAAATAGCAACTAATGCCAAGCTGTCTTTCAGTCGTCCATCAGGAATATTCTTCTGCTCTATGGTCAGTACATCTGTTTTATCGGTTTGTACAAGTGACCTTACAGTCAATTGAGCCGTGCGTTCCGTACCAGTGGCAGATACTTTCACAAATACATTCGCATTACCCTCATATTCTGTTTTTTCCAGCTCAACCCATCCCGGCGCGTCTTCAATCTTCCACTTTCCGTCTCCGTTGACAGAGAATATGAATTGTGATTCCGCACCATCAAGCATGATTTTTTTATTTGTAGGCGATATTATCTCCAACTTCAACGGACGAGCGGATTGTGTAAGCAGAATACTGTCTTTCAGTGTCGGGAACTCAACTGACTGGACATAGATATACATCGAACGGGGAACAACTGTTTCATTCTCAGTCACAATCAACGAACCGCTTCCCGATGTTTCACCTTTCTTCGTCATTACCGTACTCCATCCGTCTGCTACCTTGGTAAATGCACGCCAAGCGGTAGGACTGTTCACTTCAAACTTTACTTCGGCAAAAGATTCACCGGACAAAGGTGCTTTCAGGTCATCCGATTCAATCTTTATTTTATATCCATCAGGGATAAAGCTGACAGCACACTGCTGCCTGACAGTCAATGTATCCGCTCTCTCCTCACCAATCGTATTGCGGACTACAATCTGACCAATACGTGTATCTCCCTTATTCTCAGAGATGGAAAAATAAATCGTATCATTATATTCTCCGGTGACCGTATTACACGTCAGCCATTCGGACAGGCTCTCCGCTTTCCAACGCGCGTTGGAACGGAGCAGTCCATAACCGGTTTGAGCTTCCGGAGTAAAGTTACCCTCATTTTCAGCATCGGCACTTATCTCTACCAAAGGGAAGTCTGCTCCAAAAAGATATTCACTTTGTTCATGGCACGCCACCAATAGAATAGCGAAAGCCACTGATGCTAATCTTAGAATTTTATATCTCATATTTCTGAATTCGTTAATGGTTTACTTTCTCAAGAATTATATTTTTCAAGGCATAATAAAGACCCATTTCGTCATTATCATCAATGAACGCACCTGCAAATCCATCGACTTTAAAGACTAGTCGGTCACCAGACTTTTCTATTTTTATAGGGTCAGTGATTGGATCTCCTTCACTCGTCAGGCCAATGGTAAATCCTTCGCCAGCTCCATAATCTCCAATTTTCTGCTGACTGGGTATTGATATATTCCCGTCATTACCAACAACAAAATACAAATCACCTGCCAGTGTTAAAGGCAACACATTATCTCCGGCAACCAAGACCATATTCTTCATGTAATACCTATTGCTGTCATCCAAGTCCTGTACTATTTCCACCCCACCCGGAAGAGATGAGAATTGGCTGTCATCAAAAAAACTTTGGACTGTAAGTGTGTAATGCCCTGCCATGGTAACCTTCTCTACATCATCACTAATGATATAAACTTTTATACTGGAAATTTCGGATTTCACTTCCGGATTGTCAGCTTTAAGACTTATCGTAAAGGTCTTGATGTCATTCGTCACCTCTTCGTTGTCAATTATTTTGACTTCCAATGTAGTCTGTCCGCATACTTCAAATGCCAGATGAGTATCAATCAGTTCATAGTCAACACCCGCTACGGCATCCCCATCGGTTGCCGACACCTGAACCGATACTTGCAATGGCATATCCATATTAGCACCCGACAAGACTACGGGAATCTCAAGTATACCGGTATTTTCGCCCACATCAATCTTGCTTTTCTGAAAGCCGACACTGAGCTTTGAATACTCCACCTGTTCCGATTCGCTACAGGCAAACAGAAACATCAATATCCACAAATTATATATTATATACTTCATATTTTATCTTTTTTACTGATGTGCCACATTTATCTATCTACATCTGTCTGCGTATACGGATAGAGAGTAAAGAAACTTCCCACTACATCTTCCTCGTCAACGACTTTCACGGTTGGATTGTTAGTATCCAGACCTTGCGCATACAATCCCCATCCCCGCTCGTTCAGCAATCTGTACAGCATAGGTAGAGCTGCTTTCGCTTTGTCTCTGGCATACCCGGCATCATCGGGGTAAGCGTCCAGGAACGCTTGTTCAACAGAGCCTTTCAATGAAATAATCCACATTCTGTCAGCAGATGTTTCAAATGAAACAGGGATGCGCACAAAGGTAGGATTGTCGCCATACAAGTCCTTGCTCGAGTAACTTGGATCGGAGTCGGCATAGATGATAGTCAACTCTTCCGCATATTTGAATGGAATCTTACCCATATCCTTATCAATATTTTTAGCGAAGTAAATCACATTCAGGTGCTGTTCCATCGGTGCATATGGCGGTCGCAAGTCATCGAAGTACTTTTTGAGGTTGCGTCCTATCGGGTCACCGGTAGAGTGGTAGACTTCAATACCGAGATAAAGTTTATCGAATATGCTGAAAGGAGTCCGCTGCACGGCCGGCACTTTGTCTGTATATACCACGCGGAGTTGCTGATGGGTAGACTCTGTGACGGCAGTTCCATCCTGACTCACGTCAAATTGCCGTATATTCCCGACGCCTTTTATCTTCAATGGCGAAACGAGTGTAAAGCCCGTCGGAGTGATATAAAAAGGAAGAATCTGCATTTGGCTGCCCTCAATTTCCGTTGACATATAGAGTACCACTCTCGATTCCGCGTCGATAAGGAACAGGCTTTCCAATAACTCCCCTTTGTACTCCAAACGTTGATATTTACCTTTACTTTCGTTGTAGTTTATCGCTTTCTTCACGTCGGCTATGCCATTGAGAGTCCAGTCCGCTTCCGAAGCCGGTTCAAAAACAAAAGTCATTATCTCTTCCGGTTTCTTTCCTACTCCCATATTCGTCTTTCCTTTCATATAGAGATTACCATCCCGATAGGCATCAAAAATAAACTGGGTTTCGGGACTGGCGTATTTATCGAAATATCCGTCACCGTCACTATCTACATAAAACTCATTCCAAGCCGAGAACTGCGAAAAAGACTCGAATACAAGTTCGGGAAACTGCGAGTAATCGACCCGATACGTCACAGGCTCTTCAATACTGACACCACCTATATAATAATAGTCGACCGGATCACATTTCATCGTGACCTTGCCATCGGCATCAAAATCCATGAGAATCAGCCAGCGTCCCAATTTGTCACTGGTTCCGAAATAGGTTTTCCAACCGTGAGGCGCTTCAACCAATATATTTTTGTATTCTGCTTTCACAGCCGCGATTCTTTCTTCGGGAGTCTTGTCGAACACGCTGTCCACCTCGTTGTCCGAACAAGAGTAACAGCCTGCGGCAAGTAACAAAATACCTATTATATTTTTCATTGTATTCTTCATTTTACTTCATGTTTATTTCGTTCAACCTTTGTAAGATGATTTCTCTCAAGTGAGTAAGGTCTATCGAGAAGTTACTCACGTAATACTCTTTCACCAAAGCCAGTTTCTTGTCGATATTGGCTTTGCCTTCGTCCAGGAAAGTCCGTTTGGGGTCTGACGCGATATACGTTTCCTCAAATACGGCAGGTTCCGTCAATAAATAAAGCGACACGAACTCTGCAAAATCCTCAAATTCCGAGGAAGTTCCGTAAGGTGTGAGCATTCCTCTCTGAATCGCCATATTTTGGGCTACGGAATCTATCTCATGGGTGGTAGGAGAACTGATGCCCTTTTCTATCAGTTCGGCCTGCGCATTTGTATTTATATCTTTCCATGCCTGCCCGGTATAAGTATCCTCGGTGATTTTATTGAAACCGTTAGGCATCTTGTAGGTCTGATGGATGATGTGCGAAAATTCATGATGCATGGTATGCAACTGCTGAATCACCCATTCCCTGTTTGTCAGGTCGAAATAATTCAGTTCCGTAAGGGTAATGCGTACTCCGGCATCGGCATAACCCAGTGTACGTGTGCCGTCGGCATTTCGCAGTTCCGAGCCCACGCACACAATCTCCGGCGGGAAATGCTTGCGGATAAACTCGCCACTCGCCTTCGATTCAAGAATAAACGGTTCTATCCAGAAACGGCGAATCATTTCTCCTGTCGGGATAAGCACTTTGCGCATAGCCGGCGCGACGATATAATTAATATCGACATATTTATCAATCCACTGCCAGCGAACGGTAGAGCCATATTTCTCCTGAAAGTTCTCCTGAAAATAAACATCGATTTCATCTGTCGATAATTCTTTCGATTCGGGGACATAGTTCGTACTTTCGTCATCGGAACACGACATAAAACAGCAGAGCGACAAACAACAAATATATAATATACTTCTTTTCATATGCATGTTAGTTACGAATTACTAAATGAGCTTCCGGTTCGGAAATGTTTTTTCTTTCATTAGGCTGCAAGTCGCCATAGATAATCGCCGATTCGGGAATCTGAATAACCTTCCTCGAATCATCGGGTTGCAAAATACGGGTGCCCCCCGCTATGTCAGTATGCGTGACGCTCAACTTATGACGACAAATGTCAAACCACCTGAGTCCTTCTTCCACAAACTCACGACGCTTCTCGTCGAGTACCATTTTAAGACGCAGTTCGTTTGCGGGTACTCCCGGATAGAATCGCTGGTAATTCTGATATAGAATAGGATAATCCACTGTTCCGGCATAAACGGCCTTCAGGTATCTGCTGAACTGGCTTTCAAATTGCGACAACTTGGTTGTTCCCATCATTGCCCAGGCTTCAAGACGGTTGAAAAAGACTTCTTCACCTCTGAAAGCAACTTCGATGACATAAGGATACCCCGAAGAGGACGTCAGGGAAGTCTTGCGTATCAGATCCCTTTGGAACTTGGGAAGAAATGAAGAAGTTCCGCCATAGCTGTAAGATACGGAGAACCGCAAATCTCTCTGCGACAACACCAGACTGTTATACACATCCTGATTGAAGCGGTAGCCCGCATACCCCTTATAGCCATAGAGTACATCTTTACGAATCAGTAACAAATTGGACGGCAAAGTAGCTGCCGTAAACTTTCGTCCCATCATTTCGGAAGTTGTGCCGGTATAGACTTGCGTGTAATCACGTATCATCTGCGGATTATAGTCGTTACCCAAAAGTTCGGTCGCGTACTTTTCGACCTTTTCATAGTCTTTCTTGAAAAGGAAAAAACGCGAAGCGAAAGCCATCAATGCCGCACGGTTAAAGTGGTACTTTCCGGAGTTCTTATAATACTGGTCGGATATGAGTTCGATGGCTTCGAGCAGGTCTTTTTCTACAAAGTCGTAAACTTCCTGTACGGAACTGCGTTCGTAGGTAGCCAGCAGGTTTTCTTCCGGTTTCGTCATTATGACAATCCCTTTGTCAGACGCGGCTGTTGCAGGGTCGTAACTCTTTGCAAAGGTACTGACCAGCATAAAATGCGCGAAAGCACGGCAGGCCAAAGCTTCCCCACGGATTGCGTCCTTATAGCCGGGATTGTTTTCTTTCACTTCTTCCAAAGCCTCCAGGGCTTGATTGGCATGTGCTATCGCTTTATAGTTGCCGCTCCAGTAGAACGAAGGAGTATCCTGCCCTTCCTGTTCTACGTCCTGCCAGTTGTATGCCTGTGTCATTTCAGAACGCTGTATGTTTTTAGGGTCGGCCCCTACATTGTCGCTCATCCATTCCATGAAAACGCCGCTTCCTTCGGGATAAGCATTGGTAACGAGTTCCGCTATTGTCTCGTAGCTGTTCAGGCGCAATCGGTTATCGGGAGTTTCATCCAGAAAGGAGTCACACGAAGAAAGAGCCACCACAGCAGATAGTACGACCGCTATTTTTATATATAAATACTTCATGAGTTTATTATTTAAAAGGTTAAGTTTACTGTAAAAGTATACATCCGCGATACCGGTGAAGATACTCCGCCCGAAAGATAAAATTCGGGGTCGATGCCGTTCAACTTGCTGTCAGAGTATAGAAGCCACAGGTTGGTTGCCTGGAACGACAGGTTCACATTGTGTATGCAAGTGCCTGTGAGCCATTCTTTCGGGAATCGGTAACCGATGCTCAGGTCTTTGAGACGGATAAAATCACCTTTCGCCACTCTTTCGGTGCTCTTGTTATACATTTGATACGTATATTTTCCTTCGATACGGTCATAAGTCCGTTTATCCAAAATGGCGGGAACAGAAGTCCGGTTCTCGTCGCCCGGCATAATCCAGCGGTTTTTCAGCTCTTTCGGAAAAGAAGAGAAGTCGTCGTAGAACGGATAAAACTCATCGTCCAGACGGATGACATTACCGTACTTATAAACAAATCCGAAGGATAATGTCCAGTCTTTATAACGGAAAGTGTTGGTCAGGCCACCATAACCTTTAGGTTCCAACGGGCCTTCGTACTTCAGTATTTTATCGACATCGTTGCGCGACTGAAGATTCATATCATAAACGATTTCATTGTTTGCCCCGTAGAAAGTAGGGATACCTTCACCATCGAGCCCCGCAAAGCGAACGGAGAATAACCCTCTTTGAGGATAACCCAACATAGCCGTACCGGTATTTGCAATGGCAGTGGACATTCTTGAGAAATTGTTTAATTTGGTAATCTTACTCTTATGGAAGTTGATGTTCAGGCTCGTTTTCCAGTCAAAGTCTTTCGTACTTATGTTAACTGAATTGATGGCAAATTCAAAACCGTAAGATTTCATGTTGCCGATATTTCCGAGTTTGATAGACTGACCGCCAATTCCGGCTGTATTGACATAATCAATCAAGTCGATGGATTTACGACGATAGTGTGCAAAGTCCATCATAATCCTATTGTTGAAAAGTCCGGCCTCGAAACCAAGGTTCAGCTCGTACATTTTCTCCCAAGTGAGGTCTTTGTTTTTAAGGCCTTCTATGACGTTGTACACTTCATTGTCGGAAGGACGTAACGTTTGTTTGGCATAAATAGCCAGTTCCGCACTAGTAGAAGGCCCCATGATACCGTTATAACCATAAGAGATTTTAGGTTTCAGGGTATTCACCACTTCCGAAATTCCTTTCATAAAGGCTTCATCGTGCATATTCCATGCCGCGCTGACATTCCACGAAGGCAGGTAGCGGGCTTCTCTCGAACTACCCAACTGGTTCGAGCCGTCATAGCGGAATCCGGCGTTTACAATATATTTGCCTTTGAAGGAATAAGCGGAATTGATGAATGAAGAGATTCTTCTGTCCCGTCCTTCAGCATAATCATAATAGACTTCCCCCTGTTCTTTCAGATAATAAGTCAGGTCGGGATGAGTCACAACGACACCGCCCTTATCCCATAGGTATCCCCAGCCTTCGTTCAGCCTCATTTTTCTGTCCACCTTATTGACTTCAAATCCGGCAAAGAAATTCACGACATGATCCAAGCCTAACTTCGGCGAGTAGTCCGCCGTTGCTCTGAAGTAAGTATGTCGTAAATCCGCTTCATTGGTATTGTAGAATCCACCTTCAGGCAGGATGCTATACGGATTGGCGGTAGGCAAAGAAGGATTTTGGAACAGGAAACGATTGTTGTCAATGATAGCTTGTGAGTAGTCAGCCCTGTAAGCCTCGGCCTGGTTGGAGAACTCATGGATTTTATGTTCTCTCAATGTATTTGCCGAACGGTATTGGAAAGAGCCTTTCAGGGTCAGTACTTTCAGAGGTTTGTATTCCAAATCCATTTGTGTGGATATATCTTTCACTGTGAGGTCAACAAAATTGTGACGAAGTTCATGCAAGATATTAAAATCAGCAAAGCTCCGGCGGAAAAACTCAAGATTCCCGTTTGAATCATACGCACGCATACTACGACTGGTGTTGAGCGCATAGTTGAAAGGGTTGATGTCAAAGTCGCGGGTGAATTCTCCCGTAGAGGTGTCAAAGTTACGGTCTTTCGTTCCCGGTACTCTCTGGTCACGGATATTGGCAGACAATTTCAAGCCTATATTCAGTTTGGGAGATACAGCGAAAGTTCCGCGCAATGAAGCGGTATAGCGGTTCACCTTATCAGAGGAGACTGCCATTCCATTGTCGGTATAGTAACTCAGGGAAGCATAGAAAGTAGTCTTGTCCCCACCACCGGATATGCTCAGTGAATGCTGATTGACCAGCGAATTATGAAACAAGGTATTGAACCAGTCTGTATTACTGTTGGCATAAGCCGACAGAAAATCTTCGTTCAAAGAACCATTCGGCCCCCAATTGATATTCTTCCTTGTTATTTCATCAAACATTTTCCCCATAGCACCGAAGTTTTCGCTGCGGGCCACCGTAGTAATGTCAATCCAACCCTTACGTTCCAACTCCTTATAGATTGACATTTCATCATCGGAGTTCATAATGTTGAAATTACGGTAATCGGGTTTCTCTTTCAAGGCGATACTACCGGTATAGTTGATAGTCAACCGGTCTTTCTTGCCCTGTTTGGTAGTGATGACAATCACTCCATTCATAGCTTGCGCACCATACAGAGAAGTGGCGGATACGTCTTTCAGGATTTCGAAACTTTCAATATCTTCGGGATTCAGACCTGCCACGCCCGAGCTCAATAACGTAGAAAGATTACCGGATGTCAGTTCTTCAGCACTTACGCTCATCAAGTCTTCCAGAATCACGCCGTCCACTACCCACAGGGGCTTATTAGTTCCGTTGATAGAAGAGTTTCCACGGATAGTAAGTACGGGGCTTGCACCGAAAGTGCTCGAAACATTAGTGATTTGCACACCTGCCACTTTTCCTTGCAAGGAGTTGGTCACATCGGGATTTCCCTTTAATACAGTTTCGTCCGCATTGACCTTTGAAGCAGAACCGGTGAACATTTTGCGATTTATCTTCTGATAGCCTGTGACTACCACGTCGCCAAGACTCACGGCATCATCCTTCATTACGATATTCATGACTTTCGTGCCAATCTTCCGTTCGATTGTTTCCAATCCGACATAAGAGATTATCACCTTATCATCCAGAGAGGCTTCAAAGCTGAAGTTTCCGTCAATATCAGTAATAGTCCCCTGCGTAGTTCCTTTTATCTTGATAGAAGCACCTATTACCGGCTCTTTATTCTCATCGACAATATTTCCCTGTATAAGAGTCGGGGTCTTTTTGCTTCTTACCTGTTTGGGAGTCAGTACGATAGTAAGATCCTGAATCCGGTAAGCAATATTTTGTGAAGGAAGCAAACTATCCAGTACGGCAGTCAAAGCTTCATCCTTACATGAGAAACTGACCGGTTTTGACAAATTTATCAAGTCCTTCCTATACAGGAAAGTATAATGTGTTTGTCTCTCTATTGCCTTCAGGCAATTTTCAAAAGATACGTTCTCCAAATTCAAGGTCACCTTCCGGGCAGGTTGCTGCGCCGCTGTCCAAGGAGCATTGCAGAACAATAATAAGGTTATTATCAGATATTTCAAACCATAAGATATTTTATTGCTCATATTCATTTACAGTTTTATGATAGTGAGTTCATAGTGTTTATCGCACAAGAAATTGGTAAATTTCATAGAGATTTCAACCCGGGTGTTGTCCCTGCATTTGTTGGTGTTTCGATAGTAAATTTTCATAATGTATTATTTTTAGTGAATATTAGTCCCCGCCACACGATGTTTTATCGCATGGTAAAAAGATTGCTTATCTGTTTATTTACTGATTGTCAGCGTCTTTCCATCCTGTTTTATACGTATGAGTCCACAATCCTCTATCATTCGGATTATTTTATCCAAGTGCTCATATTGTTTGAAAGAACCGGTGAACGGCAATCGTTTCAGTTCCGGATTTTCGTAATAAATATCGACATCATACAAACGGCTCAATGTACTCAGTATTTCGTCAAGTTCCTTATCTTTAAAGACAAGGACTTCGTCTATCCATGATACATATTCGTAGGTGTCCACTTCTCTTACAGACAATTTATTATCTTCCACCCTGCATTGTTGTCCGGGAGCCAGGATAACTGATTCTTTCCCTAGAGAGTAGGCTATCTTTCCGCGAACCAACGTGGTCATAGGCACCTCATCCTCATAACAATGTATATTGAAAGCAGTTCCTAAAACACGGATATTTCCGGTAGGAGTTTCCACTATGAATGGTTGCGACTTGTTTTCGGTTACATCAAAAAAGAGTTCGCCTTTCGCCAATACCTTTCTTTCTTTTTCGTCAAAGTTGCTTGGGAAGGTGATTTCCGAATCTGCATTGAGCCAGACGAGAGTTCCGTCACTCAACTGCATCTTGAATCTTTTTCCCCGCAATATCTTCAATGTATTATATACTACTTCGGCAGGAGCGGTCTTCATTTGTGCATATTCTTCAATAGGCTGTTCGTCTATTCTTATAGTCCCGGATGACACGGACAACATCTTTTGAGAACTCTGCACCGGAATTTTCTCTCCACTGGCAGTTATAAGGAGTATGTCTGTCGAATCCGCCGGAACGGTATCCGTTTGTCGGACGTCTACAACAGCAAGTTCCGAAGGAGAATGTGGCTTTTCACCGTCATACATATATACGAATATGGCAGACGCGCATACAAAAGCTATCAATGCGGCTGCGGCAACATATCTATTCCAGACGATACGACGCACCGGTTTCGCAGGTTTCAGGCGCTGCATAAAGTTTGAATATGCTTCCTGAGATTCCACCATATCTTTTCCAAAGTCTATTGATGACAGGAAATCAGGATTATTATATTTATCAAACAGCTCACGATGGCGTGCAGACTCATTCAACCAGTCTTCCAACTGCCTCTTTTCTTCCAAAGTAATTTCGCCCGAAATACTTTTTCTGATTAATGCTGCGATATGAATAATATGACGATTGTTCATTATTTTGTCTCCTTTCTATAAATAAAGACACACAAGAGAAAGAAAAGTGGCGCATTATTTCAAAAAAAAACGGTAACTTCTTTTTTTTTGAATAGAATCAAAATATTTTTTATGTATTTTGTTCAAAGTTGGATAATACTTATACCTTTGCAAAAAAGAGAATAAACACTGTATGATATAACAGAAGGTTTTTACTTAAAGATGGCAAGACTTAACCCCGATGAAGTAATCATTTCAAAAATAGCGGCAGACTTCCCTGAAGGATTCCGGGCGCTTTTCATCACTTATTATAAGCCCTTATTGCGTATTGCGGAGAAAATGATAGGAGTTGAATTCGCAGAGGATATTGTGCAAGACACTTTTCTGACTATCTGGAACAATAAACAGAGTTTTGATACTATTCTCTCTTTGAAATCGTACCTATATACCAGTATTCAGAATAAGTGCCTGAACGTAATACGCACCAACCAGCAGTTCGAGAAATATAAAGTCGAGCAATCCGTCGAGCCGGGCGAGGAATATATTCTTGACGAAGAGGTTATCTCACAGTTATACCAAACGATAGATTTATTGCCCGAACATTACAAGGAAGTAATGCTCAAAAGCATGGAAGGAGAGTCCATTGCCAAGATTGCCTTGTCAATGGACACAACGGAAGATGCGATAAAAGCCTATAAACGGCGAGCCAAGCAGATTCTTAAAAAAGAACTGGGAGACAAAGCCTTTATCCTATTATTCTTATAAAACCACCAACGACGCGTTTCACCTTACGCCTTCAACCGTATCACAAACCGGCTTCCCTTTCCCAGTTCGCTTTCCACCGTCAACGTGCCACCGTGGGCTTCCACAAAATCCCTCGAAATAGACAGCCCGAGCCCGCTTCCCTGCACTTTCGTTCCGGGGACACGGAAATAACGGTCGAAGATGCTTTTGTGATAGCGCGGGTCGATACCTTTGCCGAAGTCCTGAACATATAATTCGATGACAGTATCTTCCTGTCTGGCTCCGATGACAACATGCCCGTTTTCTTTGGAGTAGCGGATGGCGTTGCTTAATAAGTTAGTCAATACCCAGGCAATCTTTTCGCTGTCTACGAAGAGCTTTCCTATTTTCTCTTCGGGATATTCCACTTCGATTTGAATATTGAATTTATCCGCTTGCACCTGGTTGGCTTTGATGGCATATTCTATCAGTTCAATCGGTTTCGTTATTTTCGGCATCATTTGCAGTTTGCCGGCTTCCACCTGAGTCATGTTCAGCAGTTCGCCAGTGATGCTAAGTAACCGTTCGCTGCTCTCCTTGATGCTCTTTGAGAGTTGTTCCTGTTCCTCGTTCAATTCGCCTACACGCTTGTCTTCCAACAGTTGAAGGCTCATCATGATAGCGGAAATCGGGGTTTTCAGTTCATGGGAGATGGTGGAGATAAAGGTAGTCTTGGCTGAGTCCAGTTCCTTGAACTCCGTTATATTTTTCAGTAATATGACATCGCCCAGTTTACGCGGTTCGTCCTTCCCGGCTTCCGTATTGATGATAGGAACGTAAGACGCTTTAAAATAACTCTCTTTATTATCCGCATATATCTTCAAAGGCTCTTTCTGTTCGCTTGGCGTCACCAGTTCGCGAATCAAACGACGGAGAAGATCGTTCTTCAAGGCAAGTTCTTCCGCCGATTTGCGGATTACATTCTCACGTTTCAAGTTCATCACATTCAGGGCTTCCTCATTAACAAACAAAATTTCGCGTTCCATATTCAAGCCGATGACGGGATCGTCTATACTGTTCACAATCGCTTCTATGAATTTCTTCGCGGAAAGAATGTCCGACAAGGTGCTGGCACGGTATTCAGCCAAGCGTTCCGCCATCCGGTTAAAGCTATCGGCTACCTCACGGAACTCTTCATTACCGCTCATATTCAGACGCTTCTCATAATTATGATCGGCTATCTCAAGAATTCCCTCTTTCAGTTCCTTAATCGGTTTGCTGATGGTGCGGGGAAGCCAATAGAGCAATGCAAGTCCCGTTAAGATACAGATACCGCCGGTAATGGAAATCCATAGTAACGCACGTTCCAGTCCGGGCATGGCAGCAGGGCTATCCGGTTCCGTTGCCGTCAGAATTTGAAGATTAATAACCGAAAGGGTTACCAGCAAAATAATCATTCCCGCCAGCATCCCGATGCCAAGAATCAGTTTCGTTTTAATATTCATAATGTTCATGCGATTAATATTATGCAAGTATAATCAAATCTACATTAGCTTGCGACAAATTATTTAAAAACTTTCTGTATCCCAGTATAGAACAGATGGCATACGGCAAGCTCAGATTGGGAGTTCCCATACAGACCGTCGATATTTGCTTCTCCCTGCAAACCTTGACGATACTCCCCAAAATATCCTTCGACTGCACCTGAACCACTTCCCCACCAAGCTCTGCCACCAGTTTGAAATGATTCAGCAGATAACGCTGACGCGCCAGGTCAATCCTGTCCATGCTCTCTTTCGGTGTCTGGACATACAAGGCGATAAAAGTAGTATTATACCGCGTTGCCAACTTCGCCGCCTTTCTGATAATCCGCCGGGGCGTCCTTTCATGGCTGCTGATACAAGCCATAAACTTCTCATGCCGCAGACCGACGGCAACTCCCATCACCACCTCATTTTCCACCTTCTTCTCCACCCGTAGCGCCACTTCCTTCAACGCCAGTTCCCGCAATTGAAGAATATTCTCCGTGCGGAAGAAGTTATTCAACGCCATCAGAATCTTTTCCGGGCGATATATCTTTCCCGCTTTCAAGCGGGAAATCAGTTCCTCGGCAGTCAAGTCGATATTCACTACTTCGTCCGCTTCCTGAAGCACGCTGTCCGGCACCCGTTCTTTCACCTCGATACCCGTAATCTCCTGCACCTCTTCGTTCACACTTTCGATGTGCTGGATATTGATTGCCGAAATCACGTTGATACCCTCGTCCAGCAAAGCCATAACGTCCTGCCACCGTTTTTCATTCAGGCTTCCTTCCACATTCGTATGTGCCAGTTCGTCCACAATCACGATTTCAGGATGCACGCGGATGATTGTGTCCAGATCCATTTCTTCCAGTTCCTTTCCCTTGTAGAAGATTTTGCGCCGTGGGATGACAGGTAATCCTTCCAGCAATGCTTCCGTCCCGGCTCGTCCATGAGTTTCGACATAGCCGATTTGAACGTCCACCCCATTCTCCAACAATTCATGCGCTTCCTGAAGCATACGATACGACTTGCCTACACCGGCTATCATTCCGATGTAAATCTTGAACTTCCCCCGGTGCGATTTTTTTATCAAATCGAGGAAATGTTGTACACTTTGTTCTCTATCATCCATTTTTTTAATCTGTTTTTTATATTCTAACCCGTGGCAATCTTCACGACTCCCACGGGTTCTCTACACACTAAAAATTCATGAGTTTAATTCAAGGCCTTAAAGTCAGGCCAAATACAAGATATACATCTTCATATCGTGGATTCCAAATACCCTGGACAAATACAGGTAATGAAAATTTATCGTTAATCTTTATATCTTTCATGGCCTTTAAAGCTATGTTCGTGACAGCGAAGCCACTGTTAGAAAGATTATAAATTGTATTCGTCTGATAAGGTAAAAATCCACAGGTCAGATTCAGATTGCAGGATTTCACCACAAACGGATAGTTCAGTTCGACATAAGAAGAATAATTGTTCTTCTCTTCCCCTTCCGCGTCATACCTCTTGTCGGCACCTGCAAACATGGTGTACCAGGCAACAGATAACGGGAATCTTTCTATCGGCAAGGTATAAGATAATCCGGCTTCAAAGAAGTGATTCGTTTCGTGCGCGTTGTAGTTGAAATATTTATTCCTTTCATCTGACGGAGCCGCTTCCCCTTTCCACCAATAATCGGTCAAAGAAAGCGTGGGACCATTCTCCCCGAAGGTATAGGAAGCGGATAAATCCAGCTCTTTCTTACCACCATTGAAATTGGTAGAACCCCAGGCACCGATATAGAAATTACCGATACCGAATCCTAAAGTCGGCTGGAAGGCAGCACCACCGCCCTGATAATACCCTCTCCAAACATAGGAACTGACAATATCCCCCTGTACAGTAAATTCTTGCGCTTTTGCCGTATTTGCCGTCAACATACATATAGCTGCCACAACGGCTGCTCCTGAAAAATACTTTTTGCTTAAATAATTCTTCATACTCTTTTTTCTAATTCTATTTTATGTTTCTAAGAAAAGAGCAGCGCCCTGTCCATCCCTGTTTTTATTTGAATCGCCGGAAATGCACCCGGACGATTCGGTCAGGAACGCTGCTCATGGTTCATCACTTATCAATGTCTTTCTTCAAGTGCAATATTCAGTTTCAGCACATTCACTTTCTCTGTTCCAAAAAGACCTAGAAATGGTTTCTCCACACTCTTGTCAACAATCTCTTTCACCTGGTGCTCTGTCAGCCCGCGTGCCTGCGCCACCCGCTTCACTTGTACATAAGCACATTCGGGAGTTATATCCGGGTCAAGTCCGGAAGCACTAGCCGTTACCATTTCGGCGGGCACTTCCCGGCGGCTCAGATAAGGATGATGCACCAGAAAAGTATCTATACGCGCTTCCACTTCGGACAGATATTCGGGATTCGTCACCCCCTTATTACTACCCGATGAGCTGGTAGCATCATATCCGTCGCCCGCACAGGAAGGGCGTCCCCAAAAATAAATATCCTTTGTAAACATCTGGCCGACATTGGCAGCCCCCACAACTTTGCCGTCCAATGTAACCACTTCGGCATTTCCCTTATTAGGCCCTGCCACCTGGGCAAACAGCCACAGAACAAGGATATAGAACACAGAGAAAAAGACACAGAAAACAAGTGTTATTTTTAATGACTTCAATAAAGTTTTCATTGCTATCGTTTTTTTATTAAAAGAATAAACCTACCAATAAATCAATCAATTTGATTCCGACAAAAGGAACAATCACGCCGCCCACACCGTAAATCAACAGATTGCGGCGCAGCAAGGCACTTGCACCTATCGGCTTGTATTGCACGCCCTTCAAAGCCAACGGAATCAGAATCGGAATGATTATCGCGTTAAAGATAACGGCCGAAAGAATCGCACTTTCAGGACTGTGCAAGTGCATGATATTCAGAGCAGCCAATTCGGGAATGGCAACCATAAACAAGGCCGGGACGATGGCGAAATACTTAGCCACATCATTGGCGATAGAAAATGTAGTCAGTGTGCCGCGCGTCATTAACAACTGCTTGCCGATTTCCACAATCTCAATCAGCTTCGTCGGGTCATTATCCAAATCGACCATATTACCAGCTTCCTTGGCAGCTTGCGTACCGCTGTTCATAGCTACTCCTACATTGGCCTGTGCCAAAGCCGGAGCATCATTCGTACCGTCGCCCATCATTGCTACCAGTTTGCCCGCCTGCTGTTCCTTCTTGATATATTCCATCTTATCTTCCGGCTTCGCTTCGGCGATAAAATCATCGACTCCGGCTTTTTCTGCAATATATTTGGCAGTCAGCGGGTTGTCACCGGTCACCATCACCGTCTTCACTCCCATCTTGCGCAGACGTTCGAAACGTTCCTGAATACCCGGTTTGATAATATCCTGCAATTCGATAACACCCACTACTTTATGATTTACACACACCACCAGCGGAGTACCACCGTTGTTTGAAATAGCAGAAATCACCTCTTCCACTTCCTTCGGGAACTTATTTCCGGCACTCTCCACCATCTTACGGATAGCATCGAAAGCACCTTTACGGATTTGAGTGCCATCGGCCAAATTGACACCGGAACATTTGGTTTCCGCCGTAAACTTAATCATGTGTGCACCTGCCGTATTCAGGCTACGCATACGGATGCCCGATTCGCGTCCCAGTTCTACGATTGATTTTCCTTCCGGCGTTTCGTCCGAGAGGGAAGAAAGCAGGCAGGTTTCCACAAAGTCATGCAGTTCGATACTCGGAGCCGTATGGAAACGGGTTGCTTTACGGTTACCGATAGTGATTGTACCCGTTTTATCAAGCAGCAATGTGTCAATATCCCCAGCAGTCTCTACCGCTTTACCGGATTTAGTGATTACGTTCGCACGAAGTGCGCGATCCATTCCGGCAATACCGATGGCGGAAAGGAGTCCACCGATAGTTGTCGGAATCAGACACACAAACAGAGATATCAAAGAAGCAATGGTGATGACAGTATTGCTATAATCGGCAAACGGCTTCAACGTCACACACACAATGACGAAAACGAGTGTGAAACCTGCCAACAGAATAGTCAATGCTATCTCATTCGGTGTTTTCTGACGGGATGCACCTTCCACCAATGCAATCATCTTATCCAGAAAACTTTCTCCCGGCTGCGTAGTCACCATTACTTTTATATGGTCGGACAGCACTTTCGTACCCCCCGTAACAGAACTCTTGTCTCCCCCTGCTTCACGAATCACCGGAGCGGATTCGCCGGTGATGGCACTCTCGTCGATAGAAGCCAACCCCTCGATGATTTCACCATCCGAAGGGATTACGTCTCCGGCTTCGCAAACAAACACATCGCCTTTCTTCAGTTGTGAAGAACTTACGATACTGATTTTACTTCCTTCCACCTTCTTCGCCGGAGTCTCTTCACGAGTCTTGCGTAAGCTGTCGGCTTGTGCCTTACCACGCGCTTCGGCGATGGCTTCAGCAAAATTGGCAAACAACAAAGTGATGAACAGGATAAAAAATACAGCAATGTTATAACCGAATGCCCCCTGCGAGGGATTTACGATAGAGTAGAGCGTAACGAACAGCATCACCGCCGTAGCCAGTTCTACCGTAAACATAATCGGATTCTTTATCATCATTCGCGGATTCAGTTTCACGAACGATTGTTTCAGACTTTCTATAACTTGCTCCTTTGGAAACAAAGAAGCTGATTTATTATTTTTCATATCTTCTCTAATTCAGAATTACAAACTTAAATGTTCAGCAATCGTACTCAATGCGTGTACCGGGAAGAACGACAGGGCGGCAATAATGAAGATAACTGCAAAAGTCATCACTCCAAAAGTCACTGTATCTGTCTTCAACGTTCCGGCACTTTCCGGTATAAATTTCTTTTGAGCCAGCAAACCGGCAATGGCAACCTGTCCGATGATAGGTATAAAGCGACTTAGAATCAACACAATACCACAAGTATAATTCCAGAAATACGTATTGTCTCCCAAGCCTTCAAAGCCCGAACCGTTATTAGCGGCACAAGAAGTATATTCATAAAGCTGCTCGCTCAATCCATGAAAACCTAAGTTGTTCAGCCAACCACCCTCACTTTGTACAAAATCGGGATGATGCGTATAGAGATAAGACGATAAAGCGGTAAATACCAATATTACAAACGGATGGAGCAAAGCGACAATCGTAGCGATTTTCATTTCGCGGGCTTCCACTTTCTTTCCGAGAAATTCCGGTGTACGCCCTACCATCAGCCCACTGATAAA
Source organism: Bacteroides faecium (assembly GCF_012113595.1). NCBI lineage: Bacteria > Pseudomonadati > Bacteroidota > Bacteroidia > Bacteroidales > Bacteroidaceae > Bacteroides > Bacteroides faecium. Next base: position 304,995 of record NZ_CP050831.1, read on the forward strand.
GACGGCTATAATGATAAAGGTATAATAATTCATCCATCCTACACCGACACCGCCAAACCAGGTATTAATCTGCATATTCAGCATTTCAACCATTCCTGACAGCGGCATGGTAGAATCATGCATACCATTCACTGAACCATTGGAAGTTACAGTAGTAGTCACACTCCACAAAGCCGTTGCTCCGGCTCCCAACCGCACTTCTTTTCCTTCCATCGCACCATTATCCTGACTGATTCCCATTGCATCAATACGAGGATTGCCGCCCATCTCCTGATTCACATTAATACAGACACCTGCCAAATAGGCAAAAAGCATCACTCCGAAAATAGTATATCCCAATTTTCTTCTTCGTGTATAGAAGCCCAGCGCAAGTACCATCGCCATCGGAATAATGAGAATCGACCAACACTCTACCATATTCGTAAGATAAGTCGGATTTTCCAACGGATGAGATGAGTTTACACCGAAGTAGCCGCCGCCGTTCGTACCCAATTGTTTAATAGGAACAATTGCAGCCGTAGGTCCCTGAGAAATCATTTGTTCCTGCCCTTCAAGAGTGGTTACTTGCATCTTTCCGTCAAATCCCATCGGCATTCCCTGAAGAATCAAGATAAAACCTACAATCAAAGAAAGCGGCAACAAGATACGTGTACAACTTACTACGAGGAACTGCCAGAAGTTACCGATTGTTTTTGTCGTCTTTGCGGCGATACTCTTCATTATTCCTGCCATGGCCGCCATACCTGTTGCAGCAGTAATAAACTGGAAGAGCATGATAACGAACAATTGTGTAAAATAAGTCAATCCGCTTTCACCGCTATAATGCTGCAAGTTACAGTTGACCATAAAGCTGATACATGTATTGAATGCCTGGTCCGGCGACTGTGGTCCGTTGCCATCCGGGTTGAGAGGTAACCATCCTTGCGAAACCAATAATACCATCCCCCAAAAGAACCAAAAAGCATTTAATATTAACAGGGCTTTCAAGAACTGCTTCCAGTTCATTTCTTCATTAGGGTTGATTCCACATACTTTGTAAATCACCCTTTCAATAGGAGCCATAAAATCCGACCAAGTCTTTTCTCCTTTGTAGACTTTGGCTATATATTTTCCCAGTGGATAAGCAAGGATTACCATCAAGGCAATCTGCGCAACTACACCTAAAATTTCTGTATTCATACTTTTACCTTAAACTGTGTATAACTTAAAACTTTTCGGGTTTGATGAGCACATACATCAAATAACCGAAGATTACAATGCCTAATACAAATAGTGTTGTGTACATAAGTCAATTCTCCTTTTCTTTTAAATATTCTCAAACCAATCTATACATTTCCAAAATAGCCAAAAGCAAGCGAAGCCGCTCAACAGGCAGAAAATAAATGATAATGTTATTCCCATGTTTTTACCTTTTTAAATGGATTAATAATTCTAATTATTTGCCGGATATAATGCCAAAGGTGTGCCAGAAAATGGGAAATAGATGTAAAGAATTGATTTACAATATAATAAAAAGAAGAGATAGTTATAAGAAGGAAAGAAATACCCTACCATTTTGGAAGGGTTATGCTATTTTGAAAAGTTATATAGAAGTTATACGGTACAGAAATGAATAAATTATTGTGGTATATCTTTTGACGCGGATGACGCGGATTACACGGATTTTAATAGGCTGCGCAATAAAATAATCCGCGTAATCCGTGTCATCCGCGTCTAAAAAATATATTCATAACAGTGCTAATACAAAGTATATAGAGGAAAATACGAAGTATATCTAGCGAACCATGAAGTGTATAAATACAGAAAGCCCCTTGATTCGTTAATGAATCAAGGGGCTTCTTCAAAAATGGCGGCTACCTACTCTCCCACTGTTACGCAGTACCATCGGCGTGACGAGGCTTAACTTCTCTGTTCGGAATGGGAAGAGGTGGAACCCTCGTGCTATAACCACCTAAATAAGGTTATGACATGATGAAAAAGTAAAATTAGCAATAGCTAAACGTATATATCGCGCCCCGTACAAGTCCGAAAGAAAGTGAACGGGCAATTAGTAATGCTCGGCTATGATGTTACCACCTTTACACCTGCATCCTATCAACGTCATCGTCTTTGACGACCCTAAGAAATCTAATCTTGTGGCTGGCTTCGTACTTAGATGCTTTCAGCACTTATCCAATCCCGACTTAGATACCCAGCGATGCACCTGGCGGCACAACTGGTAAACCAGCGGTCAGTCCAACACGGTCCTCTCGTACTAGTGTCAGAGCCACGCAAATTTCATACGCCCACGATAGATAGAGACCGAACTGTCTCACGACGTTCTGAACCCAGCTCGCGTGCCACTTTAATGGGCGAACAGCCCAACCCTTGGGACCTTCTCCAGCCCCAGGATGTGACGAGCCGACATCGAGGTGCCAAACCCCTCCGTCGATATGAGCTCTTGGGAGGGATCAGCCTGTTATCCCCGGAGTACCTTTTATCCTTTGAGCGATGTCCCTTCCATACGGAAACACCGGATCACTATGCTCTAGTTTCCTACCTGATCGACTTGTATGTCTCCCAGTCAAGCGCCCTTATGCCATTACACTCTACGGACGGTTACCAATCGTCCTGAGGGCACCTTTAGAAGCCTCCGTTACACTTTTGGAGGCGACCACCCCAGTCAAACTACCCACCAAACAGTGTCCCCGCATCTACGGGTTAGAACTCAAATAATCAAAGGGCCGTATTTCAACAGCGACTCCACAAATACTGGCGTACCTGCTTCAAAGTCTCCGGCCTATCCTACACATCAATTACCCAAATTCAATGTTAAGCTATAGTAAAGGTTCACGGGGTCTTTTCGTCCCATCGCGGGTAATCGGCATCTTCACCGATACTACAATTTCACTGAGCTCACGGTTGAGACAGTGTCCAGATCATTACACCATTCGTGCAGGTCGGAACTTACCCGACAAGGAATTTCGCTACCTTAGGACCGTTATAGTTACGGCCGCCGTTTACTGGGGCTTCAATTCAATGCTTCTCTTGCGATGACATCTCCTCTTAACCTTCCAGCACCGGGCAGGTGTCAGGCTGTATACCGAATCTTTCAATTTTGCACAGCCCTGTGTTTTTGTTAAACAGTTGCCTGGACCTATTCTCTGCGCCCTACGTTGCCGTAGGGACCCTTTATCCCGAAGTTACAGGGTCAATTTGCCTAGTTCCTTAACCGTGAATCACTCAAGCGCCTTAGTATATTCAACCCGACTACGTGTGTCCGTTTACGGTACGGGTACCTTAATGAT